>NZ_JBVVPN010000071.1:16923-19944 GCF_055811035.1 Bradyrhizobium sp. MI1.10
CCCCCGCGCGGCCGGCCGGCGCGGGGGCGCCCCCCTCCTGGTCCCGGGGGGGGGGCGGGGCGGGGGGGCGGCCCCCCCCCCCCCCCGGGGGCCGGGCCCCCCCCCCCCCCCCCCCACGCCGCCAATTCGTCAGTAGTCGCGCTGCTGCGAGAACGCGTAGCGCGGGTTGATGCCGCAATAAGACGATGTGCCGGAGGCGGTGGCGAGGCACTGCTGATAGCTGGCGAACTGGCAATTGCCGGGGTAACCCCACGAGCGGCCCTGGATGCAATATCGATCGTTCGCAGGATGTGCCTGGGCGGCCGGGGATGCTACGGCGAGCAGGGCCGCGAGCGATGCGAGAGTGAGGATGGTGCGACGCATGTCAGTCTCCTTCGAGAGCGAGTGGGTGGGAATGTCAGCGAGCCTGGCTCGTCTGTTGCGCAGTCATGCCTGTGTTGGTGTCGCCAGAATGCCTTGCGTTCGCGACAAGGCACATCATGACGCAGCCTGCCGCCGGCAATGTGATCTCGGCCACAGTTCACGGTGGGGTTCGAGCCTATCGTGAACGGACTTGCACGCGTCGATCCCGGAGAACTACGCTTGCCTTATTCGGATCAGGTATTTTGGAGGTTCTAATGCAGAAATCATACTTGCTGGCTGCGACAGCAGCGCTGGCGCTTCTCATGCAGACACCGCTCGCGTTGGCGCAGGGCGCACCAGCCGCCGCCGGAACCGCGGCGCCTGCGACGACAACCGCCGCGCCGGCAGCGACGACGACCGCGCCGGGCGCAACCAATGACGCTTCCAGCCAGCCGACCGACTCCAAAAAGAGTGCGTCGAAAAAGCCGGCGAAGAAGAAGATGACGCGGCAGCAGGAGATCGATCACTCGGTCGACAGCGGCACGGTGCCCGCGCGCTACCGCAGCTCGGTGCCCAAGCAGTACCAGCAATACATTCCGTTCGATAAGCAGTGACGGATCGCACGGCGGCGCGGCGTGATCGGGCATCGCACCGCCGGTGCCATCGCGTCAAAATAGGACCTTGGCCGGGCGGAATCCGGCCATACATCCCCAGTGGCGGTCCGCGCGAGCGGTGCTAGAGTAGGCCGAAGCCTAGGGGGAGTAATGAGTGACGACGTGAAGGATGCTGGCCTCGTGGCCATGATCAGCAGCATCCTGGGAGGCAACAGGCGCGCCGCAGACAGTATTGTGCCGCCGCCGCTCATCGAGGTTCCGCCGCCGACAGCGCCGACGAACGGATTTGAGCTGGCCGAGCCGCCCGCGGCCGATACGCCGCCGGCCAAGGCCGAGAACAACGCAGAGAACAATTCCGAGAACGCGCCCGGTGCGGCGGCGGCTGCCGCGAAGCCGGTCGAGCCGCCCGCGAAGATCGCTACGACGCCTGATGGCAAGCAGTTGCTGCCTGCTGAAGCGATCGCCGATCTCGTCCTGGGCGAGCTGCGCAAGCTGGAGAATTTTCCGGCGACCGGTGCCTCCGTCACGGTCTACGGTTACAGGCACTGGAATGCGATGATCACCTTCGCGCCGTTCTCGACCACATTCCGGGATGCCACGCGGTTCCGCCAGGCCATGCCGGACATCGTCTTCAAGCTGCGCCGTTTCGTCGAACTTGAGATATGATCCTGGCCATGAGCCCGAACAGTTCGACAGGAATTTCGACTTGAGCGTTGCCTTTACCAAAGAAGAGAGCGCGGAAACCGCCGCCGAGACGCTGTTGCCGGATCGGCCGATCTCGCCGCATCCAAACCTCGTGACGGAAGCAGGCTTGCAGGCGCTGCAAAGGCAGCTTCAGGACGCACGCGAAGCCTATGAAGCTGCGCAGGCGATCGAGGACGTCAACGAAAAGCGACGGCAATCGGCGGTGCCCTTGCGTGACGCCCGCTATCTCACCGAACGGCTGCGCACGGCGCAGGTCATTCCCGCCCCGGCCTCGACTGATGTCGTCGCCTTCGGCAGCACGGTGACCTTCAGCCGCGCCGATGGCCGCGTGCAAACCTATCGCATCGTCGGCGAGGACGAAGCCGATCCCAAGGCCGGCACGATCTCGTTCGTGGCGCCGGTGGCAAAGTCGTTGATGGGGAAGGCGGTCGGAGATGTCGTGGGATCGGGTGCGCAGGAGATCGAGATTTTGTCGATTGGGTAGGGGGCGTTTATCGATGGTTTCCGCTGTGTCCGCGCAACAAGGCGCGATAGCTGGATGAGGCGGTTTCTGTCGGGGGCGTTGCCGTTTTACGCGCTGGCCGGATTGGCCATGTGCATGTACCTCGTCCTGTACAAGACTGATCTGTTCGACTTGAACGCCGTCGTCCAGGATGCAACCGGTTCGTCGTGGTTTCCGGTCTTCATATTCGTCTGCGTGCTACTCGAGTCGGTCTTCCCGTATTTTGGCTATTTTCCCGGAACCGCTCTTATCCTGATGTCCGTAGCGCTCAATCCGAAGCCCGCGGACGTCCCCGTCTTCATCGTGGCGTGGTTGGCCATCATCGCGGGCGCCGTCCTGAGTTACGGACAGGCTCGCTTTTTCAGACCGCTGTTGCAGCGGGTTGCCTCAAAGGCGGCACTGAACCGCTGTGAGTCCCTCCTCGACGCCTACGGCCCTTACGCGCGCATTGCCCTGTTCGTTCATCCCAACGCCTGCGCGATGTATTTCACGGCGCTCGGACTCCTCGGCCGCAACCTGACGCGCGAACTCGCTTATCTCGGCGTGGGGGCAGCAGCCTCCGTGGGCGTTCTGTTCGTCGTCGTGAGCAGACTTGTGTCGTCCGTAGGCACCACCGACGACGGGGAATTGCAGCTGCTGCTGGCCGCAGCACTGGTTGCCATCGGAACCCTGGTCGGTCTCTACGCGGCTTGGCGGCCGGCGCGGACGGCTTGAAGCTCGAGGAGGCGTGCGCGTCAGCCGGCGCGGTCTCACCCCTTGCTCCGTCATTGCGAGCGCAGCGCAGCCCAGCACGGTGTGTCCGCGGGAAGACACGGGGTTTGATCGCGACGCGCCCGAATACGCGGGGGGCTCAGTGGC
>NZ_JBVVPN010000071.1:19954-25250 GCF_055811035.1 Bradyrhizobium sp. MI1.10
GGGGGGGGGGGGGGGGGGTTTCCCGGTGGTGGGGGGGGGGGGGCCGGCGGGGGGGGTCCCCCCCTTGCCCCGGTATTGGCGCGCCCCCATACCAAATCCAGTCTGTCTCCGCGGAAAGACTCTGGATTGCTTCGCTACGCTCGCAATGACGAGGGGAGATCATGCGCAAAACAAAGAGCTAGTGCCCCAAGGGCGATGGCCCAATACTCCCGCTCAGGCCACCGCGACGATGCCATCATGCCGGTGTTTTGCCCGACGAGTCAAATCCGATTTCGGAAAAATAGCATGGTTGTAACCCATTGATCCGACTGATGCCGGCTACTGTGCATGGGGTTGTTTTCGACATTTTGTGATTGAGACGGTCCCGACACGCCACTGTGTGTCGACGATAGGTCCACAATCAGCAGGGTTCAGGAAGGTGGATGGTGGGCGCACAAGGGATCGAACCTTGGACCTCTCCCGTGTGAAGGGAACGCTCTCCCGCTGAGCTATGCACCCGAAACCATCATGCAGGCGACCCGAGTTTCGGCCGCCGACGCTTTGGAGCCCGCGATTTAGAAGTGCGGGCCGAAGGTGTCAAGTTTCGAGGCGCTGCCGGACCGGAAAACCTTCTCCCCGGACCCGCAATTCAGCGGTCAGACTGTATTGGGGCGGCTTACGCGCCCTGCTGGCGGGCGCGGGAGGCGTGGGCCTGGAGCGCGCGGATGCGTTCGGCCAGTGTTCCGCCGCCTTCGGGCAGGGTGCCTGCGGCCGTGCCGTTGGTCGGGGCGTCATTGGCCGGGCGCGGCGCCGGCCTCGGCGGCTGGCCGGCCTCCGCCGCGAGCAGGGCCTCGATTGGCGAGTTCGGTCCTTCGAGCTGCATCGCGAGCTTGGCCACCTCGGCGGCGATGTCGTTGATGCGTTCGCGCAGCAGCGCGTTCTCCATCCGCTCGGTCGCCCAGGAGCTCTCGGCCTGTTGCTGGATCGCGTTGATGTCGCGCTGGAGCTTGGCGCGCTCGTCGCGGGCGGTGCGGAGCTGCTCCTCCAGCGCGGTCTTTTCCGCGCGGATCGATTCCATCGCGGCCGACGATTTACCGCCGCTCAAGGCCGCGATCTCGACGCGCAGCTCCTTGATGGTGCGCTCGTTGCCCTCGTTGGCCTGGCGGAGCTGGTTGTTCTCATAGTCGCGCTCGGCGAGCAGCTTGCCCTGCGTGGCGAGGCGTCCCTCGAGGTCGCCGACGCGGCCCGACAGCATCTCGGCCTCCTTCACCTGCACGATGAGCTGACGATCGAGATCGGTGACGCGCTGGCTCAGATTCTCGACCCGGCCGCGGGCGTCGCCGAGCTCGCGCGAGGCGGTCTCGGATTCGGTGCGCTCCTGCGCCAGCCGCGCCTGCGTCGCGGCAAATTCCTTTTCGGCGTCGCCGACGCGGTTCTTCAGCTCCTCGATCTGCGCACGGACCACAACCAGCTCGACCTGACGGCTCTCCGCCATCATCGAGCGGTCGGACAGTTCGGAATTGATCTTTGCGAGCTCGCCCTGCTTGTCGGTCAGCGCGAGCTCGGCGGCACGCAGGGCTGCGGTCTTGGTGTTGAATTCCTCTTCGGTGGCGCGGAGCTGCTCCTTCACCGCCTTCTCGCGCGCCTCCAGCGCGAAGATCGTGGCGTTCTTCTCGCCGAGCTCGATCTTCATGCGGTTGATGGCGTCGCTCTTCTTGCCGAGCTCGGCGAGCTGGCTCGTGGTCTTGTTCTTGAGCTGGTCGACGCTCATCTCCAGCCGTCGCGCCGACATGGCGAACTCGGCGCGGAGCTGGTCCTTGTCGGCCTGGATCTCGGCCATCGACAACGGCGTGGCGGCCTCGAGCCGGCGCGTGGTCAGGCGCACGGCGCGGTTATGCACCAGCGGCACGATCGCAAGCCCGCACAGCATCGAGAGCAGGAAACCGATCGCCAGGTACATGATCGGTTCGACCATGGGCCAGAACTCCCAAAGCTAAGGAAAAATTTACCAAGGACATTGCATGCGGGGCCGGCAAAAAGCCAGCCCCGACATGTTGTTAACCTTGATCCGTCGCCGGAGGGGAAAGCGGAACGCTAGAACGGGTTCCAGGTCGCGCGCGGGGTGAATTTCAAATAGCCGATATTGGCTCCCAGCCGCAGGCCGAGGCCCGAGCGGATCGGCACCAGCACGATGTTGTTGGCGGTGAGCGCCGTCATGCCGAAGCCGCCGATGATGTAGGCCGAGCCGTCGAGGCCGGCGAAGCGCTGGTAGATCGCGTTGGTGGCGGGCAGATTATAGACCAGCGTCATGGTGCGCGCGCCGTCGCCGCCCCAGTCGAAGCCGAGCGAGGGACCCTGCCAGTAGACCCTGAGGTCGCCGGCGTTCTTGGTGTAGAGCGTGCCTTCGCCGTAGCGCAGGCCGGCGACGAAAGCGCCGGATCCTTCCTCACCGAGGATATAGCCGTTGGGCAGGCCCCATTGGCTGACCGCCTTCTCGATGATCGAGGCGAGGCCGCGCGAGACGTTGCCGAAGAAGCGGTGGCCGGCGTTCACAAGTTCGTCCGGCCCATAGGTGCTGGGCGTCTGGGTCCGCTGCGGCGGCGGCAAATCGGGCGGCGGCGGCTGCTGGGCGGAAGCCGGAATGATCCACCCGACCATCGCGGCAAGCGCGACTGCGGCAAGGCGTGATGCGAAAGTCATAAAAGAACCCCTGGTATCGAATCCGGTCGCTTCCTTAACCTGACGCCAACAGGCACGGCTCTAGGTTGCGCCGGATGTCCCCTCGACTCGGATGTTATCCGCAGCAACTATGACGGCAGAACGGCAGGAAGCCAGCCCTTTGCGCCCCGGAATTGCCTTGATCGGCCTTCTGGTCTGCATGCTGTCGGGCATTTGGATCCTCTGCATGGGGTTGCCGGCACAGGCGGCCACCACCGAGCGGATCGTCGTCAACCGCTTCAGCGGCGTGGCGATCGAGGGCTTCGACCCCGTGGCCTATTTCGTCGATGGCGCGGCCGTGCAGGGGACGGCCGAGTTCGAGGCGAACCTGTGGGGCGCGGTCTGGCGCTTTCGGAACGAGGGCAACCGGGCCTCTTTCCTCGCCCATCCCGAGGTCTACGGGCCGCAGTTCGGCGGCTACGATCCGGTCGATATCGCCCGGGGCGTCACCATCGCCGGTAACCCCCGTTTCTTCGGGATCGCGGCGCAGCGGCTCTATCTGTTCAGCCGGGAAGCCAATCGCGACGCCTTCGCCGCCAATCCCGAGCGCTTCCTCTACGAGGTGGGCAAGCGCTGGCCGGCCCTCGAGGACAAGCTCAGCCAGTAGGCCCCTTCACGACGTCAGAGTCTTGCCGCCTGCGGGTCACCCCAGGCGATGAACTCCGGGATGATGAAGCCGGCATCGTGCCGCTCGCCGAAGCGGAGCGCGCCGCCCTTGCCGTCGGTCACGCTGCCGCCGGCCGCGGTCACGACAGCGTAGCCGGCCCCGACGTCCCATTCGCAAGTGGGCCCGAAGCGGGGATAGATGTCGGCACTGCCTTCCGCGATCCGGCCGAATTTCACGGCCGAGCCGACCGTCTTTCTGACGGCATTGGGCCGGTGATCGATGAACGCCTCGGTTCTGGGATCGCCATGCGAGCGGCTCACCGCCGCGATCCAGGGCTCGCCCAGGGGCGGCAGCTTGCGGGTATGGATCGGCTCGGCAGCGCAGATGGTCGCGCCGTCAAACCTGACCCGCTCGGCGCCGCGGCCGACGATGCCGCGCCAGAGCAGCCCGAGTGCCGGGGCGCTGACGATACCCAGCAGCGGCACGCCCGATGTCACGAGGGCAAGGTTGACGGTGAACTCGTCGCGCCCGGCCACGAACTCCTTGGTGCCGTCGAGCGGGTCGATCAGGAAGAAGCTGTCGCGGAACGGCGGCGAGGCGAGCTGGGTCTGCTCTTCCGAGAGCGTCGGGATGTCGCCCGCAAGCTGCGCCAGCCCGTCCGCGATGATGCGGTCGGCGGCAAGGTCGGCCTCGGTCACCGGCGAGCCGTCCTGCTTGCCGTCGACCCGCATCGCGGTGCGGTTGACCGCGAGGATGGCTGCGCCCGCCTTCACCACCAGCGCGGTGAGCGGCTCCATCAGGTGGGAGGCGGCCGCGCCGTCGATGATCCGCTTCACCTGCATGCCTCATTCATCGGTAATTCCATCCCTACGCGAGTGATTCGCCGCGGCATTAGGGCCGCTTCGAACCGATCGCAAGCTAGCTGCCACGGGCTTGCGAATGTTAGAACCTGCGGCATTCGTCAAGCATGCTTGATTCGCCGCGTCCGCGCCGTGCAATTCCAGGAACCCTTTATGTCTGACGCTTCGTCACCCGCTACCGTCGCCGCTCCAGATGCGCTCGAACTCGCTGCGCTGCTGTGCTCGCGGGTCTGCCACGATCTCATCAGCCCTGTCGGCGCCATCGTCAATGGGCTCGAAGTGCTCGACGACGATCCCAAGCCCGACGACCGCGAGTTCGCACTCGACTTGATACGCAAGAGCGCGAAAACCGCCTCCGCCCGCCTCCAGTTCTGCCGCCTCGCCTTTGGTGCGGCCGGCTCGTCCGGCGCGCAGATCGATCTCGGCGATGCCCAGACCATGGCGCGCGGCCACATCGAGGACGGCAAGTGCTCGATTACCTGGAATCTGCCGCGGATCTTGCTGCCGAAGAATCGCGTCAAGCTGCTGCTCAACATGCTGGTCGTTTCGCAGCACACGATCCCGCGCGGCGGCACGCTGACGATCGATCCGATCGGCGAGGGCGAGACGATGAGCTTCCGCATCACCGCGATCGGACATAATGCGCGCCTGCCGCAGAACATCTCCGAGCTCCTGAGCGGCGAGCGCGGCCCGGCCGCGGATGCGCACGCGATCCAGCCTTATTATACGCGGCTGTTGGCAGAGGCTTGCGGGCTGACCGTGAGGCTCGCGCACGAAGGCGAGGCCATCACCATCATCGCGTCGTAGACACGAAGCCGCTCTCAAACGTTAATCGAATCTTTACAAGGCGCTTCGGCTTGTCCGGAGCGCCTTATCTCTTTGTTGATTCCGTTCTTTTCCACATACTCAACCAATATTAAACGCTTTGCGGTGAAGCTGGCCCCATTCCGAATTGGCGCATCACGTCTTGTGTGCGCGCCCTCCCTGTATGAAGGCCTGTTTTCATGGATGATCTGTTGCGGGAGTTTTTGACGGAAACCAGTGAGAGCCTGGATACCGTGGACAATCAGCTGGTGAAGTTCGAGCAGGAGCCGAACAACGCCAAGATCCTGGATAACATCTTCCGGCTGGT
>NZ_JBVVPN010000072.1:0-23761 GCF_055811035.1 Bradyrhizobium sp. MI1.10
GCCATCGGCTATATCAGCCCGGTCGAGATGGAGCTAAAATCGGCTTGATCCATGTCCACTTTTTTGGGGGAAGATCACTCAAAAAGAAAATGGCCGCGCAGGCTTTCGCCGCGCGGCCATTTCGCTATGCGAAGAACGAGATCAGAACGGGCGGCAGCGGCCGGCGTACCAGCGGAAGCCGTAGGGGCACACGCGCGCGCGCGGCACGACCACGACAGGGGCTGGCGCAACCACGATCGGACCCGGGCGGACAACGACCGGACCGCGCATCGGGCGGCAGCCGCCATAGGCGCCGCGATACCAGCCGGGGCCGCAACCGCCGGCGGCGCTGGCCGCCTCGCTGAAACCAACGACCGCGCTGGCGAGCATCACGGCGGCAAACAGGTATTTCATTTGATCTTCCTTCTCGTCCTTGGGGAGGTTTTGCGGGCAGGATTGGGGCAGCTTCTAGGAGGGCTTGGCGCTTTCGGCGCACCATGAATCAAAAGACACGATTCGACACGTTAAAATTCGCAACATGCCGACACGACGCGAGCCAAATCTGCCAATCATGACCTGAATGCGGCATGAACATTCCCCGCACGCGGCTCCGGACGACAGCAATGTCGCTAGCGGCCGAGAAAGCCCAGGACCAGCTCCTTGTACTTCTCCGGTGATTCCAGGAAGACGAGATGGCCGGTGTCCGGGATCACCTCGGCCCGCGCATTCGGCATCTTCGCGGCGAGTGCCTTCGCCAGCTCGGCGTTCTCTCCCATTTTCGCGCGCAGCGACTCCGGCGCGTTCGGCCGGCCCGGTGCGTTGTGGTCGTCGGCACCCATGATGAACAGCGTCGGCTCGGTGATCAGTGCGACCTCGTGCGCCACCGGCTCGCGATAGATCATCTGGCCGGAACTGACGAAGGCGCGCAGCCAGCGCGGATAATCAGGGCTGCCCTTGATGTTGAAGCGGGCATCGATGAACGGCGTAATCGCCTCCGCCGGCAGCTTGATCGCGTAATTGGTCTGCAGCTGCTTGCGATAGCCATCGGCCGTGAGCTTGTCCTCGGTCTCGATGATCTTCTCGGTCGGCGTCGGCGGCACATACAGGCGGTAGTCTTCCAGCCCGATCGGGGCCGTCAGAACAAGGTGAGCGACGCGGTCGGGATAGGCGCGCGCGATGCGGACGCCCAGCATGCCGCCGAGCGAATGGGCGACGATCTCGGCCTTGTCGACCCCGAGGTGATCGAGCAGCGCGATGGTGTTGCGCGCCAGATTGTCGAAATGCAGCTCGCCCGCCGGCTTGGAGGATTTGCCGAAGCCGATTTGGTCCGGCACCACGACGCGGTAACCGGCCTCGCTCAGCATCTTGATAACAGGCGCCCAGTAGCTCGACGGGAAGTTGCGCCCGTGCAGCAGCACGACGGTGCGGCCGTTCGGCTGCGCAGGCGGCACGTCCATATAGGCCATGCTGAGCTGCTCGCCATCATTGACAAGAGGCAGCACGTGCACGGGATAGGGATAGGCAAAGCCCTCGAGCGCGATGCCGTAAGGCTCGCGCGGGGCGGTGTCGGCGGCGCGGGTGGAGGTGAGCGGAGAGGCGATGAGGGCGGCGACGAGCGCGGCCCAAGCGAAGCGGTTCATGGAGTCTCTGAGGGTCATGGAACGATGGTTCGCATAATGACGTGGACGGCCGCGGGTCAAGCCCGGCCGCGACGAGAGACGTCGTTCACACGGAGTTGTGTCTAGTCCCGCCCGTCACCGAACAACGCGGCAAACTGCTTCTCGCCGGTTCGGGTGAAATTCACCACGCGGCTGCCGGGCGTAGCGTCGCGCGCGGCCCATTTCAGCTCGGCAAAACGCTGCATCATGGCGGCGCCCAGCGTGCCGGCGAGATGGTGGCGCCGCTCGCTCCAGTCGAGACAGGCCTTGCACACGGGGCGGCGGGGATGGGTGAGCATGTCGGGCGAGATCTGCAGATGCTTCGCCAGGAAGCGCTCGCCATCCGCCGTCAGCTCGATCTCCTGCTTCCTCTGCTTGACCAGGTTTTTCGCGCGCAGGGTGTCGAGCATCTGCACGCCGAGATCGCCGGCGAGATGGTCGTAGCAGATCCGCGCTCGCCGCAACGCCGGATCCTTCGGCCCGGTGCGCACGCGCATGTGGCCGGTCCGTGCGGCGAGGCCCGCAAGGCCCTCCAGCACGCCGGCGACGTCGTCGTCGGTGAGGCGATAGTAGCGGTGGCGGCCTTGCTTCTCCGGCTCGATCAGGCCACCGGCCTCGAGCTTGGAAAGATGCGAGCTCGCGGTCTGCGGCGTGATGCCGGCCTCCTGAGCCAGCTCGCTCGCGGTGAGCGCGCGGCCGTTCATCAGCGCCGTGAGCATGTTGGCGCGTGCGGGATCGCCGACGAGCGAGGCGATCATGGCGATGTCTGGGCCTGATTTCATGCTTCGATGGTAGCCGAAGCATTGCGGTGGGGCAAGCGCGTAGCGTGGTGCTACATACACGTCATCGCGAGCGAACGGCGTAGCAAAACTGAAATCTCGATCCTCACCCCGAGGAGCGCGCTCTTGCGCGCGTCTTGAAGGGCGAGGCCACCGGCGGAGCCTTCGTCATTCGAGACGCTTGCTGCGCAAGCTCCTCAGGATGAGGAGCTGTCGCTTCGCTCGCGCAAACAAGGAAGAGGAAACTTAGATGTCCGTCACCGTCTTCATTCGCTACCAGCTCGATCCCTTCAAGCGCGCGCAGTTCGAGGAGTATTCGAAGCGCTGGCTCACCATCATCCCGAAATGCGGTGGCGATCTGATCGGCTATTTCATGCCGCACGAGGGCACCAACAACATCGCGTTTGCACTGATCACCTTCGAGAGTCTCGCTGCGTATGAGGCTTATCGCGCCCGGCTGCGTCAGGATACGGAAGGCATGGCGAACTTCCACTTCGCCGAGGAGCACAAATTCATCCTCGCGGAAGAGCGCACGTTTCTGCGCCAAGTGGTCTTGTAAGTGATATTGTAGGCCATCAACGACAGGAGAGACGCCCATGATCGCCGTGATCTTCGAGGTCTGGCCGAAGCCGGAACACCGCCAGGATTATTTCGACCTCGCGGCCGACCTCAAGCCGATCCTGCAAACCATCGACGGCTTCATCTCGGTCGAGCGTTTCGAGAGCCTGACCGACAAGGGCAAAATCTTGTCGGTGTCGTTCTGGCGGGACGAGGCGGCCGTGCAAGCCTGGCGCAACACGATGGAGCACCGCCGCACCCAGGCCAAGGGCCGCGCGAAAATCTTCGCCGATTATCATTTGCGTATCGCCAGCGTCATCCGTGACTACAGCATGAATGATCGCGAGCAGGCGCCGAAGGATAGCCGCGCGGTGCACGATGCGCACTAGCGCGCGCCGCGGCACGTCCCCATCTCTGCGCGGCCAACAAGGGAGAGAAACATGCACGTGACAACTGCTGACAAGCGCGCGACCTTCAGGAAGATGCACGAGAGCGGCTGCTTCATCCTGCCCAATCCGGTCGACGTCGGCAGCGCGAAAGCGTTGCAGCACCTCGGTTTCAAGGCACTCGCGTCGTCGAGTGCGGGCTTTGCCTGGACCATCGGCAAGGCCGACAACCACGTCTCCGTCGAGGACGTATGTCAGCATCTGGCGGCATTGAGCACGTCCGTCGACATCCCGGTGAACGCGGATTTCGAAGGCGGCTTTGCAGTCGAGCCGGACAAGGTCGCGGACAATGTCGAGCGCTGTGTGCGCACCGGCGTTGCCGGCCTGTCGATCGAGGATTCCACCGGCGACAAGGACAAGCCGATCTACGAGCGCGCGCTCGCAGTCGAGCGCATCAAGGCGTCGCGCAAGGCGATCGGCGATAGCGGCGCGCTGCTGGTTGGTCGCTGCGAGGCTTATCTGTGGGGCGTGACCGACCTCAAGCTCGTCATCGACCGGCTCACCGCTTACGCCGATGCCGGCGCCGATTGCCTCTACGCGCCGGGCCTGAAGAGCCGCGAGGACATCGCCGCGGTGGTGAAGGCTGTCGCACCCAAACCATTCAACCTGCTGATCGGCGGCTCCGGGCTGTCATTGCAGGAAGCTGCCGATCTCGGCGTGCGCCGGATCAGCGTCGGCGGTTCGCTCGCTCGCGCCGCCTGGGGCGGCTTCATGCGGGCCGCGAAAGAAATGGCGGAGAAGGGCACCTTCGCGGAGCTCGCGAGCGGCTATCCCGGCGGCGAGCTCAACAAGATGTTCAGCTAAAGACAAACGAAAGCGGCAGGATCTGAAATCCCGCCGCTGTCGCATATTGTTGCAAATCGTTACTTCGCGCCGTCGGCCGGTGCGGGCGTATCCGGGGTCGGCTTGCTCGGCGCGGCGCCCGTGGTCACGCCCGGCCCGGTGTTGGTGCGCGGCGTCACGTCGCGCATGCCGGGAGGTGCAGCCGGATTGGTAGCCGGCGCCTGCTGGGCGGTCTGCGTCGCCGGCGTGGTGCTCGCCTGGTTGCTGGTGCCGGTGTTGTTCAGGCCGTAGAACACGGCACCCAGCACCAAGGCGATGGCCACGGCGAACAGGGCTACTTTGCCGCTGGAGGCGGGGCCTTCGCCAAGCTCCGGGTCGACCTGGAGCTGGGCATCCCGTCGCGCCGCATTGCGATACTCATCATCGGCGAGATTCGGGCGGTACGGATCGTTGATAAAACGGTCGTCAGCCATCGATTGGTTCTCCTCGATTATTGCGGCGGGACAACCCGTGGATGCGAGATTCTGTTCCGCCCTCCTTAATGCTTTCGTCGCATGTTGCGCCCGCGGCGGGAATCGGGAACCTGTTCGCTGGGGAACCTGAAGCGTAAGCTCCGCTGACGGAAGGGAACAAAGCGATGTGGAGCTTGCCGCCGAGCGATAGCGTGCTGCATCTGTTGTCGCTGGTCGCGGTCGCGGCGCAAGGCATGACGGCCGCGCTCGCTGCCGGCCGCCGCAGCATGGATTGGCTCGGCGTCTGCTTCCTCGGCTGCATCACGGCGCTCGGCGGCGGCACCTTGCGCGATCTCTTTCTCGGTCATTATCCGCTGGCCTGGGTGCAAAATCCCATCTACCTCGCACTGGCCGGCGGCGCCGCCTTCCTCACCATCCTGATGGCCCGGCTGGTGCACCGGCTGAAATTGGCCTTCATCGTGCTCGATGCTATCGGCCTCGTCGTCTTCACCATGACCGGCTGCGACATCGCCTGGCAGATGGATGCCACGCTGCCGATCGTCATCGTCTCCGGCATGGTGACCGGTTGCGCCGGCGGCGTCTTGCGGGACGTGCTCTGCAATGACGTGCCGTTGCTGTTCCGCTCCGAGCTCTATGCCAGTGTCTCGGTGGTGACGGGACTGTTCTATGCGACCGCCTTTGGCCTCAAGCTGAACGCCGAGCTCTGGACCATTTTGACGTTCGTCCTCGGCATCAGTTTTCGCCTGCTGGCGGTGCGCTACAAATGGGAAATGCCGAAATTCGTGTTCACGGAAGAGGAGGAGGAGGAGCGGTAGGTCTTCTTTCTTACCTCGCCCCGCTTGCGGGGAGAGGTCGACGCGCGAAGCGTGGCGGGTGAGGGGGCTCTCCGCGAGTCCAAGTGTCACGATTGTCGCCGAAGCAGCCCCTCACCCCAACCCTCTCCCCGCAAGAACGGGGCGAGGGAGCGTACCGTCGCGGCCGCGCGAGGTTCGTTCGTTACGGCTCCTGCTTCCGCGCCTTTGCGACCTGCGCCGGCGTCACCAGCGGAGCGGCGTTGCCCCAGGAGTTGCGGATGTAGTTCGTCACCGCCGCGACCTCTTGGTCGGAGAGCTGGTTGGAATAGGCCGGCATCTCCCCGGTGTTGGGCGCGCGCGGCGTGGTCACGGTGTGGGCGCCGTCGAGGATGATCCGCAAGGTCGAGGACGGATTGACCGATTGCAGCAGCGCGTTGGCAGGCAGCGGCGGATAGATGCGCGGTGCGCCGGATCCGTCGGCCTCATGGCAGGCGATGCAGAGCTTGGCGTAGACGGCTTGGCCGGCCTTCATCTCGGGATCGTCAGGCGGCGTCACGATCGTCTCACGCCGCGCCGGCGGCAGGTCCTTCAGGTAAACCGCGATCGCGCGCACGTCGGCATCGCTCATCTTCGAAGTCGAGTTGACGACCACCTCTGCCATCAGCCCGCTGGCATGGCTCCTGGCGTTGCGCCCGCTCTGAAGATATTCCGTGACGTCCTCGACGCTCCACGATTTCAGCCCGGTGCGGGCGGCGCCATCGAGCCGTGGCGCGTACCAGCCGCCGACCTCGTTGCCCGCGAGTGCCTGCGCCTGCTTGTCCGCGCCAAAATAGTTCTTCGGCGTGTGGCAGGCGCCGCAATGGCCGAGCCCGGTGACGAGATAGCCGCCCCGATTCCACACCGCGCTCTGGCTCTGGTCCGGCTCGAACAGCCCGGGCTTGAAATACACCATGTTCCAGATCCGCATCAGGCCGCGATGGCTAAACGGCCAGCGTAGCTCCGGCGGCTTGTTGCGGCTCGTGACGGCCGCGAGCGTTCCGAGATAGGCGCGGATCGCTAGTGTGTCGTCTTTCGTCATCCGCGTGAAATAGGGGTAGGGGAAAGCCGGGTAATAGTTCGAGCCGTCGGGCGCGACGCCGGTGCGCACGGCGCGGGTGAAGTCGGCGTCGGTCCAGCCGCCGATGCCGGTGTCGCGGTCCGGCGTCAGGTTCGGCGCGTAGATCGCGCCGAACGGCGTGTCGATGCGCTTTCCGCCCGCGAACGGTTTGGCGGGATCGGCGGTGTGGCAGCCGGCACAGTCGCCGGCCTCCACCAGCGCCTTGCCGGTGGCGATCAGCTCCGGTGAAGGCTCGGCAGCGACGGCCGCGCTCGCAACCGCACTGCACAACGCCAGACCCACGAGAGCCAGGCCAGCCAGAATCGTCCGCATCGAAAGCCTCTCCTGCGCCCCATCGACGCCGTCCCGGATGACCGGGCGTCAATTCGTTGCGCGACGGCGGGGGTATGGTGACACAAAATGAAAATCGCGGATGCCAATGCAGCCACGAAATTGCGATTTTTACCCGGCGCTGCCTTTGGTCCAGAATTGTGATGCGGAGCGTGAAATATCCGACATAGAGTGGCGGAAATGGTCGGCGCGCCCTAGCTAAAAACAACGGGCAGGCAACGGCTTAAGCAGCCAAGCGCTCAAAAGGGCGGAAGAGGACATAATGGGCATCAACCAGGGTCCGATCAGTCTCGATCAGAAATACACCCAGGACACCGGACATATTTTCACGACCGGCATTCAGGCCCTGGTCCGCCTGCCGATGGCCCAGATCCGGCGCGACCGTGCCGCGGGGCTGAACACCGCGGGCTTCATCTCCGGCTATCGCGGCTCGCCGCTCGGCGGCTACGACCAGCAGCTCTTCGCCGCGCGCAAGCATCTCGAGCAGTACAACATCAAGTTCCAGCCCGGCGTGAACGAAGATCTGGCCGCGACCGCGGTCTGGGGCTCGCAGCAGCTCAACCTCTCGCCCGGCGCCAAGTATGACGGCGTGGTCGGCATCTGGTACGGCAAGGGCCCCGGCGTCGATCGCTGCGGCGACGTCTTCCGCCACGGCAATGCCGCGGGCTCGGCCAAGAACGGCGGCGTCTTGTGTCTCGCCGGCGACGACCACGGCGCAAAATCCTCGACGGTCCCGCATCAGTCCGACCACGCCTTCATGTCGGCGCTGATGCCCTATCTCTATCCCTCGAGCGTCCACGAGATGATCGAGATGGGTCTTCTCGGTATCGCGATGTCGCGCTATTCGGGCTGCTGGGTCGGCATGAAAGTGATCACGGAGACGGTGGAGACCACCGCCGAGATCGACCTGACCGACGAGATGACGCCGTTCGTGATCCCGACCGATTTCGAGATGCCCGAAGGCGGCCTCAATCTGCGCTGGCCCGACGACCGCTTCGCCCAGGACCGCCGCCTGCAGGACTACAAGGGCTTTGCCGCGATCGCCTTTGCGCGCGCCAACAAGGTCAATCGCATCACGATGGACTCGCCGAACGCGCGCTACGGCATCATGGCGTCCGGCAAGAGCTACGAGGATATCCGTCAGGCGCTGCGCGAGCTCGGTATCACCCCCGAGGTCGCCGCCAAGATCGGACTTCGATTGTACAAGATCGGCATGCCCTGGCCTCTGGAGCCGGAAGGCGTCAGGCAATTCGCCGTGGGCCTCGAGGAAATCTTCATCATCGAAGAGCGCCGCGAGATCGTCGAAAATCAAGTGAAGCAGGAGCTGTTCAACTGGCGCGACGATGTCCGTCCCCGGATCATCGGAAAGATGGACGACCACGACAAGCGCTTCCTCCCCTTTGCCGAAGAACTCAGCGTCGCCTCACTGGCCAGCTCGCTCACCGAGCGTCTGCTTCGACTTGATCTCAATCCCGAAATTGCAACGATGCTGCGCGCCAAGGCCGATTGGTTCAACGGCCGCCAGGCGTCGCAAATGCAGGCGACCGCGCCTGTCGCCCGCACCCCGTATTTCTGCTCCGGCTGCCCGCACAACACATCGACCAAGGTGCCCGAAGGCAGTCGCGCCTTTGCCGGCATCGGTTGCCACTTCATGGCCCTGTGGATGGATCGCTCGACCGAGACCTTCACACACATGGGCGGCGAGGGTGTGCCGTGGGTCGGCGTTGCCCCCTTCACCAAGGAAGAGCACGTGTTCGCCAATCTCGGCGACGGCACGTATTTCCACTCCGGCAGCCTCGCGATCCGCCAGGCGATCGCCTCCGGCGCCAACATCACCTACAAGATCCTCTATAACGACGCGACCGCGATGACCGGCGGCCAGCATGTCGACGGCGAATTGTCGCCGCAGCAGATCACCTTCCAGCTTCACAGCGAAGGCATCCGCGAGATCTATCTGGTCTCGGAAAATCCCGACGCCTATCCGGCGAACGAGATCGCGCCCGGCGTCAAGACCGCGCACCGTGACGAGCTCGATGCGGTCCAGAAAACCCTGCGCAAGGTCAAGGGCGCGTCCGCCATCGTCTTCGTGCAGACTTGCGCCGCCGAGAAGCGCCGCCGCCGCAAGCGTGGCACGATGGAGGATCCTGCGCGCCGTGTGCTCATCAATCCCGCGGTGTGTGAAGGCTGCGGCGATTGCTCGGTGCAATCGAACTGCATTTCGGTCGAGCCGCTGGAGACCGAGTTCGGCCGCAAGCGCGCGATCAACCAGTCGACCTGCAACAAGGATTATTCCTGCGTCAAAGGCTTTTGCCCGTCCTTCGTCACCGTCGACGGCGGCAAGATGCGCAAGCGCGCGCCGGCGGGCGTCGGCGATATTGGCGCGCTGCCCGAGCCGGCATCGCGCCCGAACCTGGACAAGCCCTACAACATCGCCGTCGGCGGCGTCGGCGGGACCGGCGTGCTGACCATCGGCGCGCTGCTCGGCATGGCCGCCCATATCGAGGGCAAGGCCTCGATGATCCTCGACATGTCGGGTCTGGCGCAAAAGGGTGGGGCGGTGCTGAGCCACGTCCGCCTGTCTGATCATCCGGCCGAGGTGACCTGCTCGCGCATCGTCACCGGCACGGCCGATGTCGTGCTCGCAGCCGACGAGGTGGTCGCGGTTGCCAAGGACACCATCTCGCTCTGCGACAGCAGCCGCACCCGCGGCATCATCAACAGCCACGTCATTCCCACCGCCGACTTCGTCCTCAACCGCGATTTCAACTTCCAGACCCGCAAGCTGAACGGGTTGCTGGAGACCGCGCTGCACAAGGATTCGGTATTCTTCGACTTCACCAAGCCGGCCGAACAGCTGCTCGGCGACAGCATCGCCACCAACATGATGATGATGGGCTACGCCTATCAGAAGGGCCTCTTGCCGTTGTCGGCGGACTCGATCGAGCAGGCGATCGAGGTCAACGGCGTCTCGATCAAGATGAACAAGGAGGCCTTCCGCCTCGGCCGCCTCGCGGTCGCCGACCCCCAGCGCCTCGCCGATATGCTGAAGGGAACGGACGAGGCCGTTGCGCCCAGGACCCTGGACGCCATGACGCTCGACGAACTCGTCGAGCACCGCGCCAAGCATCTCACCGCCTATCAGAACGGCCGGCTGGCCAAGCGCTACCGCAAGCTGGTGGACCAGGTCAGCGACGCCGCCAGGCAGGGCGGCTATGACGAGGCGCTGACGCGCGCCGTTGCGGTCAACTACGCGAAACTGCTGGCCTACAAGGACGAATACGAGGTTGCGCGCCTCTACACCGATGGCGCGTTCGAAAAGCAGCTCCGCGACCAGTTCGAGGGCGACTTCAAGTTCAACTTCAACCTGGCACCGCCTATTCTCAGCAGGGGCGTCGATGCGCTCGGCCGCCCGAAAAAGCGCGCCTTCGGCCCGTGGATGCTTCCGGTGTTCCGCGTGCTGGCAAAATTCAAGTTCCTGCGCGGTACGCCGCTCGACATCTTCGGTCGCAGCGCCGACCGCAAGCTCGAACGCGATCTGATCACCGGCTACGAGAAGGACGTCGCCACTGTGCTCGGCCTGCTGTCGCCGCTCACGATCGACACCGCGGTGGAGCTGCTGTCGTTGCCCGACCGCATCCGCGGCTACGGCCCGGTGAAGGAGAAGGCCGTAGCGGATGCCAAGGCCCGCTACGCCCAGCTCGCCGCCGACCTCGCGAACCCGCCGCCGGCTCCGCGGCAGATCGCGGCGGAGTAGAATTTTCGTGGGTGGACTCGCTAATCCACCCACCAAATTCCTGTTTGAAATCAACCACCGGTCTACTGTGCATCGGGTTGTTTTCGCAGAAAAGTGTGTTCCGATAAAACGAAACCGCTTGTGCCGTCGGGCAAAACACCTTTAGGGTTCTGCCCGTCGTTCCCGTCATTGCGAGCGTAGCGAAGCAATCCAGAAATGCGTCCGCGGAAAGATTCCTGGATTGCTTCGCTGCGCTCGCGTGACGATTCCGGAAGCAGAGGCCCTCCCACCGCACCTCGGCCATTTGCGCGAACCCGCTGCTCTCTCGCCCGGCGGAATATTTCCGCGCTTGCCAACAGGGCAGCAGCGGTTCAGAAAAAACTGGAAGTGAGAAACGCCAGCGGAGACCTTATTTGACCATCAAGGGCAAAGCCTACATTTCCGGGATCTACGAACACCCGAC
Source organism: Bradyrhizobium sp. MI1.10 (assembly GCF_055811035.1). NCBI lineage: Bacteria > Pseudomonadati > Pseudomonadota > Alphaproteobacteria > Hyphomicrobiales > Nitrobacteraceae > Bradyrhizobium > Bradyrhizobium sp. MI1.10. Next base: position 11,114 of record NZ_JBVVPN010000072.1, read on the forward strand.
CCGGCATGCGCCGGACAAATCCACCGCCCAGCTCCATGCCGAGGTCGCCAAGGGCGCGATCGAGGATGCCGGGCTCAGCAAGGACGATGTCGACGGCTATTTCTGCGCGGGCGACGCCCCGGGCGGCGCCTGGCCGATGGTCGATTATCTCGGCCTGAACACCAAGAAACTCCGCCATGTCGATTCCACCGAGACCGGCGGCTGCTCCTACATCATCCATCTCGGCCACGCCGCCGAAGCGATCGCCGCGGGCAAGTGCTCGGTCGCGCTGATCACGCTGGCCGGCAAGCCGCGTACCGGGGCGATGCCGCCGCGCGCGGCCGGCGCCGAGGCCGATTTCGAGACGGCTTACGGCGCGAGCACGCACAATGCCTACGGCATGTGTGCCATGCGTCACATGCACGACTACGGCACCACCAGCGAGCAGCTCGCCTGGATCAAGGTCGCGGCCTCGCACCACGCGCAATACAATCCGCATGCGATGCTCAAGGACGTCGTCACCGTCGAGGACGTCCTGAACTCGCCGATGATCTCCGATCCCTTGCATCGCATGGATTGCTGCGTCGTCTCCGACGGCGGTGGCGCGCTGATCGTGACCACGCCCGAGATCGCAAAAAGTCTGAAGAAGCCGCTGGTCAGACTGATTGGCCACGGCGAGGCGATGAAGGGCCCGCGCGGCGGCAAGGATCTCGACCTCACTTACTCCGCCGGCATCTGGTCCGGCCCGCGTGCCTTCGAGGAAGCCGGCATCACGCCGAAGGACATCAAATACGCCTCGATCTACGACAGCTTCACCATCACCGTCTTGATGCAGCTCGAAGACCTCGGCTTCTGCAAGAAAGGCGAGGGCGGCAAGTTCGTCGCCGACGGCAATCTGATCTCGGGCGTCGGCAAGCTGCCGTTCAACACCGACGGCGGTGGCCTCTGCAGCAACCATCCCGTCAACCGCGGCGGCATGACCAAGATCCTCGAGGCCGTGCGGCAGCTGCGCGGCGAGGCGCATCCGAAGGTGCAGGTCAAGAATTGCGATCTCGCCATCGCCCACGGCACCGGCGGGCTTCTCGGCGTCCGCCACGCCGCCTCGACTGCGATTCTGGAGCGCGTGTGATGAGCGAAGCCAAGAAATATCCGGCCCCGGTGACGAACCCTGAGACAGCGGCGTTCTGGGACGCGGCCAAAGAGGGCAAGTTCATGATCAAGCGCTGCACCGCCTGCGGCGAAGCGCATTACTTCCCCCGCGCGATCTGCCCGTTCTGCTACTCCGACAAGACGGTGTGGGAGGAGTCTTCGGGCGAAGGCACGATCTACACTTACAGCTTGATGCGGAAGTCGCCGACCGGTCCTTACGCGATCGGCTACGTCACGCTGAAGGAGGGGCCGTCGCTCCAGACCAATTTCGTCGATTGCGATCTGACGACGTTGAAGATCGGCCAGAAGGTGAAGGTGGTGTTCAAGCCGACGGACGGGGCGCCGCTGCCGTTCTTCACGCCGGCGTAGTAGGCGCGGCGAGTTCTTCCCTTCTCCCCTTGTGGGGGAAGGTGGCGCGAAGCGCCGGATGAGGGGTATCTCTCCACAGAGAGATTGTTCGATGAGGAGCGAACCCCTCACCCAAACGAGTTTGTTGCGGGCACCTTGTAGCCCTCTGCCACAAGGGGAGAGGGCGCAACAATGGGCGCCGCTCAGCTGAAGCTGCCGGGAGGAAACAACAAAAATGTCCGCCAGATACGACGAACTCAAAGGCCTCAAGAACCTCGGCCAGAAATATGCCTACACCGACCGCGAAGTGATGCTCTATGCCTACGGTATCGGCCTCGGCGCCGATCCGATGGACGAAAACGAGCTCGCCTTCGTCAACGAGGGCACGCTGACGCCGCGACCGCTCAAGGTGGTGCCGACCTTTGCGTCCGTTGCGGCGTGGGGCGCGGGTCCGGGCGAGATGAACCTCAACCGCGTGATGGTGGTCGACGGCGAGCGCGACATCACCTTCCACCAGCCGCTGCCGGTCGCCGCGCACATCACCGCCGATTCCTCCGTTGTCGAAGTCTACGATAAAGGCAAGGACAAGGGCGTCGTCATCAGCCACCAGACCGTGCTCAAGAACGAGAAGGGCGAGAAGCTGGCAACGCTGGTCGCCTCGCGCTTCGCCCGCGGCGACGGCGGCTTTGGCGGGCCGAACCTGACCCAGCCGGATCCGCACAAGATCCCGTCGCGCGCACCCGACACGACCATCGACATCGTGACGCGTCCCGACCAGGCGCTGGTCTATCGCCTCTGCGGCGACCGCAACCCGCTGCACTCCGACCCTGAGTTCGCGAAGAAAGCCGGCTTCCCGCGTCCGATCCTGCACGGCATGTGCACCTACGGCATCACCTGCCGCGGCGTGCTCCAGACCTATGCCGACTACGATGCCTCCGCCTTCCGCCAGCACGTCGCGCGGTTCTCCTCGCCGGTCTATCCCGGCGAGACCGTGACCATGGACCTCTGGAAGGACGGCAGCGTGATCTCGTTCGAAGCCAAGGTGAAGTCGCGCGGCGTCACCGTGATCAAGAACGGCAAGACGGTGTTGGGTTAGCAACACGCGACGGCCGTCGTCTCCCTCGCCCCGCACTTGCGGGGAGAGGGCGGGGTGAGGGGCTCTCACCACGAGCCGAGACGGTATTGAGACCTGTACCCCCTCACCCGGATCGCAAGGGCGATCCGACCTCTCCCCGCAAGCGGGGCGAGGTAAGAAAAACAAAACCAGGGAGAGCCACCATGGGACTACTCGACGGGAAGGTTGCGCTGATCACCGGCGCGGGCGGGGGGCTCGGTGAGGCCTACGCGAAGCTGTTCGCGCGGGAAGGGGCCTCCGTCGTCGTCAACGACCTCGGCGGGCCCCGTGACGGCTCCGGCGCCGACACATCGATGGCGCAGCTCGTGGTGGATGCGATCAAGGCCGAAGGCGGCAAGGCCGTTGCCAATCGCGCCGACATCTCCACGATGGAAGGCGGCCAGTCGGTGTTCGACGACGCCATCAAGCATTTCGGCCGCGCCGACATCCTCGTCAACAATGCCGGCATTCTGCGCGACCAGACCTTCGCCAAGGCCTCTGAGTCCGACTGGGACAAGGTCATTAAGGTGCATCTGAAGGGCACCTTTTGTTGCACCATGCCGGTGTTTCGCTGGATGCGGGAAAACGGCGGTGGCGTCATCGTCAACACCTCCTCGACCTCGGGCCTGATCGGCAATTTCGGCCAGAGCAATTACGGCGCGGCCAAAGGGGGCATCTGGGGCCTGTCCAACGTGCTGGCGATCGAGGGGCGCAAATACAACATCCGGATCTGGACGCTTGCGCCGGGCGCGCTGACCCGCATGACCGCAGACCTGCCCCGCTATAAGGAGAACCCCGGTGCGGCGCTGGGGCCGGACGGCATCGCGCCGGCCGTGCTATACATGGTCAGCGATTTGTCGGGCGACCAGACCGGCAAGGTGCTGGGCGTGTCCGGGCCCCGCGGCGTGCGCGAAATGCGGATGATGGAAATGGACGGCTGGAAGCCGCCGCACACGGGCTGGAACGCCCAGGACATCGCCGATCATGCCAAGGAGATCTTCTTCTCCGAAGAGCAGATCAAGATGGGGGCGCGGCGGTTTTAGGCATCGACAGAGAGAAACAAGGACAACGATGAAGCTCACCGCCGACGCCAAGGGCACCTTCGCAATCGCGCCGACGCCGTTCCACGATGACGGCCGGATCGACGAGCGCTCGATCGACCGCCTGACCGATTTCTACGAGGAGGTCGGCTGCGACGGCGTCACGGTGCTGGGGATCCTCGGTGAGGCGCCGAAGCTCGATGCCGCCGAGGCCGAGCAGGTGGCGGTACGCTTCGTCAAGCGAGCCAAGAAGATGCAGGTGATCGTCGGCGTCTCCGCGCCGGGTTTTGCCACCATGCGCTCGCTGGCGAAGGCCTCGATGGAGGCCGGTGCAGCCGGTGTGATGATCGCGCCGCCGCCGTCGTTGCGGACCGACGACCAGATCATCGGCTATTACAAGCAGGCGGCCGATGCCATCGGCCCCGACGTGCCCTGGGTGCTCCAGGACTATCCGCTGACCTTGTCGGTGGTGTTCACCCCCGCCGTGATCCGCAAGATCGTCACCGACAATCCGAACTGCGTCATGCTCAAGCACGAGGACTGGCCGGGGCTGGAAAAGATCTCGACGCTGCGCAATTTCCAGAAGGACGGCTCGCTGCGGCCGCTCTCGATCCTCTGCGGCAATGGCGGGCTCTTTCTGGACTTCGAGATGGAGCGCGGCGCCGACGGCGCCATGACCGGCTATGCCTTCCCCGAACTCCTGATCGACGTCGTGCGACTTTCGAAGGAAGGCAAGCGCGACGCCGCGCATGATCTGTTCGACGCGCATCTGCCGCTGATCCGCTATGAACAGCAGCCCGGCGCGGGCCTTGCCGTGCGCAAATACGTGCTGCAGAAACGCGGCATCATCGCCTCCAGCGCCCAGCGCAAGCCCGGCGCCACCATCACGCCGACGGCGAAGGCAGAGGTCGAGTACCTGCTGTCGCGAGTCGCCCGCGTCGACAAGCGCGCAAATCTCGGCTCGCAATCCAGCGCGGCAGGTTAATCGAATGGCCGAGGCATCAGCATCACGCCCTGCGTCGACGATCCTCCTGCTGCGCGACGGCGCGAAGGTCGACGGCAAGAGCCGCGACGAAATTGAAGTCTTCATGATGGTCCGCCATCATCAGATCGAGTTCAATTCGGGCGCGCTGGTGTTTCCCGGCGGCAGCGTCGATGCCGGCGATCAGGAGATCGTCGCCCGCTCCGATCTGTATTCGGGCGGCGAGGGACTGAGTGAAGCGGACCGCGGATTTCGGATCGCCGCGATCCGCGAGACCTTTGAGGAAAGCGGCATCCTGCTGGCGCGCTCGAAGGACTCGGGCACGCCTGTTGACGCCAAGCGCGCCGGCGAAATCGCGGATGCGCATCGCGTGGCGCTCAACGAGCACAAGATCAGCTTCCTGAGCATTCTGGCCGATAACGGCCTCCAGCTCGCGCTCGATACGCTGGTGCCTTACGCGCACTGGATCACGCCCGAGGGGATGCCAAAACGTTTCGATACCTGGTTCTTCCTTGCGGCGGCACCGCCCGACCAGCTCGGCGCGCATGATGGCCGGGAGTCGACCGACTCGATCTGGGTCTCGCCGCGCGAGGCGGTGGAGGGAGGCGAGAGCGGCCGCTTCAAGCTGCCGTTCCCGACCACGCGCAATCTGATCCGGCTCGCCAAGCAGGGAAGCGTGAGCGCGGCGCTGGAGCACGCCCGCGGCATGTCCGTCGTGACGGTGATGCCTGTCATGACCAAGACCGAAACCGGTCGTCAGCTCCGCATTCCCCGCGAGGCCGGCTATGACGGTGAGGTGTTCGAGGTCGGGGCGCTCGGCTAGAACACTTCGACACACAACGAAGTATCGGCGAGGGCAGACGCGCTAGGTTCCGTCCCTGACAACGGGATCGAGCGCGCGACATGGACAACCGACAGGACAACAACATTGCCGTCGAGCTGGCGTTGCTGCTCGCGCTGGCGACGCTGTGGGGCGGCTCCTACACCTTCATCAAGCTCGGCGTCGCCACCATTCCGCCGATCACGCTGATCGCGGCGCGCACCACGATTGCGGGCCTCCTGCTGCTCGCGATCATGTGGGCGCGAGGCATCAGGATGCCGACGGATGCCGCGACCTGGCAACGCTTCGCCTTCCAGGCCGTGCTCAACAGCGTGATCCCCTGGACGTTGATCGCCTGGGGCGAGCGGCACGTCGATGCCGCGCTCGCGACCATCCTCAACTCGGCCGGCCCGATCTTCACCTTCCTGCTCACGGCCCTAGTGACGCGTCACGAGGCGACGACACCGCGAAAGCTGGTTGGCGTGGTTGCCGGCATGGCCGGCATCCTGCTGATCGTCGGCGTCGACGCCGTCCATGATGTCGGAAGCGGCCTCGTCGCGGAGGCCGCTATCGTTGCCGCCACCATCTGCTACGCCTGCGCCGCGATCTTCGGCCGCAGCTTCAAGGGCCTCGATCCCATGGCGCCCGCGGCCGGCTCGCTGCTGGCGGGGGCGGCGGCGCTGGTCCCGGCCTCGCTCATCGTCGAGCAGCCCTGGACACTGTCGCCCTCGCTGAGTTCCGTGCTGGCGCTGCTCGCGCTGGCGACATTCTCGACCGCCGCGGCCTTCGTGATCTATTTCCGCCTGATCCAGATCCTGGGCTCGGTCGGCACCACGGCGCAGGCTTATCTCCGCGTGCCGATCGGGGTTGCCATCAGCGTCGCCTTCCTCGGCGAGAGCCTGAGCCGGACCGCCTGGATCGGCCTTGCCTGCGTTGTTCTCGGCGTCGCCGCCATGACCATCCCGGCCCGGCGGCCGGCCGACGTCAAAACGTCATAAAAGCCGAGGCGGCGGGGGTCCGGCAGGGCTGCAATATTAAGGATATTCGGCGGCGAGACGCATGTTCCCCCGGGACCGCAATACGTCGTATATTGGAGCTCCAATAGCCGGGTCCTCACATCACCAATGTCCGCCGAATTGACGCCGACCCCTGAGAAAAAGCGAACATTCTCGCTCTCCATCGGCCAGCTCACGTTCGGCAGCTTCCTTCTGGTGCTGGCGGTGATCATCGTCACCTCGACCGCGAGCGTGATCGCGATCCGGCACATCGACACGACCTTTGCCGAGCTGCAGCGGCTGCAGAGCGTCGGCGACCTCGCCGAGGACATCGACCGCCGCATGAACGAGCTGCGGCTCGCCGCGCGCGACTTCGTCACCGATCCCGGCGCCGGCATCCAGTTCAAGCAGGTGGGCGAGGCGGCCTCGACGCTCAGCGACATCCTGAAGAAGACCCGCATCGAGCTCGTGCCCGAGCAGCAGGACATGATCGACGGCGTCAGCGAGCGGCTTGCGACCTATCGCAGCGGGCTGGAGCGGATCTCGACGCTGATCGACCGCCGCGCCCAGCTGCTTGCCGGCCTGCCGCCGCTCCGTGACCAGTTCGACGCGGCTGTCTCTGGCACTGCGGACCGAGAGCTGGCGTCCCGCTTGTCGGAAGCGCAGAGCCGGATCGCGCTCGGGTTGCTTGCGCGCAACCCGTCTGCGGCTGAGCAGGCGGCGCAGAGCATGCGAGCGATGGGCGTCACTGATCCCAAGCTCAGATCGGCGGTCAACGACTACGCCGAGGCGATCATCGCGGTCGCTGTCCGTGAACGGCAGATCGCCGACATCGATCGCGAGGTGCTGGGAACCGAGGGCCGGCTGATCGGCCGCGTCACCGAATTGCTGCGCGAGGTCAGCGCCCGGCGCGGTCACGTGCTGTCGCGCGACTTTGCCCGTACGCTGACGGAGGCGCGCTGGGAGAGCATCGTGCTCGGTACCATCGGTGTGCTGATCGGTATTCTCGCGGCCGGCTTCGTGGTGCGGCGGACAGTCCGTCCGCTCGCCCAGATCGCGCGGTCGATCCGCGCGCTCGCAGCCGGCGAGAAGAACACCTCGATCCCGTCCGCCGATCTCGACAATGAGATTGGCGACATCGCGCGGGCGGCCGAAGTGTTCCGCCGCGCGCTGGAGGAGGCCGACACGGCGCGCGAGGCGGCGGTGCGCGCACTGACCGAGCAGCGCCTCGCCGAAGAGAGCTACCGGAAACTGTTCGAGGGCTCGGTCGATGGCATCTATGTCACGACGCCGGCCGGCGACCTCCTCAATGCCAATCCGGCGCTGGCGCGGATGATGGGCTACGACAGCCCGCAGCAGCTGATCGACAGCATCAACGACATCGCCCACACAATCTACGTCAATCCCGAGGCGCGCGTCGAATATCAGCGGCTGATGGCACGCGACGGCATGGTGCGCGAGTTTGAGTACCAGGTGCGCCAGCGCGGCGGCGACATCCTGTGGCTGTCCGACAGTGCCACCGGCGTCCGCGACGAGGCGGGCAACATCGTCCGCTACGAGGGCACGCTGCGCGACATCACCGACCAGAAGCGCGCGGAAGACGCCATCGCCGAAGGACGGCGCCTGCTCCAGCAGGTCATCGACACCGTGCCCGCGGTCATCAACGTCAAGGACCGCGACCTGCGCTACGTGCTGATGAACCGCTACATGGCCGGCATCTTCGGCATCGAGCCCGGCGATGCGCTCGGCCGCACCACGGCCGACCTGATGTCTCGCTACGGCGCGGCCAAGTCCGACGAGAGCGACAAGCGCGTGCTGACGCTGCGAAAAGGTCTCGGCTTCTACGAAGAGGAGTACATTGATTCGTCCGGCCACATGCGGCAATGGCTCGTCAACAAGCTGCCGCTGCTCGATGCCGAAGGCGAGATCGAGCGGATCGTGACCGTGGCGCTCGACATCGGCGAGCGCAAGCGCGGCGAGCAGGAGATGCGGAAGGCTAAGGAATCCGCCGAGACCGCGCTGCGCAATCTGCGCGAGACCCAGGCCTCGCTGATCGAGGCGGAGAAGCTGGCGGCGCTCGGGCGCCTCGTCGCCGGCGTCGCGCACGAAGTCAACAATCCCGTCGGCATCAGCCTCACGGTCGCCTCCGCGCTGGAGCGCAAGACCGCGATGTTCACCGCCGAGGTCGAGCGTGGCGAGCTGCGCCGCTCCACGCTCAACGACTTTCTCCATACCAGCCGCGACGCGTCCTCGCAGCTCGTCTCCAATCTCAACCGCGCCGCCGAGCTGATCCAGTCGTTCAAGCAGGTTGCCGCCGACCGCAACTATTCGGACCAGCGCAGCTTCGATCTCGGTGACCTCACCGAGCAGGTGGTGATGAGTCTGCGGCCGGGCCTGCGCAAGCACAATCTGACGCTCAACGTCGAGTGCCAGCCTGATCTGACCATGAACAGCTATCCTGGACCGTACGGGCAGGTGCTCACCAATCTGTTTCTCAACGCGGTGGCGCACGCCTTCCCGGACGGTCGGCCGGGGACCATCGACATCCAGGTGCGCGAGTCCGGCAAGGACAATGTCGAAATCATCTTCTCCGACAATGGCTGCGGCATGTCGCTCGACGTCCGCCGCCGTGCCTTCGATCCGTTCTTCACGACGCGGCGCGACCAGGGCGGCACCGGCCTCGGGCTGCACATCGTCTACAGCATCGTCACGAACAGGCTCGGTGGACGGCTCGATCTGGATTCCGAACCGGGCAGCGGCACACGCATCCAGATCATCCTGCCGCGCGTGGCGCCGCTCGAGCAGGCCGCGGAATAGCTCGAGCATTTCGAGCGAAGTAGATGCCGGTTCGCGTGAAGAAAGCGCGTCGAAACAACAATCAGAGCTTCGGTCGATTCAATTAAAACCCGAAGTTCTAGTCGGCCTCTGCAAGCTTGTGCAGCGTCGCGCCGAAAATCTGGCTGGCCTTGCCGACCAGCGCGGTGCCCGTCATGTCCCCGCGCGTCTCCGTGAAGGTGCCGCTGACGCCGATGCCGACCGCGGCCGGCCCGCCGAACAGCGGATTGTCGTCGCCCCGCGGCGAGGTGTGACGCTGGACCAGCACCTCACCCTTGAAGGTGTTGTCCTTCACCGTGTAGCTGCCGGTGTAATAGAGGTAGGCATCGCCGCCAAGAATCTTGCCGTCGCGAAAAAGGATCACGCCGCTGCCCTTGCCGACCCGACCATCGAGCAGGTTCACGTGAATCGAATAGAGGCCGTTCTTCATAACGTCCCGAGGCCGGCCGCCATCGCCCAATGGCGTAACCGGTAGGCATTTATGCCAAAGCGCATGCGGCCACGCAACGCGGGAGTTTGGCTGCCGGCCTTGCGAGCCTGTCCGTGAGCCGTAGTTGTCCCGGCTTGTCTATGACACCGCCATGACGGTCTGATTATGAAGCGAGGCCAGTCGTTGCGAATCAAGTTGGCCCGCGAAATGCATAACCATTGTTGCACTGGCCGCGGGGTGCTGGAGCAAGACAAACGTGAGCAACTGGATCGATTCCGGCGGCGAGGAGCCGCGTCTGTACAGTGTGCGTCCCACGATTTGCGAAACACGACAACAGCGGATTGGCGGCGCGGTACGCTGGCGAACCGTGGCGAGCCTCGCTTGCGCCCTGGCCTTGATCGCACTCGCACCCCCCTTCGGGCACGCGCGCGACCGCGGCCAGTTCGTCAACACCAATGCCGAATTGAAGGCCTGGTTCGACGGACTGCGAAGCGGCAAGGGGCCTTGCTGCTCCGATGCAGACGGCTCGGCACTCTCAGACACCGACTGGGACAGCAAGGACGGGCACTATCGGGTCCGCGTCCCGCGCTATGGCTACGTGATCGACGGCCGACCGCAGGAGCTCGTCTGGGTCGAGGTGCCAGAGGAGGCCGTGATCTCGGAGCCGAACCGGGTGGGACGCACTATGGTCTGGCCGATCTACGGCTACATGGGCGTGGCCATCCGCTGCTTCATGCCCGGCAGCATGACTTAGGCGCGCGGGGCCGCACGTCGCCCGGTGCGCCGATGCGGCGCGCGCCGTGTCAGGTATATTTCTTGTCGCGCTCGAGCAGCTCGATGGAGATGCCTTCGGGGCCGCGGATGAAGCAGATGCGCACGCCGGGGCGGATCGTGGTCGGTTCGCGCGTGAAGGTGACGCCCTTGGCCTTGATCTCGGCGGCGACGGCGTCGATGTCCTTCACCGTGAGACCGAAATGGTCGAGCCCCTGATGCGGGTGCGGCGGCGGCGGGTTGACCGCGTTGTCGCCCTCGAGTGGCGCAATGAAGATCCTTGCGCCTCCAAGATTCACGTCGATCCGTCCGGGCGCTTGCACGATCTCGCCACCAAGGATGTCCCGCAGCCACGCCGCCGTGGCCTCCGGATCGGGGCTGCGCAGATGGACGTGATCCCAAGTGACGACTGGCATTTCATGTTCTCCCGACGGGTCTTGATGTTGCAGCGCATGTTAGCCGCCTCGGCCGGTGACCGCCACCGCTCTTGCCGACTCGCCAGTGCGCGGGAACCTTAGTTCGTCTTCCGGATTAAGGTAAGCAATGGCGGAATCCGTTGTCGAACGTGCTTCGGCCGCGATCGGTGAGGCAACCATGAACGCTGGGTTTGACCGCATCGGGTTAGGGCGTTTCGCCGGGACCGGCGAACGACTGGCGCGGGCGGTGACGATCGCGAGCGTTTCAGTTGGGCGAGGCCTGCTGTGGCTGTTGGCGGCCATCATCGTCGGTTGCGGCGTCTGGATGCTGCTCCCTGTTTCCAGAGGCAACAGTGCCGAACCGGTGAGGTCTGACGTGGCAGCGGTCGAGACGGCGCCTTTGGGCGATGCGGCCGCCCCGTCGTCGCCTTCCGAAGCTCAGATTCCGACAATGGCAGAACTCGGTCGGATCAGGATTTCATCTCAGACCTGGCGCCGCGGCGGCCTTGGCTCGAAGGCGCTGGTGACGCTCACGCTCCGCAACGACAATGACTATGCCGTAAAGGATGTCGAGATCGTCTGCGCTTTTGCGCGGCGCGATGGCAGTCATCTCACCGACCGCAGCCGCGTTCTGGCTGATACGGTCGGCATGAAGAGCCGCAAGACTTTTGCGCGCATTCCTGTCGGCTTCGTCAACGTGAATGCCGATCAGGCGAAGTGTTCGCTTGTGGCAGCACGCCGGACCTAAGGCCGGCATTTTCCGGTAGCGGAAAAGTTACTGTCCTGGGGGCTTGGGCAAAAAACTTGGCGTCGCCATTTGAACCGAACGGCTGGGCCAGGAACCAATTAAATGATCGCCCGTTAAGGCGGAGAGCCCACGCGGGGATGCGACGGGCGGAGCGTGGCCAAATGCCCATTTTTCGGTATTTCTTCTTTGTCGGTGGAGCCTTGCTCGCACTGCTGTTCGCGGCGAACTCCGTTCTGCCGACTTCGCCTGTGACGCAGGCTGTCGCAACCGCAAGCAACGAACAGCCTTTGATCCGGATCCGGTCCGATCGCCACCTGCCGGAGCGCGTCGTTCTCGACACCAGTCAGCCGACGCTTGCCGCCCCTGCGGTGAAGATCGCCGCCGTCGCGGCTCCCCAGCCGCCCGTGGAGAGCATGTCTCCGGCTTTGGCCGAGATTTCAGCCAAGGCACGGGTCCGCGAGACGTTCGCCCAATTCACGCCGGCCGCGAAGGCCAATACCGCTGCCGCCAAGAGGACCGAAGCCAAGACGCAAATTCAGCCGCAAGTTCAGGCGCAGGCCCAGCTTCCTCAGGCCCAGCCCCCTCGGACCCCGGCGCAGCAGCCCAAGCGCAAGGTCGCCAGAACGCGTCCGATGCCGCAGCAAGGTGGGCCGATGATGGTGATGGCGCAGCAGCCGCATTTCGGCTTCTTCAACAGCACTTGGTAAGAGCGGGTCCGACCCTTCTCGAATCCGGCGGGAAGGGCTTTTTATTGGCCGGCCTCTCTGCTAATTCGAACCCATCCGAACGTCGTCCGGCCTGCTGGCTCGCCAGCAGCGATCTGGGGCGTCTCGGTTGCGGCCCATTGCCTGGGCCAGGGCGCTCGTAGCTCAGCTGGATAGAGCATCGGATTTCGATTCCGAGGGTCGGGAGTTCGAATCTCTCCGAGCGCGCCAATTCCGGACTGTCCAGACCGGAGACATAGGTAACAGGTCGTACCTAAGACATGGGTGACAACCTCGTGCCGAACGGGTTGTCGAGG
>NZ_JBVVPN010000073.1:0-23021 GCF_055811035.1 Bradyrhizobium sp. MI1.10
GCACAAAAAAATACCCCATATCGAGCCTCACTCCCGCTCGGCCAATTAAGCAAAGCCCTCGCTTGCGGGAGAGGTCGCGCCAAAGGCGCGGGTGAGGGCTCTCTCCGCTTGGGGATTGTCCCGTTGCGGTGGCACCCTCTCCCCAACCCTCCCCCGCAAGCGGGGGGAGGGAGCGCACCGTTTGCGCGGCAGCTATCCCCCCAGCGGCATGCCTGCGAACTTCGGCAGGTCGGGATCGAGGCGATCCCAGGCATGTCCGCGCGCGGCATAAGTCACCACTTGCGGCTCGTAGCGGGCGGGTTCGTCGAGGCTTGCGGCGCGGATGGTGAAGATGTCGGGCATGGCCGCGAAGGTCAGGTAAACAGGCAAGCCGCACTGGGCGCAGAAACCGCGCGTCTTCAAATTGCCGCTGTCGCCAACCATGTCCCAATGCTTCGCTTCGCCCGTCACGGTGACGCCGGCGCGCGCGAACGTCATGTACGAGCCGTGGCCGCTGCCGCTTTCGCGCTGGCAGTCCCGGCATTGGCAGTGATTGCTGAACAGGGGCTCACTGGCGATCGAATAGCGGATTGCGCCGCAGGCGCAGCCGCCGGTAAACGGTTTGGTCATTGCGATAACTCCTTACCTGTCTTCGCCGCTGATCTCGTCGAGCTGGCGGACGACCTTCTTCCAGCCGCCGCTCATGCCCGTGTAGGCGGATTCGTTCCTGGGTATGACGAAGCCCGCATGGACCAGGCGGATCCGCGTGCCGGCCTCGACCGGGGTGAGGGACCACGTCACGACAGTGTCGAGCGGCGCACCGTAGCCGGTGTTGCGCTCATTCCCGCCCTTCCAGGCGTAGACGAGGCGCCGGTTCGGCATGACTTCAAGGACGCGGCAATGGATGACGCCATCCCAGGCGCCGCCCGGCGTGGTCTGATAGGTGAAGGTGTTGCCTTCGACAGCCTCGAAACCGCTCGGCGGCATCAGCCAGCGCGCGATCAGTTGGGCGCTGGTCAGCGCCTTCCAGATCGTCTCCGGCGCGTGTGGGAGCACCTCGTCGATGACGATGTCCTTTATTTCGGCTTTCAATTCGGCAGCACTCACGGATCGATCTCCTTCAAGAGGTCACGCAGGTTCTGGAAGCGCTCGCGCCAGAACACGCCGTAATGGTCCATCCAGGAGACCAGCGGTTCGAGGCCTTGCGGCGCGGCACGGTAATAGACGTTGCGGCCCTCGGCACGCTCGGCGACGAGGCCGGCCTGCTTGAGGGACTTCAAATGTTGCGAGATCGCGCCTTGCGTCACGCCGCTTCCCCGCGTGAGCTCGGCGACGCTGATCTCCTTGCTCTCGAACACGCGCTCGAACACGGCGCGGCGGGTCGGATCGGCAAGGGCGCGCATCACGGTGGTCATGGGATTTGGGGCGGCTTCAATCATGAGTGTTAGATTAGTGCATGCTAATGAATTAGTCAAGACTAATTTGTTGGTCAGATTGGGTCTGCCGTGTTGTCTTGACTATGACTGACCGGTCAGTCATATCGTGTAGATGGCCAGAAAGCCCACCAAAGCCGCCACGCCGCCCGCAGTTCGCGCCAACGCAAAGGACTCTGCGCACGCTGGCAACGATGCGGTGCCCGCGTCGAGCCGCGCCACGCGTGCGGCGGAACGGCGTGCGGCGATCGTGGACGCCGCGATGGAGGAATTCATCGCGCGCGGCTTTGCCGCCACGCGGCTCGACGACATCGCCAAGCGCGCGGGTGTCGCCAAGGGCACCATCTACCTGCACTTCAAGGACAAGGAATCGATGTTCGAGGAGCTGGTGCGGACGGTGATCGTGCCTGTCGTGACGCGGTTGACGGCATTGCCGCCGCCCGCGGGCTCGGTGCGCGATCTCGTCGAGACGTTTGCCAGCAACTTCCTGAAGGAGGTGATCGGCACCAGACGCGGCGACCTCGTGCGTCTGATCGTGGCCGAGGGGCCGCGGTTTCCCTCCGTGGCCGATTTCTACTACCGCGAGGTGGTTTCTCGCGGCATCGCCGCCATGCGCTCCCTGATCGAGCTCGGCATCGCCCGCGGCGAGATCCGCCAGAAGAACCTGGCGCATTACCCGCAGATCCTGGTCGCCCCCGCGATGATCGCGGTGATCTGGCAGAGCCTGTTTGCACGGCACGCGCCGCTCGACGCGCAGGACATGCTGCGCGTCCATCTCGATTTGATTTTTGGCGAACGGAGCACGACATGAGGTCGTCCCAAAACATCCCTCACCTCATCCTGAGGAGCGCGGCATGCGCGTCCCGAAGGATGAAGGCCCGGCTTTGGCCCTTCGCCCTTCGAGACGCCGCTTCGCGGCTCCTCAGGGTGAGGGATCGACGACCGTGGCTGCCGCCAAGCGCGATCCAGTTTTTGCCGCGCCTCTGTTCGATCGCGGTTCTGGTCCTCGCGACCGGGCTTGCCGGGTGCAAGGACAAGCGTGAGCCCGGCTTCCAGGGCTGGGTCGAGGCCGACATGATCTTCGTCAGTCCGGACGAGGCGGGCCGCGTGATCAAGCTCAACGTCCGCGAGGGCGACGAGGTCAAGGTCGGCGATCACCTCTATTCCGTCGACGACGATCTCCAGCTTGCCGATCTCAACCAGAACAAGGCGACACTTGCCAATGCGCAGCAGACCTATGACCGCGCGGCCTCGCTGAGCAAAACCGGCTCGGGCACGCAAGCCAATCTCGACTCGGCCGTCTCCGCCCTGCGCGTTGCTGAGGCGCGGGTGGCGACCTCGGAGACGCGGATGGCGCGGCGCAAGGGCTTTGCGCCCGTGGCCGGCACCATCCAGCAGATCTATTTTCGCGAAGGCGAGATGGTGGCGGCGCAGCGGCCGGTGCTCTCGATCATGCCGCCCGGCAACATGAAGCTGCGCTTCTTCGTGCCGGAGACCGAGCTGCCGAAGCTTGCGATCGGCGATACCGTGCGGATCGCATGCGACAATTGCGCCGCCGATCTCACCGCGAAGATCTATTTCATCGCAACTTCGGCCGAATACACACCGCCCGTCATCTACAGCCTCGAGGAGCGCAACAAGCTCGTCTATCTGATCCAGGCGCGGCCATCGCGCCCCGATGCGCTGCGTGTCGGACAACCCATCGACGTCCATCTCAATCCAAAGACTCCGGTGGCGGACAAGCGATGAACGGCGGCAATGGCATCGCGATCGACGTCAAGGGCCTGACCAAGTCGTTCGGCGGCCGCGAGGTCGTGCACGATTTGTCGATGCAGGTGAAGCGCGGTTCGATCTACGGCTTCCTCGGCCCGAACGGCTCGGGCAAAACGACGACCATCCGCATCCTCTGCGGCCTGCTCACGCCCGACAGCGGCGAGGGCACCTGCCTCGGCTACGACATCAGGCGCGATGCCGAAAAGATCAAGCGCCAGGTCGGCTACATGACCCAGCGGTTCAGCCTCTATCAGGATCTCTCTGTCCGCGAAAACCTCGAATTCGTCGCGCGGCTGTACGGCCTTCGCGATGCACGCGGCGCCGCGCGCGACATGATCAAGCGGATCGGGCTCTCGGGGCGCGAGGAACAGCTCGCCGGCGAACTCTCCGGCGGCTGGAAGCAGCGGCTGGCGCTAGGTGCCTGCACATTGCCCAGTCCGAAGCTGCTGCTGCTTGACGAGCCGACCGCCGGCGTCGATCCAAAAGCGCGGCGCGATTTCTGGAACGAGATTCATGCACTCGCGGCCGACGGTCTCACCGTGCTGGTCTCGACCCACTACATGGACGAGGCCGAGCGCTGTCACGAGATCGCTTATATCGCCTATGGCCATCTGCTCGTGCACGGCACCGTGGACGAGGTGATCGCGAAATCCGCGCTGACGACCTACACCGTGACGGGCGAGGACCTGAACGAGCTCACGGCTGCGCTCACCGGCAAGCCGGGAATCGACATGGTGGCGCCGTTCGGCACGTCGCTGCACGTCTCCGGCCGCGACGTCGCCGCGCTCGAAGCCAGCATCGCGCCGTGGCGCGAAAAAAGCGGACTGCACTGGCACAAATCATCGCCGTCACTGGAAGACGTGTTCATCGAATTGATGAGTCGTTCCAAGGACAATTTCCAATGAGCGCGGTCGATCGTCACGAACCCCAGCACGCGATCCGGGAGCGCTTCGGCTTCTGGAGGCGCTCCTATGCGATGCTGATCAAGGAGTTCATCCAGCTCAAGCGGGACCGTGTGTCATTTGCGATGATCGTGATGCTGCCGGTGATGCAGCTGCTCTTGTTCGGCTACGCCATCAACACCACGCCGCACAATCTGCCGAGCGCGGTGCTGCTTCAGGAGGATTCCGATCTCGCACGCTCGATCCTGAAGGCGCTGGAGAACACCGCCTATTTCCGCTTCCTCTATGAAGTCCACGACGTCGAGGATTTCGATAATCTCCTGAAATCCGGCAAGGTTCTGTTCGGGGTCGAGATCCCGCGCGGCTTCGAGCGGGCGGTGCGGCGCGGCGATAAGCCGGCGCTGCTGGTCGCGGCCGACGCCACCGATCCAGTGGCGGCGAGCGCGGCGATCGGCTCGCTCGGCATGGTCGTGCAGACCGCGCTCAAGCACGATCTCTACATCGGAGATCCCCCGGAGATGCCGTTCGAGATCCGCGCGCACGCCCGCTACAACCCCGCCGCCGCGTCGAGCCTCAACATCGTGCCGGGCTTGGTCGGTACCATCCTCACCATGACCATGCTGATCTTCACCGCGCTTTCGGTCACGCGGGAAGTCGAGCGCGGTACCATGGAGGCTCTGCTGTCGATGCCGATCAGGCCGGTCGAGGTGATGTTCGGCAAGATCATTCCCTACGTGCTGGTCGGGTTCGTGCAGGCGTTCCTCATCATCGGCATCGGCGTCGGCCTGTTCGGCGTGCCCGTGCTCGGCAATCTGTTCCTGCTGGCGCTGCTTTCGACGCTGTTCATCACGACCAATCTGGCGATCGGGTATACGATCTCGACGCTGGTGCAGAACCAGCTCCAGGCGATGCAGATGTCGATGATGTTCTTCCTGCCGAGCATCTTGCTGTCCGGCTTCATGTTCCCGTTTGCCGGGATGCCGGCCTGGGCGCAATATGTCGGTGAGTGCCTGCCGCTGACGCATTATTTGCGCATCGTCCGCGCCATCATGCTGAAGGGCGCGAGCATGCAAAATTTGCGTTTCGACGCGTTGGCGCTGGCGATGCTGATGCTGCTCGCCATGACCATCGCCGTGACGCGCTTCCGCCGCACGCTGGATTGAGGCAAGATGCCCCTGGAATCAAGGGGGCGGAATGGTCAGCTTTGCGAGCAGGAAGGCCCGGCAGCATGCCGTGATGTCCGAAGACTTCGAGCGCGAGCTGACGCGGGAGGTGCTGCGGACCGAGCTGTTGCGGGTGAGGGCGTTGATCATCACGGGCTGCGTCATGATCCTGTTTCTCACCGCAACCTATCTGATCGACCCCGCCATCGTGAACCGGGTCTGGCGCGGGACGGAGGGCCTGGTCCGCGAATACGGTCTCTTGGCAGGCTTCGTCCTCTTCGAAGTCTGGGTCCACAGCCAGATCAGGCGATACCTCAAGCTCGATCGCGACCTTCCGGTGATAAGGCGCTATATCGGCGCAACAATCGAAACGTCGCTGCCAACGATCATCCTGATCCTGCAGATTCACAGCATGGGCGCGAGCCAGGCGCTCGGGTTCGTGCTGCCACTGGCCTATTTCATCTTCATCATTCTTTCGACGCTGCGGCTTGATTTCTGGCTGTCCACCTTCACGGGATTTGTGGCCGCAGCCGAACTCCTGGCTGTCGCGCTGTATTACAACTCGGTCAGCGAGTCCGGTGAACCCCTGATCTACTTTCACGCGGTCCGCAGCACCATCATCCTGATTTGCGGCGTGCTGGCGGGCGCCGTCGGCGCGCGATTGCGGCGGCAATTTGCGGCGAGCATTGCGGCAGCCACTGCGCGCGACCGGGTGACCAACCTGTTCGGCCAGCACGTCTCGCCGCAGGTTGTGGAGCGGCTGATGACGGAGGGGACGGGTGCCGCCGGCGACCTCCGCCGAGTCGCCGTGATGTTCGTCGACTTCCGCGGCTTCACCGCCGGCGCGCAGTCGCGTACTCCCCAGGAGGTGGTCGACCGGCTCGACGGCGCCTTCGCCGTGCTGGTCGACATTCTCGACCGCGAGGGTGGCATCGTGAACAAGTTTCTGGGCGACGGCTTTCTCGCCCTGTTCGGTGCGCCGCTCGAGGCCTCCGACGCCGCGCATCGCGCAGTCGCCGCGGGCCGCGAGATGCTGACCGCGATGGAGCGCATCAACGCGCAGACGAGCTGGCCCCTCAAGATCGGCATCGGCATCCATTTCGGCGAGGTCGTCGCCGGCAATATCGGCTCGCCCCGGCGCAAGGAGTACACTGTGATCGGCGACACCGTGAACTTCGCCTCACGGCTAGAGGCGCTCAACAAGGAGTTCGGCTCGCAGCTCCTGATCTCCGCGTCTGTCCGCGACGCGCTGGGCGCCGACGGCGACGATGCGGTCTCGCTCGGCGAGGTCGAGGTGCGCGGCTACGAGCAGAAGGTGGCGGTGTTTCAACTGGGGTGAGGGCCGCCTCCTGCGCCTTCACTTGTGAGTCGCGTTTCGTTGAAGCGGCTCGCGTTTCGTTGAAGGCGCGTGATGAAATATCCTTGGTAGCTTTTGGGTCTTGCACGGTGGAAGCCGAAAATCTCAGCTTCCCTTTGTCACCCGGAGAAAGCCAATGACTCGATCGATCCCTGTTGCAGCCGCCCTGATCGCCGCTGCTGTCACCCAAAGCCAGGCCGCATCGGCGCGGGACAGCGTGCCGCGCCGCGCCGCAACTCACGTGGCGACCGACTGCGTCAGGGCTCCCGCAGCAGGCGCGTATGCCTCTGCGCCTTACACGCAGCCGCCTTGCCTCCCCAATACGGCGTCCGCGTACTAACTCGCTGCAGAGACGAAGCCGGGCCGGTGAAGTCCGCCAGCCCGGCGTTGCGAACGCTGATGGCGGACTCCGCGGGATCTCGCGCTGGAGGTAGCCGAGTAGATTCGGCGCCGTATCGCAACGGCGCGGCCGGCGAAGATTTTGCGAAGACGGCCTACCCGCTGCTGCGCAACGCGTACGGCCTTGATCGACTGCTCTGGGGCAGCGACTGGCCGCACACGCAGTTCGAGAAGGCGCAAAGCTACGCGAAGAACCTGCGATTTATCGATGGGCTGATCGTCGATCAGAGTGAACGCGCGCAAGTGCTAGCATCGCCACGTTCGCTCTGCCGCTTTTGATCCGTCTTCCGCGATTGCTCCGATTGCACTCTATTTTGGGGCATGACGGGCGATGTCGCCGGCTTGTAGAGTGCCGGCGATGCAGCCGACCGCGGCTGCGCTTGCGTGAAGAGGAAGCGAAAGATGCAGCGCCGCTACATCACCATCGACGTGTTCACCGACCGCGCCTTCGGCGGCAACCAGCTCGCCGTGGTGCTCGATGCCGGCGGGCTCTCCACACAGCAGATGCAGGCGATCGCGACCGAGTTCAACTATTCGGAGACCACCTTCGTGCTGCCGCCGCGCGACAGGGGCAACGACGCCGAGGTGCGCATCTTCACACCGGTGAGGGAAATGCCGTTCGCCGGCCATCCCAATATCGGCACCTCCTTCGTGCTGGCGAGCCTCGCGAAAGAGCCGAAGCCGCGCCTTTTGTTCGAGGAGAAGGCGGGGGTGGTGCCGGTCGATATTTTTCGGGAGCAGGGAAGGGTCATCAGCACCGAACTCACCGCGCCGCAGCCGCTGTCGCGATTGGCGCAGGTTTCCGCCGCTGACGTTGCGGCCTGCATCTCCTTGACCGCTGATGACATCAGGATCGATCACCACGCGCCGCAGGTCGTCGGCGTCGGAACGCCGTTCCTGGTGGCGGAGGTGCATTCGCGCGATGCGCTGAAACGGGCCAGGCCCGACGCGGCCGCGTTCGGCAGGGTCTTGCCGCGCGACGACGCCCGCTCGGTGTGGTTCTATACACGCGACGTGCCCGCGGCGGAGGCGCCGTGCGAACGGCAGGCGCGCATGTTCATGCGCGGCGCCAGCGGCCTCACCGAGGATCCCGCCACCGGCAGCGCCACGGTTGCAGCCGCCGCGCTGTTTGCCGAGCTCGATGCCACGCGAGATGGCGAATTGAAGCTCACGGTCGGCCAGGGCTTTGACATGGGTCGGCCGAGCCTCCTGCTGACGCGCGTGCGCAAGCAGGACGGCAAGATCGTCTCAGCCCATGTCGGCGGGTGCTGCGTGCAGATGATGGAAGGAACGTTCAGGCTCGCGGGGGAGGGGTAATGGTCATTCCGGGGCGCGCGTGGCGCGAGCCCGGAATCCATTCATCCACCAACTCTGCGGCCCGATGGATTCCGGGCTCGCGCCAAGAGGCGCGCCCCGGAATGACGGGCGGAGGTTAGATCTGCCGTCCCGCCAAATTCTTCACCGTCACGCCGTTACGCTCCTCGATGATCTCAGCGATCATCTGGCGATGGCAGTGGGTGTGATCGCGTTCATAGCAAAGCAGACAGACCGGACCTGCTTTCTTCACCAACGCGGAGAGCTCGTCCATCTGCTCCCGGGCCTCCGGCGTCTTCAGGTGCTTTGAGAAAATCTTCTCCAGCACATCGTATTGCCCGCTGCGGGCGGCGAGGCGGCCTTCCTTCGGCGTTCCGAGCGCGGCGAGGTGGACATAGGCGATGCCGCGTTCGTCGAGGCCCGCGGACAACTGCTTCTTGGAAAAGCCGGGCCGGCGCGACGACGTCACCGCGCGCACATCGACGACCAGCTTGACTCCGGATTGCTCCAGCTCGTCCAGTACGGCCTTCGGCGGCGTCTGCTCATAGCCGATGGTGAAAAGTTTTTTCAGCTTTGCCATGACAGACCTTTAGCGAAACACCTCAGCTCACCCGCGCGATCAGTTCCATGGCGCCGGCCGGCGCGCGCACCTTGCCTTCGTGGATGACATAGGCGAACACGTCGCGCGGCTCCTTCTTCGGCTTGGACTTGTCGACCTTCGGCAGGTCGTCGGGTTCGCTTCCCTCGGCCCAGTCCTGAAAACGCCTGGCCCAGGCATCGAGTTGCTTCGGCGGATAGCAGGTCTTGATCTCGTCATTGCCTTTCTGAAGCCGGGCATAGACGAAATCGCCGGCGACGTCGGCAATCGCCGGATATTTGCCGTGCTCGGCGAACACGACAGGCGTCTCGAATTCGCGGATCAGCGCGACGAAATCCGGCGTGCAGAAACTGTCGTGACGGACCTCGACGACATGGCGCAGCGCGCGTCCCTCGAGCTTGCGTGGCAACAGCTCGAGGAACTTGCCGAAATCGGCGCCGTCGAATTTTTTGGTCGGCGCGAACTGCCACAGCACCGGCCCAAGATGATGGCCGAGTTCCAGCACGCCGGAATCATAGAAACGCTTGATGGAATCGCCGGCCTCGGCCAGCACGCGCCGGTTGGTGGCGAATCGCGGCCCCTTGACCGAGAACACGAAGCCATCAGGCACCTCGCTCGCCCATTTGCGAAAGCTCTCCGGTTTCTGCGAGCCGTAATAGGTGCCGTTGATCTCGATCGAGGTCAGCTTCGAGGCGGCGTAGGACAGCTCCTTGGCTTGCGTGAGCTTCTCCGGATAGAACACCCCACGCCATGGTTCGAAGGTCCAGCCGCCGATGCCGATGTAGATGTTGCCGGATTTTTTAGACGCGGTTTTTGCTTTGGCCACGGGAGGATCTCGGATGCGGGAGGAGGGCCTCCATCCTAATCAAACCAGTTGTGATTGGCCAGTTGCGACGTCCCGTCTAAGCTCGCGACGGGATCTGCGAAAAAAGGAGAACAAGATGCGGATGCTGGTGGTGGGAGCGGCGCTCGTCATGATGACATCTGCTGCCATGATATCTTCAGTCATGGCCGACGATGACGATGCCAAGGGTGCGCAGAAGCTCGCCATGCAGGGCCGCGACGATTATTGGCATTGCCTGGCGCGGGAATATTCGCGCGACGGCAATCAGGGCCTGTCGGAACAGGACTTTGGCCGCTCCGTCGCCGGAGCCTGTCCGTCAGAGCGACAATACTACCGGGTGGCACTGCTCGATTATCTCACCACGCAATATCCGGGTATCGATGCCGGCGCTCATCTCGCGACCGCGAACAGAGCGGTGGAGGCGGCGCAGAAGGACATCGTGACGGCCTTCGTCAAGCACAAGCCGCCGCAGAAATAGCCCATCGACCCGTGCGTCCGGCAAGCCCTTCCGGCAGCGCGCTCATCCATGGTATCACTGGGCGCATCTGGAACAGGAATGGGTTTCCATGTCGTCTGAGTCGGTGGGGGGCATTTTGGGCGCGATCGTCGCGGCGATCGTGCTTGCGGTCGCCGTCGTCTTCGGGCCGATCGGCCAGTACGGCAAGCCGCCCAAGCCTGCGAAGGCCGATCCGGCCGCCATTACGGCGCCGGCGGCCCCTGCCGCGCCCGTGCCGCGAGGGCCGGTGATCAAGGAAGTCCCCAACCAGTAAGGGCATGAAAAAGGGCCTCTTTCGCTCCTTGCAAAGCGGCTTTGTCGTTCCTATTTAGCTTCTAACGGCGACGTTGAGCGAAAACTCCGGCGCTGGAACGACCTTGGAATAGCACAGGCTGCGCCGGATGTACGCGCCGCCCGCCGTTCCGGGGTCGTTGGCATTTTAGGGCCCCTTTTGGGCCGCCCCCCAGAGAAACCCCGGCTTGCCAGCGCAAGTTCTTGGCAGCACAAGTTCTTGGCAGCACAAGTTCTTGGCAGCACAAGTTCTTGGCAGCACAGGACGCGGCGGATATACGCTGCCGTCATGAATCAAGCGATCAGACCGGGCTCCGATACCCCACAGGCGGCTTCGCCGGCGCCGGAATTGTCGGTCGTCGTCCCGACCTTCAACGAGCGCGACAATGTCACGGTGCTGTACCGGCGGCTGGAGGCCGTGCTGGCCGGCATCGCCTGGGAGGTCGTGTTCGTCGACGATAATTCGCCTGATGGCACCTGGGATGTCGTGCGCGCGCTGGCACAGCGCGACAGCCGCGTGCGCTGTGTCCGCCGTATTGGCCGCCGCGGCCTGTCGGGGGCCTGCATCGAGGGCATCCTGGCTTCCAGCGCGCCCTATGCGGCCGTGATCGACGCCGATCTTCAGCACGACGAGACGCAACTGCCGAAGATGCTGTCGCTGCTCGCGAGCGGGCAGGCCGAACTCGTGGTCGGCAGCCGCTACATCGAGGGCTACAAGAGCGAAGGCTTCAACAAGCAGCGCGCCGGCGCCAGCGCGCTGGCAACGGAACTCGCCAGGAAAGCGCTGCGGGTCGAGATCGCCGATCCCATGAGCGGCTTCTTCATGGTTCGCCGCGACCGCTTCGAGCAGCTGGCGCCGAAACTTTCCGTGCACGGCTTCAAGATCCTGCTCGACCTCGTCGCCAGCGCCAACGGCACCTTGCGCGCCATCGAAATTCCCTACACGTTCGGCGAGCGCCAGCACGGCGAAAGCAAGCTCGATTCGATGGTCGCGCTGGATTTTCTCGGCCTGGTGCTGGCGAAGTTCACCAACGATGCTGTCTCGTTACGTTTCCTGCTGTTCGCGATGGTCGGCGGGATCGGCCTCGTGGTGCATCTCACCACCTTGTTCATATCGCTCGAGCTGTTCAAGGAGCCGTTCGCGGAAGCGCAGGCCTCCGGCGCCATCGTCGCGATGACCAGCAATTTCGTTCTCAACAACTTCCTCACCTATCGCGACCAGCGGCTGAAGGGCTTTGCACTGCTGCGCGGGCTGATCGCGTTCTACATCGTGTGCAGCGTCGGCCTGCTCGCCAATGTCGGCGTCGCCTTTTCGGTCTACGACCAGGAGCCGATCTGGTGGCTTGCCGGTGCGGCCGGGGCGCTGATGGGCGTGGTGTGGAACTACGCGATGTCCGGACTGTTCGTCTGGCGCAAGAAATAGCTCACGATGGGCGGGACTGACGCGCGGATCGTCCGCAATACGGCGTTGGTAATCATTGCGCTGGTCGGCTTGCGGCTCGTCGCGGCCGCCGTCACGCCGATCACCTTCGACGAAGCCTATTACTGGATGTGGTCGCAGAACCTCGCCGGGGGATATTACGACCACCCGCCGATGGTTGCCTACGTCATCCGCGCCGGCACCCTCATCGCCGGCGACACCGAACTCGGCGTCCGCCTGGTCTCGATCCTGCTCGCGCTGCCGATGAGTTACGCGATCTATCGCTCCGCTGCGATCCTGTTCGGCGGTGCGCGGGTAGCGGCGACCAGCGCCATCCTGCTCAACGTGACGCTGCTGGCCTCGGTCGGCACGCTGATCGTCACGCCCGATGCGCCGCTTCTGGTTGCCTCCAGCTTCGTGCTGTTCTTTCTCGCCAAGGTGCTGGAGAGCGGCCGCGGCGTCTGGTGGCTCGCGGTCGGCGCAGCCGTCGGCGCGGCGCTCCTGTCGAAATACACCGCTATGTTCTTCGGGCTGGCGATCCTGATCTGGATCGCGGCCGTGCCGAAACTGCGGCACTGGTTTCTCTCGCCCTGGCCGTATCTCGGCGGTTTCGTTGCGCTCGCGCTGTTCTCGCCGGTGATCCTCTGGAATGCCGATCATCAATGGGTCTCGTTCGCCAAGCAGCTCGGGCGCGCCAGGATCGAGGATTTTCGTCCGGTCTTCATTGCCGAACTGATCCCGACCCAGATCGCGTTCGCAACCCCGCTGGTGTTCATCCTCGGCGCGATGGGGCTGCACGCGCTGACCTGGCGCCGGGCCGGCGCGCTGGCCTCGCGCGTGCTGATCGAGACGATGTTCTGGACCATCGTCGCCTATTTCGTCTGGCATTCGCTGCATGCCCGCGTCGAGGCCAACTGGTTCGCGCCGGTCTATCCGCCTTTCGTCGTCGCCGCGGCCGCCGCCGCCAATCTCGTGCAGTGGAAGCCGCGCCAGCGGCGCCTCGCGGATTTCTGCCTGCGCTGGGCCGCACCCACCGGCATCGTGATGTTTGCCGCGCTGATCGTGCAGGCCAATACTGGCTGGCTGTCCGGCTATCGCCGCGATGCGACCGTGCGCAGCGTCGGCGTCGGCTGGCGCGAGCTCGCTGCCGAAATCGAAGCGGTGCGCGTCCGCAATGGCGCGACCTGCGTGCTTGCGCCGGACTACGGCACGACAGGCTGGCTCGCCTTCTATCTGCCGCGCGGCAGCTGCGTGGCGCAGCAGAACCAGCGCATCCGCTGGGCCAACATGCCCGAGCCGGATCCAAAGCTGCTTGCGGGCAAGCTGATCTATGTCGACGAGCTGCGCTCTGACGGCCATCCCGCCGTCCACGACCTCTTTGGGAAGGTGACGCAGGTCGCGCAATTGCAGCGCAAGCGCGGCCCGCTCGTGATCGAGACTTACAGCATGGATCTGCTCGAAGGCGCCAAGGGCGACGTCCTGGACCGCTCGCCACCGCCGGAAGCGCGGTAGCTCTTCCTCGGAACGACGACGAAGGTTCAGTCGATCATCTCGGCCTTGGTCGCGGCCTGGTTCGGCCTGTCCTGGTCGCGCCAGAACCAGACGGTCACGACGCCGGAGCGGCCGCGGACCTGCGTGAGCAGGGGGCCCGACAGAACGCCGTCGGGACCGCTCTGAAAGTCGGCCGCATCCAGCAGCGTATCGCTGAGCGCGAGCCGCGCGCCGTTCTGGGCGGCGACCTCCATCAACCGGCTCGCCACGTTGACGGTGTCGCCTGTCGCCGTGATGTGCTGATGACTTTCGCCGAGGCGGGAGGCGACGATCGGGCCGAAATGCGCGCCGATCTTGAAGCCGAGCTGATTCCTGATCGCGGGCGGCAACGATGCGATCCAGCGTTCAACGCCGCGGTGCAGGTCGATCGCGCATTTCAGCGCGCGTGCGGCGTCGTCGGGCATTGCGCCGGGCAGGCCGAACAGGATCATGGCGCCGTCGCCGAGAAAGCCGCTGATCATGCCGCCGCAATCGATCGCGGTCTTCTCGATCAGCGCGTGAAACGCCTTTAGAATGTCCTGGAGCTCGCTTGGATCAATCCGCTCGCTCAACGCCGTGAAGCTGGAGAGATCGATGAAGACCATTGCTGCGTCCTGCCGGACGGGTGTCGACAGGAAATTCGGATCGCGCGCCAACCACTCCTGCACGGCCGGCGCCTGGAATTGCGCGAGCGACCGGCTCTTGGCTGCGAAATATTGCGTGCGGCGGCCTCCCGCCCACAATTGCACGCCGGCAAAGACCGCAACCGGCGGCACTGCTGCGGCGAGCGTGGTCGCGGCGTTCAGCCAGGCGCCGTGCGTGAACGCGAACAGATTGAAGCCGGCCCAGGCGATCATCACCGCGGCCGCGGTGACGATGCCAAGCGCGCTGCGCCGCCAGGCGAGCAGGCCTACCAGCAGCATCGGCAACAGGATCGCGATGAGCGCGTCGGCGATGTGGACCTTGCGGTCGCGCACGATGCTGTCGCCGGCGACGAGATGGGTGATCGCGGTGGAGACCACTTCGACGCCGGGCATCAGGGAATCGAACGGCGTTGGGTAGAAATCACCGCCGCCGGCGACCGAGGCCCCGATCACGACGATCCGGTTCTCGATCGCCGCGCGACTTAACGTGCCGTCGAAGATGCTCTGTGCGCTGACGGTGCGGATGGTCCGGCGCGGGCCGTAATAGGTGATCGGCAGCGCGAAATCGGTATCGGTCGGCACCGCGCGGTCGCCGAGCATCAGATGGTCCGGCGCGATCGTCAGAGACCTGTCGAGCGCGCGCGCCGCGACCCGCAACGGAAAGGACAGTTCGACCTTGTCGCTGGTCCGGAACAGCATCGGCACCGAGAGCGGCGAGCCTGATTGTCCGGTCGCAACGTTAACGACGCCGACCTCGGCATGATCGGCGAACGCCGGCAGAGGCAGCAGGAAGCGCTCGGCCTGCGGCAGGGCGGCGAGGGGGCCTTGGCCGCTGGTCTCCACGGTCTCGCTGGCGGACGGGAAGATCGCCGCGGCGGCAAGGACGATGGGACCCGTCGCCAGCGTATTTGCCAGCGTGGCGTCGCCGATCGCAGCGCTGCGGTCGACCAGCAGCAGGTCGATCGCGACGACCTTCGGCTTGAACTGCACGATGGTGTCCACGACGCGGGCGAGATCGGCGCGCGGCAGCGGATAGCTGCCGCCGCGCTTCACGACGGTGTCGTCGATCGCGACGATGGTGACGAGATCGGGCGGAACCCGCACGCCGCGGACCTGCGTCCGCCAATCCGTCAGCGTCGCCTCGAGGCGATCGAGAAAGCGCAGATGACCGTTGGCATGGCCGGCATAGATGCTCACGCCCCACAGCGCGGTGAGGACGAGTGCCACGAGGATCTGAACGCGTCGGCTACTCATGTGGTCGTGTTGCAATTCTCTCTATCGTCCAAATGCTGTTGGCCGAGCCCCGGTGACCCGAACTTATCGGCCTAGTCTATTGACCTAGTCTTGTCATCAACGCGTCGACGCGCGGCTGACCCCATGTCTTCACCGTCAACGGGCCTGTCGCTTCCACGTCGACGCCTTCGCCGCGGCCTAGTACCACGCCGCGCCCGCCGCTCCTGCGGCTCACGCCGACACGACCGTCAGCCACGAAGACGGAGGTCTTGGCCTCTGCGACATCGACCGCCCATTTCGTGCCGCGCACCGCGGCGATCGCTTGCGGCGTCAGCACCTTGAAGGGATTGCCGCCGGGCTTCTTGGGCACCTCGACCAGCAGCGCTTTGCTGCTCAACTCCACCGAGTCTATATGTCCGTCGCGGTTGGCGTCCTTAAGTTCAAATCTGGCGCCGTTTTCCGCAACGATGGTGATGCCGTTATCGCAGCGCCAGGTCTGCGTACCGGCAGCGGATGGCGATGCCGTGCAGCCAACATTGGCAGCGGGCTGGGCAATCGCATGTCCGGTCAACAGAAGCGACCCCGCCAGAGCGAAAAACCCCGCGCGCGCGAACTCTCTCATGCCAGCCTCCGTTTGCGTGCCAGGCACAGTTCAAGGCGATGTTGATACGGTACCGTATCACACGCAGAGGCTGCTGAAAAGTGCCGACATCGCAGCTATTTTCTCGGCGCGGGCTTTGCCAGACCGGCTCGATCAACTTTCGGTCAGGGCGCCGTGCCGTGCGAGGGCCCTGTGCGATGCGTAAGCGGCGTGCCACGAGACGTGGAAGCGGGCTATTGCACACCAGCCTCGCGCAATGATTCCCCGTTAACGTCCGGGTATTGAAGACCACGAAAACGACTTGGTTGGTGCGTCTAGAGAGGCGGCCAAAGACGTTCGCCGACCGCAGCGATCCGGCCGAGAATTATAGTTAACAGACGCGCCTAAGTCCGTAGTCCTGCGGGCTTTTTCCCAAAATGGGACGACCCGAACGGGTTGCCCCACATCCGCCCGAACTTAATCCGCATTTAACTAAAAGTGGCCTTAATGACGCTCCGACCCTCTGCGAGATGCTGTTCCCGGATCGTGACCAGCGGCGCTTCGAAGGGGGACTGAGTGACACCGTTCTGGACGCAAGGCGAATGAGTACGAGTATCGCTGCGCAAGGCATCGCGGCACGAAAGTCCAAAGGATTCTCGAGCACTTCTTATCGGAAGCCTTCCCGGAAAATGACCACGCAAAACGTGCTTGGCGCCGCCGCGATCGGCTGCGTCGTGCTTGGCGCCGGCTGGACCATCTACAGCAACATCTTTGCCGCCAGCGTCTATCCGACGGTCGGCAGCAGCGGCTACGACGAGCCCGTGATCAAGCGCGCGCCCAGGGTCGCGCTGCGCGAGGCCGGTGAGGCCGTCAAGGAAGCCTTTGCGCTCTTGCCCGACCGGTTGCAGGTGGCAGCGCCGATCTCACGCGAGATGTTCAACGATCGCTTTGCCGCGGCTGCGACCCAAGGCGTGACATCGAATGCGGCGAGCGCCGCGCCCGCAGCCAAGATCGCGGAAGCCAAGGACGCGCCGAAGCCGAGCGTGATCGCGAGGGTCGCGGAGGTCCTGAAGCCAAGTCCCGCCAAGATCGCTGACGCTGCGAAGTCCAAGCGCGGCGCCGACGCGCCGGTGCAGCTTGCCTCGGCAGATCCGGCCGAGATCGTGCCGGCGCCTGAGGCGAAGCCAAAATCGATCGCCGATCGCGCCAAGGCTGCAGTGATGTCGATCACCGGGCCGCGTCAGTCGATGGTGGAAAAGCTCTGGGGCAAGCGCGAGCCCTCCGGCGGACTGCTCGCCTATGCCTCGGCCGACGCCAGCGTGACCGCTTCCATCGCGCCGAAGGAGCAGAATCCCATGCTCGGCGGTTCGGCGCCCTACGACCGCTCCACCGCGGTTTACGACATCAGCGCGAAGACGGTGTATCTGCCTGACGGCACCAAGCTCGAGGCACATTCCGGCCTCGGCTCCAATCTCGACGATCCCCGTTCCTCGCGCATCCGCATGCGTGGCGTGACGCCGCCGCACATCTACGACCTGAAGCCGCGCGAAGCGCTGTTCCACGGCGTTCCGGCGCTGCGCCTGACCCCGATTGGCGGTGAGAGCGCGATCTACGGCCGCGACGGCCTGCTCGCGCACACCTTCATGCTCGGGCCCAATGGCGATTCCAACGGCTGCGTGTCCTTCAAGGATTATTACGCGTTCCTCGACGCCTACCGCAACAAGGGCATCCGCAAACTCGCGGTGCTGGCGCGGGTGGAGTGAGGCGCAATGCGCCTCACCGCTTTTTGCACGATCAGCGCTTGACGAAGACCAGGCCGCAGGCGCGCGCCTCGTTGCGCTTGCCGGTGCCTCGGGTGCGATCGAACTGCGCATCGACCGTAAAGGCGTAGGGCGAGCCGGGCGCGAGATTGTTGAGGGTATAGGTGCTCGCCCCCGTCGTTCCGCGCGCGCTCAAAGTGGTCTTGCCGTCCGCGGGGATCTGGCCATCGATCTCCAGGCGATTGACGGCGCCCTGGCTCTGAGCGTCAGCGTGAAACACGCCGTTCGCAACCGTGGCAGACAGAGCCCGGGTGAAGCCCTGCGCCTTGCCGGTAGGCGGGCAGTTCAACGTCACGTCCCAATTGCCGTCGAAGTCCTTCGCGGTACGGGCGTTGCCGGTTGCCGGCGCGAGCGCCACCTTCTGCTTCAGGCCCTCGATCCGAGCTTTGGCGAGCGTGGCGAAGATGCAATTCGGAAATCTCGCGAGGTGATCCTCGAAAGCACCGAGCGTGCCGATGCCGTCCGCGGCCTTCCAGTGCGCTTCTGCGGCGGCGCAAGGATCAGGCCGAGGTGCGGCTTGCGGCGCGGCCGGGGCCACCGTGACCGACACCGGCCCGTTCAGATAGAACTTGCCGATGATCGACAGCGACAGCTCCGGGAGCTGGGTCCTGCCACTGGAATCGTAGACGTCGCTGCTGATGTCGCGAAAGACTTCGCCGATCTCCTGCGGCTCCTCGATGTGCTTCAGGAACGCCGTCGTGTAGGGGCTGTTGCGGCCGCTGCCATCGGCCGCGGTCTGCCCGGACTGGGTTGAGAACGACACGATCGTGCCGCGCGGTGCTTCGACTTTCGATAGGCCTCGACCGATCGAGGCGCCGCGCGTCATGCCGGCGGAGCGTTTCAAGGATTCGGCCAGCGGATTGTCGCGACAGGAATCGAGGATGAGGATGCGCAGGTTCTTGGCCTGCTGCAGATCGTTCACGATGTCGTCGACCCGCACGAAGCGCTTCAGGTCGGCTTCGTCGCTCAGCACGGCGTCGACAGGCATCAGATAGTTCACGCCGTTGTACTGCATCGCATGGCCGCTGTAGTAGAACATGGCGACGTCGGCTTTGCTCGCGGCGCGCGCGAAGCGGATGGTGAGGTCCTGCATGTCGGCCTGGCGCAGGTCGATGCCCTGGAGCACCTCGAAGCCGCTGCGCTTGAGCGAGGCGGCGACGTCTTCGGCATCGTGCGACGGATTGAGAAGCTTCGCCGTACTGGCATAGGCGCCGTTGCCGATCACCAGCGCGACCCGCGTTTCCGCCGATGCAGGCTCGGGGCATAGCCACCACGCGAAGAGGGCGACGCAAAGTTTGGCGAGGCAAAAACTGGAAAGAGCACGCATGAATGCCTTCCAAGGAAATGTCGAAAAATATCCCTCCAGATTAGCGCATGCCGCGCCGACATCAATGCCCTGCCGGAGACAACGCTCAGGTTTCGCGGCCGTGACATCCTGTCACGCCGGGCTCGCCGCCATCGTCTTGCGCACCGCCATTTCGGTCGCAATCGCATCCCGCACGGTGGGCCGGGCCTGCATGCGCGCGAGATAGGCCGATAACGATGGCCATTGCGCGATGTCGACGCCTGCGGGACGGAGCAGCAGCAAAGCCCAGGTGAGGTGGGCATCTGCCACGGTGAAGCTGTTGCCGACGAGGAATTCGCGGTCCGCCAGATGCGTGGCAGGGATCGATAAGCTCTGCGCTATCCTTGTACGCGGCTTGGCAAGCGAGGCGTCGTCCTTGTACCAGAAGGTCGGAAACAGGAACGCCTTGTGGATCTCGGCCCCGATGAAGCTGAGCCATTCCTGGAGCCGATAGCGATCGGGATCTCCGAACGCGGGTGCAAGCCCCGCCTGCGGCTTCAGATCGGCGATGTATTGCAGCACCGCGGCGCATTCGGTCAGCCGCTCGCCATTCTCCAGCACCAGGACCGGCACCGCGCCCTTTGGGGAAACGCCGAGGAAGTCGCTGCCGTCGTCCACGACCTGCTTGGTCTGGAGATGGACCGGATGATAGCGGGCATCGAGGCTCGCTTCCATCAGCGCGATGCGGCTCGCAAGCGAGCAGGCCATCGGGGAGAAATAGAGTTGCAGCATCGCCCACGCTCCTTCAGGTCAGCGCCTCGGTTTGCGCGATGATCGCAAACCGGTCCGACAATTCGGCCAGGGCGACCTCGTGAATGGTCTTCGCGGAGAGCGCTCCGCCGCGGCCATCGGGAAGATCGCGTGTCGCACAGGCATCGGCTGCGATCGTCGTGCGCAGGCCGAGGTCGAGCGCGGCGCGGGCCGTCGAGCTGACGCACATATGGGTCATGAAACCGGCCAGCACGATGTTCGTGCGTCCGGTTGCGGCCAGCCGGACCTGCAGGTCGGTGCCGGCAAAAGCGTTCGGCAGCGCCTTTTCGATCACGGCTTCGCTGGCGAGCGGCGCCACGTTCTTGACGATCGCGCCGCGCGCGGCCTCGCGGTCGAACAGGCTGCCGGCACGTCCCTTGTGCGCGATATGGAAGATCGCAGCGCCGCTCGCCCTCGCGCGGGCGAGCAGGCGCGCGGCGGCGGCGATCGCGGGCTCCGCATCCGGCAAGGCGAGCGGGCCGGCGCAATATTCGTTCTGGATGTCGATCAGCACGAGGCAGGAATCGCCGAGCCCGGGCGGAGTGAGATCGGCGCCGGACAATTCAAGCAGGGTTTTAGGGGCGGTCATGCGGGTCGGGCCTTCCTGGGGAATATCGGATGGCGCGACAGTAGCGCGGTGGCGGCCTGCTAATGTGCAGGACTATTGCAGCATGTGGCTGCAAATTTGCAGGATTCGGTCGTGCCTGCTAGGTTCATCGCCATGAACTGGGACGATCTGCGCATCATCGCCGCGGTGAGGGACGAAGGCACCTATGCCGGCGCCAGCGCGCGGCTGCGCATCGACGAGACCACTGTCGGACGCAGACTCGCACGCATCCAGCGCGATCTCGGGGTGCCGCTGTTCGATGCGGTGGACGGTCAGCGCCGGCCGACGCGGAGTTGCGAGGCGGTGCTGGCGCATGTCGAGGCGATGGCCGCACATGCCGCCGAGATCGGTCGCGTCGGCGAGAGTCTGGCAGGTCCGGTGGGACGCCTGCGTATCGCTTCCACCAACACGGTCGCCGAGGAGGTTCTGTCGCCGCGGGCGAGCGACTTCCTGCGCACCAATCCCGGCCTGACATTGCAATTCCTCACCTCGAGCGAGAACGTCAAGTTCTCGCGCTGGGAAGCCGATCTCGCCATCCGGCTGCGCAAGCCCGACAAGGGCGACTTCGCGATCTCCAGGCTCGGTGACGTCAAGCTCTATTATTTCGAGCCTGTTACGACGGAGGGCGAGCCGATGCTGTGCGCCTATCCCGACGAGCTCGGTGCCATTCCCGAGATGCAATTCCTGCGCGCGAAGAAAGCCCGCGCGCGCTGCGTCACCGACAATGTTCGGGTCATCCGTAACCTGATCCGCGCGCATCAGGCCGCGGGCGTGTTACCGGAGCACGTCTGCGCGGACTTGCTCGGCGATCGCCGCCTGCGCGCCACGCTGCTGCCTGGCCGCCGCGACGTCTGGCTGCTGGTGCAGAACCACCTCAAGCGGGATCCGGCGACGCGGCTCACCATCGAATGGATCCGCCGTTGCTTCAGCGATCTCGCGCGCGGCTGATTGCGGCGTGAACGCGATCCGTGCGCGGCGCGACCAAGTTATGGGATTGCGCGCGCGCAAAGGTTGCGTAATCTCGCAACGAGCACGGGCTTGATCGGGGCAGGCGCATGAGCACTCTTCAGGAAACCATCCACCCGCAGGCCAAAGTGCGGGAATGGAAGGCGATCGTCGTCCTGATCCTCCTGACTCCGGTGCTGTGGTCGCCGCCGTTCCTGTTTCGCATCTTCCTGTTTCAGCCGTTCAACATCCCGTCCGGCTCGATGACGCCGACGCTGGTGGTCGGCGATTACGTCTTTGCCGCAAAATATGCCTATGGCTATGGCCGCTATTCGTTTCCCTTCGCGCCGTCATGGATCTCCGGGCGTTTCCGGGCCGCTGAGCCCGAGTATGGCGACGTCGTCGTGTTCCGGACGCCGAAGGACACCTCGGTCGACTATGTCAAGCGCGTGGTCGGGCTGCCCGGTGATCGCATCCAGATGCGGCAGGGCCAGCTCGTCCTCAACGACCGCCCGGTGACGCGCGTCGCTCTGAAGCAGGTATTCGCCGGCTCCAGCTGCGGCGTGGACGCCGCTGCGAAGGCCAAGCGCTGGCGCGAGACGCTGCCGAACGGCGCCTCCTACGTCACGCAGGACTGCGTCGACAACGGCTACTACGACAACACCGACGTCTACACCGTGCCGCCAGGCCATTTTTTCGTGCTCGGCGACAATCGCGACAACTCGAGCGACAGCCGCGTGATGTCGTCGATCGGATTCGTGCCGATGGACAATCTGGTCGGCAAGGTGACGCGGATATTCTGGTCGCTCGACCAAGAGGGCGAGCCGCACATGGAGCGACTGGGGAAGGTGTGGTGAGGCCGCTCCGCCATTCCCGGGGCAGTGCGCGGCGCCTGCATGAATTGAGTTCGTAGCCTGGATGGAGCGCAGCGTAATCCAGGAGACTGCTCGCGCCGGATACGGTGCCCCGGATTGCGCTCCGCTCCTTCCAGGCTACGGACTATGATCGCGGGGCGCGTGAAGCGATCCTCCAAAAACAAAACCCCGGCATCGCTGCCGGGGTTTCGCATTTTGTCGTTTGCCGGAATGGCTGGATCAGAAATCCATGCCGCCCATGCCGCCGCCCGGGGGCATCGCCGGACCGGCGCCGCCCTTCTTGGGCAGCTCGGCGACCATGGCTTCCGTGGTGATCAAGAGAGCCGCAACCGAGGCTGCGTTCTGGATCGCGGTACGGACCACCTTGGTCGGGTCGATGATGCCCTTCTTGACGAGGTCGACATATTCGCCGGTCTGGGAGTCGAAGCCGTAGGCGTACGACTTGTTCTCGAGGACCTTGCCGACGATCACGGAGCCGTCTTCACCGGCATTGATCGCGATCTGGCGAGCGGGCGCGGAGAGCGCCTTGCGCACGATCTCGACGCCGGTCTTCTGGTCGTCGTTCTTGGTGCGCAGGCCCTTGAGCTGCTCGGAGGCACGGAGCAGGGCGACGCCGCCGCCCGGGACGATGCCTTCCTCGACCGCGGCGCGGGTCGCATGCATCGCGTCATCAACGCGATCCTTGCGCTCCTTCACCTCGACCTCGGTCGCGCCGCCGACGCG
>NZ_JBVVPN010000074.1:0-22915 GCF_055811035.1 Bradyrhizobium sp. MI1.10
CCGCCCTCCCCCACAAGGGGGGAGGGAGCGCAGTTTGCCCTGGGCACCAGCCGAGCTCTTATGGCCGTCTCGCCGTGGAAAGAGCCACCCCATGACCGCCCTGTCTGCCCTGATCCGCCGGGACATCCGGATTGCGCTCCGCGTCGGCGGCGGGGCATTGATTGGCGTGCTGTTCTTCCTGACCGTGGTGGTGCTGATGCCGTTTGCGGTGGGGCCGGATCTGGCACTGCTGTCGCGGCTCGGGCCGGCGATCCTGTGGCTGGGGGCGCTGCTGGCGAGCCTGCTCACCCTGGACCGGCTGTTCATGGCCGACCACGAGGACGGCTCGCTCGACCTGATCACGATGAGCCGGACCCCGCTGGAACTCGCCTGCGCGGCAAAGGCGCTGGCGCATTGGCTGGCCGCCGGCCTGCCGCTGATCGTCGCAACCCCCGTGCTCGGCCTGCTGCTCAACCTCGACATGGTGGCGACCGGCGCGGTGGCGCTGACACTGCTCGCCGGCACCCCGGCGCTGACGTTCACCGGGATGATCGGCGCGGCGCTGGCGGTGACGCTGCATCGTGGCGGATTATTGATGGCCGTCCTGGTGCTGCCGCTGTCGATCCCGGTGCTGATCTTCGGGGTCGCGGCCTCGCAGGCGGTGATCGTCGGCCCCATGACGTTCGGCGCTCCGTTCTCGATCCTGTGTGCGCTGTCGCTGGTCAGCCTCGTGATCGGCCCCTTCGCGGCTGCGGCGAGCCTGAAGCATGGGCTGGATTGAGATGGGCTGGACTGACCTTGACCCCGATCAACTTTCGCTGCGGACTTTCGTGCTGATTGCGTGAGCGCTTACCTGTGATTATCAGGATACCATGACGCTGATCGACCTCGCCAACCCCACACGGTTCCTCGCGCTGACGGCGCGGCTGCTGCCGTGGCTTGCGGCTGCGACAATCATCCTGCTCGCGATCGGGCTCTATCAGTCCGCCACCGCGCCCGACGACTATCAGCAGGGCGCGACGGTGAAGATCATGTTCATCCACGTGCCCAATGCCTGGCTGTCGATGTTCGTGTGGGGCGTGATGAGCATCGCCTCGCTGGGCACGCTGGTGTGGCGGCATCCGCTCGCCGACGTCGCCGCCAAGGCGGCTGCTCCGATCGGTGCCAGCTTCACCTTCCTTGCGCTGCTGACGGGCTCGCTGTGGGGCCGGCCGATGTGGGGCACCTATTGGGAATGGGACGCGCGGCTGACCTCGGTGCTGATCCTGTTCCTGATGTATCTCGGCCTGATGGCGCTGTGGCGCGCGGTCGACGATCCCTCCCGCGCGGCGCGCGCCGCTGCCGTGCTGACGCTGGTCGGCGCGCTCAACCTGCCGATCATCAAGTTCTCGGTCGACTGGTGGAACACGCTGCACCAGCCGGCGTCAGTGATGCGGATGGGCGGCTCGTCGCTCGACAAATCCTTTTTGATTCCGTTGCTGGTGATGGCGATCGCGTTCACCCTGCTGTTCGTCACGCTGCATCTGGCTGCGATGCGCAACGAGATTTTGCGCCGGCGCGTCCGCTCGCTGCAGATGATGCAGGCGAGCCGTGTGGCCTTTTCAGAAGTCGGCACCGGCTCGCGCGAGGGCAGCACGTCAAAAGAAGTCGGGGCTGCATGATCATGTCGCTCGGTCCCTACGCGCCCTTCATCGTGACATCCTATGCCGCGGCCGCCCTCGTGGTCGTGATCCTGATCGGCTGGATCGTGCTCGATTATCGCAGCCAGACACAGCGCCTGCGCGAGCTCGAGCGCAGCGGCGTGACCCGCCGCTCCGGCCGTAGCGCGACGGATCGGCCATGAGAGATCGAGAATGAGCGAGCAATCATGAGCGAGCAATCGACGTCCGCTCCGCCACAGCGCCGCACCTTTCTGATGGTGCTGCCGCTGATCGCCTTCATCGGCCTGGCGCTGTTGTTCTGGTTCCGGCTCGGCAGTGGCGATCCCTCGCGAATCCCTTCCGCGCTGATCGGACGCCCCGCGCCGCAAACCATGCTGCCGCCGCTCGAGGGATTGCAGGCTGACAACGCGCAGATCCCCGGCCTCGATCCCGCCGCGTTCAAGGGCAAGGTCAGCCTCGTCAATGTCTGGGCGTCCTGGTGCGTGCCGTGCCACGACGAGGCGCCGCTCCTGACCGAACTGGCAAGAGACAAGCGCTTCCAGCTCGTCGGCATCAACTACAAGGATGCCGCCGACAATGCGCGGCGCTTCCTGGGGCGCTACGGCAACCCGTTCGGCCGCGTCGGCGTCGATGCCAACGGCCGCGCCTCGATCGAATGGGGCGTCTATGGCGTGCCGGAGACTTTTGTCGTCGGTCGCGAAGGCACCATCGTCTACAAGCTGGTGGGACCGATCACGCCGGAGAATTTGCGGACGGTGTTGTTGCCGCAGATGGAGAAGGCGTTGAAGGCGGCGGGGAGCTGATCGCCGCTCTCGTGCCCCGGACGCTGCGCAGCGCGTGAGCGGTGCGCTGCAGAGCCGGGGCCCATGTCACAGCGCGACGCGTTGCCTTCTGGGTCCCGGCTCTGCGCAGCAGCGTTTCACGCTGCAGCGCGTCCGGGACACGGGCCCCTCACCCCTTCCGCACATCCCCCGCCTCGGCCTCGCTCGCTTCCAGCGACGCCGGCTCGAGGTGATAGCGCTTGGTCAGCGGCATCTGGGCAATGGCGAAGATCATCGTGATCGGGGTGACGCCGAACACCTTGAAGTTGACCCAGAAGTCGGTGCTCTGGGTGCGCCAGACGATCTCGTTCAGCACCGCCATGCCGGCGAAGAACAGCGCCCAGCGCAGCGTCAGGATGCGCCAGCCCTGCGGCGTCAGATTGAACATCTGGTCGAACATCACGGCGATGAAGGAGCGGCCGAACAACAGGCCGCCGCCGAGGATCGCGGCAAACAGGGCGTAGATGATGGTTGGCTTGAGCTTGATGAAGGTCTCGTCGTGCAGCACCAGGGTCAGCGTGCCGAACACCAGCACGATCACGCCTGTCACGATCGCCATGATCGGGATGTGGCGCGTCACGACATAGGAGGCGATCATCGCCGCGACGATCGCGACCATGAAGGCGCCGGTCGCGGCGAACAGATTGAACTTCGCATTCACGAAGAAGAACACGAGCAGCGGGCCGAGCTCGGTCGCGAGCTTGAACAGCGGATGCGGCTGGGTCTTGTCCATTCTTCAGCTTTCGATTCCGGCAATCGCGCGGGCGAAATCGCGCGCGGTGAACGGCGCGAGATCGTCGACACCTTCGCCGACGCCGATGAAATGCACCGGCAGTTTGAATTTTTCCGCGAGCGCCACCAGGATGCCGCCGCGGGCGGTGCCGTCGAGCTTGGTCATCACGAGGCCGGTGACGCCGGCGGTGCGATGGAAGGCCTCGACCTGCGACAGCGCGTTCTGGCCGACGGTGGCGTCCAGCACAAGCAGCACCGCATGCGGCGCAGTCGCGTCCACCTTGCGGATGACGCGCACGACCTTTTCGAGCTCGTTCATCAGCTCGGCCTTGTTCTGAAGCCGCCCGGCGGTGTCGATCAGGAGCACGTCGGTGGCCTGCTCCTTCGCCGCCGTCAGCGCGTTGAAGGCGAGGCTCGCCGAATCCGAGCCTTGTGCGCCCGATATGACGGGCGTCTTCGTGCGTTCGCCCCAGACCTTGAGCTGCTCGATCGCTGCGGCGCGAAACGTGTCGCCGGCCGCCAGCATCACCTTGCGGCCTTCGGACGCGAATTTTTGCGAGAGTTTCCCGATGGTCGTGGTCTTGCCGGAGCCGTTGACGCCGACCACGAGGATGACGAAGGGCTTCTTGCCGGCGTCGATCTCGAGCGGCTTCGCCACCGCCGTCAGCACCTTTTCGACCTCGGTCGCGACGACGTCCTTGACCTCGTCCGCCGAGATCGCCTTGTCGTAGCGCCCGGTGCCGACCGCATCCGCGATCCGCACCGCGACCGAGGTGCCGAGGTCGGCGCGCAGCAGCACGTCCTCGATGTCGTCGAGCATGGCGCGGTCGAGCTTGCGCTTGGTGACGAGGTCGGCGACCGCGGTCCCGAGCGAGGACGAGGTGCGCTTCAGCCCGTCAGACAGGCGGCGCCACCAGCTCAGCTTGGGGGTCTCGGGGGTGGTATCGTTCATGGTGGCGGTGTGTTAGCCGTTCCGGCTCGCAAACGAAAGTCTTGACCGAAAGTCCTGCAATTGCTCGATGTTCCCGAATTGACCGCCGAGGAAATCTTAGGCCGCGTGCTCCATCGCGACGGATTGATGCTGGTCATCGACAAGCCGGCCGGCCTGCCGGTGCATCGCGGACCCAAGGGCGGCGCTAATCTGGAAACCTCCTTCGACGCGCTTCGTTTCGGCTTGCCGCGGCCGCCGGTGCTGGCCCACCGGCTGGACAAGGACACCTCCGGTTGCCTCGTGCTCGGCCGCCATCGCAAGGCGACGGCGTCGCTCGGCCTGCTGTTCAAGCATGGCAAGGTCGGCAAGACCTACTGGACCATCGTGGAGGGAGGCCCCACTGAGGACGAAGGCACCATCGACATGCCCCTCGGCCGGCTCAATGCCGAGCGCGGCTGGTGGCAGAAGCCCGATCCCGAGGGCCAGAAGGCCATCACCAACTGGAAGGTGATGGGCCGGGGCGACGGCCTGACCTGGCTCGCCATGGAACCGGTGACCGGACGGACCCATCAATTGCGGGTGCATGCGTCCGCGACCGGCTGGCCGATCTTCGGCGATAACATTTACGGCAACGGCCCGCGCTTCGGCGAGCCGAAGCTACACCTGCATTCCCGCGAGATCGTGGTGCCGATCTCTCGGAACAAGGAGCCGGTCCGCGTGGTGGCGCCGGCCCCACCCCACATGCACGAGCGGCTCCGGGCCTGCGGGTGGAACGGAGAATAATCCTGTCAGTCCCTCATGGTGAGGAGGCCGCGTAGCGGCCGTCTCGAACCATGCAGGCCCGCATCTCGCCCGCGGCCATCCTTCGAGACGCCCGCTTTGCGGGCCCCTCAGGATGAGGGCAGTGCCCGCCGCGCTCCCTATAGTTTACGAAACGTTCAGTGCTCGTCGCTAATGATAATGGTTGCTTAGAACAAGCTTCCGTCAATCTGCTCAGGACGAGCTGCGCGTCATGTCCACGGCCGAATTATCGATCATCGACGAGGTCGAGTCCGCGCTTCGGACTGGCTCGGCGGAAAAGGGCCTGGCAACAGCCCGCCGCGTCACCGACCTGTTCCTGTCCTCCGCCGGCAGTTTCGATGACGAGCAGATCGCCCTGTTCGACGACGTGCTCGATCGCCTGATCGGCACCATCGAGCTCCGCGCCATCGCCGACATGGGCGCACGCGTTGCGCTCGCCGAGATCAGCGCGCAACTCGCCCCGATCGCGCAGGCGCCGCCATCGGTCATTCGCCGCCTCGCCAACAATGACGAAATCCGCATCGCCGGTCCCGTGCTGCAGGAATCCGCGCGCCTCGACGATGGCGCGCTGGTGCAGATCGCATCATCCAAGGGCGAGCCGCATCTGCTCGCGGTCGCCGGACGTTGGTGGCTGAAGGAGATCGTCACCGATGCATTGCTGGCGCGGCGCTATCCCAGCGTCAGCCGGCGGCTCGCCGCCAATCCCGGCGCGCGCGTGTCCGGAAACGGATTTGCTGTCATCGTCGGACAAGCCGAGGCCGATCCCGAGCTCGCGGTCAGCGTCGGCGTCCGCGTCGATCTGCCGTCAGACCTGCGCCGTCAATTGCTGCGCTCGGCGAGCGATGCCGTGCGGACCCGTCTGTTGTCGCGCGCGCCGCCGCATCTGTTCGAGGAGATCCAGACCGCGATCGCCGCCGTCACCGTCGGTGTCGAGCGCGAGATGTCGGGGGTCCGCGATTTCGAAGGTGCCAAGCGCGCCGTCGCGGGCCTCAAGGCGGC
This sequence comes from Bradyrhizobium sp. MI1.10, assembly GCF_055811035.1. Classification (NCBI taxonomy): domain Bacteria; kingdom Pseudomonadati; phylum Pseudomonadota; class Alphaproteobacteria; order Hyphomicrobiales; family Nitrobacteraceae; genus Bradyrhizobium; species Bradyrhizobium sp. MI1.10. The sequence goes on from NZ_JBVVPN010000074.1 coordinate 5,925, forward strand.
CGGCCAGCTCAGCGAAGCGACGCTGCTCGGCTTCGCCACGCAGCGGCGCTACGAAGAGGCGGTGGCCGCATTGGCCGCATTGTCGGGATCGACCGTCGAAGTGATTCGCCCGCTGATGCAAAGCCTGCGCGAGGACGGCCTGCTGGTGCCATGCAAGGCGGCGCAGCTCACCTGGGAAACCACCGCCGCCGTGCTCGAAAGCCGCTTTGCGAGCGGCGCGATGAAGCCCGCCGATATCGCAAGGGCTCAAAGCAACTACGCGCGCATGACCCCGGAGAATGCGCGGCGGACGCTGCGGTTCTGGCAGGTGCGGGCGTTGTAGGCGCGTTAGAGACGCTGCGCGCCAAATATTCCGCCGTCGTCCTGGCGGAAGCCAGGACCCATAACCACCGAATTCAGTTTGGCGAAGACTGCTAGTTGGCCGTCGCGTGCGACAACTTCTCCCTGGGGTAATGGGGCCTGGCTTTCGCCAGGACGACGGCGGAGCAAGTTCAGCGTCTCGAGAGCTACACCGTCAGCCGCGCGCCATCACGACCGGCGATCCGCAGCGGCACGATGCTGCCGATACGCTCGCCCGCAATCGCCACCGGCAGATAATGCTCCGTGCGTCCCTGACCGTCGCTCTCGATCAGCACCTCACGCGTGGCGCCGATCTCGGCTTGCAGCCGCTGCAGAAGCGCAGCCTCACCGGCCGAGCGTAGCCGTTTCGCCCGCTGCTTGATTGCACCGCCCGCCACCTGCGGCATTCGCGCGGCCGGCGTGCCGGGACGCGGCGAATAGGGGAAGACGTGGAGGAAGGTCAGGCCGCATTCCTCGACCAGATCGAGCGAACGCGAGAACATCTCCTCGGTCTCGGTCGGAAAGCCCGCAATGATATCGGCGCCCAGCGCGATATCCGGGCGCAGGCGACGGATCTGGCCGCAAAACGCGATGGCGTCGCCGCGCGTATGCCGCCGCTTCATGCGCTTCAAGATCATGTCGTCGCCGGACTGCAGCGACAGGTGCAGATGCGGCATCAGCCGCGAATCTTCAGCGATGGCATCCAACAGATCGCTGTCCGCCTCGATCGAATCGATCGAGGAGATGCGCAGGCGCCTCAGCTCCGGCACATGCCGCAAAATCTGCTTCGTCAGCAGGCCGAGTTTCGGCGTGCCCGGCAGGTCAGTGCCGTAACTGGTGAGATCGACGCCGGTCAGAACGATCTCGGCATGGCCGCGCGCGACCAATGCCCGGACCTGATCGACCACCGCGCCCATCGGCACAGAGCGCGAATTGCCGCGCCCGAACGGAATGATGCAAAAGGTGCAGCGATGGTCGCAGCCGTTCTGCACCTGCACGAACACGCGCGGCAGCCCGCTCGCAAAGCCGTCGATGAGATGCGGCGCCATCTCTTTCACCGCCATGATGTCGCTGACGGCGATTTTTTCGCTGGCACCGAGATCGAACGCCGCACGCGCCTCGCGCCATGCGGACGATCGCATCTTGTCGTCATTGCCGACGACGCGGTCGACTTCGGCCATCCCGGCAAACATGCCGCTTTGCGTCTGCGCCGCGCAACCGGTGACGACGATGCGTGCTCCCGGCCGCTCGCGCTTCAATTTGCGGATCGACTGCCTCGCCTGCGCCACCGCCTCGTTGGTGACGGCGCAGCTATTAATGACGATGGTATCGGAGAGGCCTGCGCCCTCGGCCTCGCGGCGGATCACCTCGGCCTCGAAGGCATTGAGGCGGCAGCCGAAGGTGACGATGTCGACGGTCATTACCCGACCGGCGCGAACAGCGCGGGATCGAAACTGCCTTCATATTCGAAGGTCGCCGTGCCCGTCATCAGCACGTGATCGTCGCGCTCGCGCCATTCGATCCCGAGCTTGCCGCCGGGCAGCGTGATCTCGACATTGCGCTCGGCGCGCTTCAGCCGCGCCGCCGCGACCGCCGTGGCACAGGCGGCCGAGCCGCAGGCCCTGGTCAGGCCGGCGCCGCGCTCCCAGGTGCGGATCGTGATGTGCTGGGGATCGACGATATGGGCGAGCGTGATGTTGGCGCGCTCCGGGAAGATCGGATGGTTCTCCAGCAGCGGACCGAAACGCTCGAGGTCGTAGGCGTTGACGTCATCGACCCAGAAGATCGCATGCGGATTGCCCATGCTGACCACCGAGGGCGAATGCAGGATCGGATTGTCGATCGGGCCGATCTGCAGCTCGATGTAGCGGGTGTCCCGGAATTCCTGGTCGAGCGGAATGTCCTGCCAGCCGAATTTTGGCGCGCCCATGTCCACCGTATAAAGATCGGGCGCCGGACCCTGCCAGGCATTGAGCAGGCCCGCGGCCGTCTCGAACGTTGCATTGGTCTGGCCGGTCTTCTCGAAGATGCGGCGGACGACGCAGCGCATACCGTTGCCGCAGGCGCCTGCCTCGGAGCCGTCACTGTTGTAGATGCTGATGAAGGCTTCGGTGCCGTCGAAGCGCGGCTTCTGCAGCACCATGAGCTGGTCGTAGGTCACGCCGCCTCGCGCCGATGCCACCGCGCGGGCATCGTCCGGGGTGACCTTTGAGGTGGAATCGCGCATGTCGACAACGACGATCTCGTTGCCGATGCCGTTCATCTTGGCAAATGCGTGGTTGGCCAGCGCGCTCATGAAAATTCCCGAATTTCGCCTGCCTTATATGGCGATCCTTGGCCGGCTTGGCCAGTGATTTGCCGACAACAGCCAGGAGGCTGCCATGACGCATCTGTCATGGGACGAATTCGGCGCTCGCGTGTTAGAACGGCGAAATTCGCGCGATCCGGGACATGCGGCCGGGTTAAGGCCTCGGGGACGTAAGGCCTTGGCGGATAAGCTATTGGGGAGAATAAAAATGTTCAGGTTTCGTCGTCTCGCTTTAGCCGCGCTGATCCCGGCAGCGGCCTTGTCGTTTGATCTGTCCGCCACGCTGGCCCAAACGCCGAGCCCGGCGCCGGCCGCATCAGCGAGCCCCTCGCCGGCTCCGTCGGCCTCGCCCGCCCCCGCGGCAAGTGCCTCACCCGCACCCGTGGCCACCCCGTCGCCGGCGGCAAGCGCCTCGCCCTCGCCCGCAGCCAGTGCCTCACCGAGCCCGGCCGCCCCGCCGCCCGCTGCGGCCGCGACGCCGGCTCCCGTGCAGACGGCCGATCCCTTCGGACAGGAGACCACGCTCGAGCCCAAGAAGGTCGTGATGGTCAAGGGCACTGCCAATTGGGACTCTGCCTTCGACACGCTGATCGACGCCTTCAAGGCGCTGAACACGTTGCTGGACAAGCAGGGAATCAAGCACGCCGGCAATTCGATGATCGTCTACACCTCGACGGACGACACCGGATTCACCTTCCTTGCCGAGATCCCGGTCGAGCAGGACCCGAAGAACCTGCCGAAGGACATGAGCGTCGGCAAATCGCCGGAGGGCAAGGCGTTGAAATTCGTCCATCGCGGCTCCTACGACAACATGGACAACACCTACGAGGCGATCACCAATCACCTCGACGACAAGAAGCTGGAAGCCAAGGACACCTTCATCGAGGAGTACCTCACCGATCCCCTGAAGACGGCGGAGGACAAGCTCGTGATCAATGTTTTCGTGCCGCTGAAATGAGACCGATGAAAAAGCCAGCCATCCTTTTGACCTCCCTCGTTACGTCCTTTGCCGCCGCGCTGCCGGCAACGCCTGCGCTCGCCAACGATTTTCCGTCAGCGATTTCGGTGAGCGGCGAAGCCACCATCTCCGCCGCGCCTGATCTGGCGCAGATCGACGCCGGCGTCGCCAACGACGCCAAATCCGCGAAGGAAGCCTCCGACGCCAACAACGCCGCGATGGGCAAGGTGCTGCTGGCGCTGAAGGGCGCAGGCATTGACGAGAAGGATTACCAGACCTCGCGGCTGTCGCTGCAGCCGCAATACGGCCAGAACAAATCCACCGGCGCCTCGCCCGTAGTCGGCTTCCGCGCCTCAAACCGCGTCACCGTGAAGATCCGCGACGTGACCAAGGTCGCCGCCATCATCGACACACTGGTCGGCGCCGGCGCCAACGATATCGGCAACATCTCTTTCGAGGTGACGCAGGCCTCAAAACTGCTCGACGATGCCCGCGAGAAGGCTGTCGCAGACGCCCGCCGCAAAGCGGAGATCTACGCCAAGGCCACTGGCGTCGCGCTCGGCGCGCCGCTGAGTGTGTCCGAAGGCGGCGCTCCGATGCCGCTGTTCAAGGGACGCATGGCCGCAGCGCCGATGGCCGCAGGCGGCGCGGCCGTTGCGCCCGGCGAGGAAACGCTGGCGGTGACGGTGAATGTGAGCTGGGCGATCAAGCAGGGGCAGTGAGGCCGCAAGAGGCACGCTGCGGCGCCAATTTCAGGCGTCGTCCTGGCGAAAGCCAGGACCCATTACCCCAGGGCGTGGTTATAGCGCGAAGCAGCTAACCCGACTGTTCGCCAAACTACTCCCTGTGGTAATGGGTCCTGGATCAGCGCTCGCTCCGCTCGCTTGTCCAGGACGACGGGTTGTTTGCTTGATGGAGTCAGATCTCCACCACCTGCCCGGGCTTCATCGCCACGAACCGCTCCTGCGGAACCTTCGCGGCGTCGAGCGCCTCGACCAAGGCCTGCGCCGGCGCATCGATTGCTTCATCGGTCAGCTGAAACGTGCCGTGGTGATGCCCGAGCGCGGCTTGCGCGCCGCAATCCGCCAGCGCCTTCACCGCGTCTTCCGGGTTCATGTGCTGATCGCGCATGAACCAGCGCGGCTCGTAGGCGCCGATCGGGAGGATCGCCAGACGGAGCGGCCCGTGCTTGTCGGCGACGCGGCGGAAATGCCCGCCATCGCCATAGCCGGAATCGCAGACGACGTAGATTTTCCCCGCAGGCGTCTCCAGCACGAAACTCGCCCACAGCGCCTTGTTGCGATCGAACATGCCGCGCGCCGACCAGTGCCGGGTCGGCACCAGCGTCACGGCGATGCCGCCGCCGAGCTCGACGCGATCGTGCCAGTCGAACGCTTCCACCTTGATCGTCGCATCGGTGCTGCGCATCGTGACGTCGTTGCCGAGCGGGGTCACCACACGCGGGGCGAAATTCTTGGCGAGCCGCGACAACGTCGCCATGTCGAGATGATCGTAATGGCCGTGCGAGACCAGCACGGCATCGATTTTCGGCAGCTTGTCGAAGGCAATGCCGGGATCGTTGTGCCGCTTCGGCCCGGCAAAGCTGACGGGCGAGACCCGCGAGGACCAGACCGGATCGACGAGAATGTTGAGGCCGCCGGTCTGGATCAGCCAGCTGGCGTGGCCGACGAAGGAGAGCCGCACCTTGTCGCCCTCGACGCGCGCCGGCGGGGTATCGGCATGGGGGCTCGGCGCCCAATCCGGCCAGGTCGCGCGCTGCCGCTTGCCGCCGAACTGCCAGCGCAGGACCTCACGAAGCGATCGTGGCGGCGCGCCGTCCGGATCGAAGAAGGTCAGTCCGTCGAAATGGTCGGAGACCGGGCCGTCATAGGTTTTCATGCGGGACATCCAAAGGGAGGGCACGCCGACCAATGCGCTGGCCCCGGCGAGCAGTCCGAAAAGGCGGCGGCGGGTGATCGGCACGGATTTGGCTTCAGGGATGGTCGGAGCGGCAGGACATCACCGCTATATGGGCGGGGTCTGCGGAAAAGGAACCCGCCGCAGGAAAGTTCATCTTTTCAAGGCTTTGCCTTCCAAAGCGGCCTCGGCCACCCTAACTTTCCTTGACTTTCGGGCAGCCGCGGCGTTTAACCCCGGCACTTCTCGGAAAGACTTTCTTTTCGACCCGCCCACTGGCCCCAGAGGCCAGAGGCCAACGCCCGACAGCGCTGTGCGCCCTCGGGCGTGAAGGTGTTTGGATTTCTGCTCCCTCGCCCCGCTCTTGCAGGGGGAGGTTAAAGAGGACAACGGCATTGTTCGACAATCTGTCGGAACGGCTTGGCGGCATTCTCGATCGTCTGACGGGGCGCGGTGCGCTGACCGAAAAGGACGTCGACGCCGCGATGCGCGAGGTGCGCCGCGCGCTGCTGGAAGCCGACGTCGCCCTCGAAGTGGTGCGCAGCTTCACCGAGCGGGTCCGCGAGCAGGCCATCGGCGCCACCGTCGTCAAATCGGTGACGCCAGGCCAGATGGTGGTCAAGATCGTCCATGACGAGCTGATCAACACGCTCGGCGCCGAAAGCCAGACCATCGACATCAATTCCGTGCCGCCGGTGCCGATCATGATGGTCGGCCTGCAAGGCTCCGGCAAGACCACCACCACCGCAAAGCTCGCCCGTCGCATGGTCCAGCGCGACAAGCGCAAGGTGCTGATGGCGTCGCTCGACATCTACCGTCCTGCGGCGATGGAGCAGCTGGCCGTCCTGGGCCGCGATCTCGACATTCCGACACTGCCGATCGTCGCCGGCCAGCAGCCGGCCCAGATTGCGAAGCGCGCGCTCGAGGCCGGCAAGCTCGGCGGCTACGACGTCGTGCTGCTCGACACCGCCGGCCGCACCACGCTCGACGAAGAGATGATGGCGGAAGCAGCAGCGATCAAAGCCGCCGCCAATCCGCATGAAGTGCTGCTAGTGGCGGACAGCCTCACCGGCCAGGACGCCGTCAACCTCGCCCGCGCCTTCGACGAGCGCGTCGGCCTCACCGGCATCGTGCTGACACGAGTCGATGGCGACGGCCGCGGCGGCGCCGCGTTGTCGATGCGCGCGGTCACCGGCAAGCCGATCAAGCTGCTCGGCACCGGTGAAAAGACCGATGCGCTGGAGGATTTCCATCCCGACCGTATCGCCGGCCGCATCCTCGGCATGGGCGACGTGGTGTCGCTGGTCGAACGCGCTGCGGCCAATATCGACGCGGAAAAGGCTGCGCGCACCGCCGAGCGGATGCGCAAGGGTCAGTTCGACCTCAACGACATGCGCGAGCAGCTGTCGCAGATGGCGAACATGGGCGGCATCAGCGGCCTGATGGGCATGATGCCCGGCATCGCCAAGATGAAGAACCAGATCGCGGCCGCCGGCATCGACGACAAGATCTTGAAGCGCCAGGTCGCGGTGATCGATTCCATGACGCGCGACGAGCGCCGTCATCCCGATCTGCTCAAGGCCAGCCGCAAGAAGCGTATCGCCGCAGGTTCCGGCCAGAGCGTCGAGCAGGTCAACAAGCTGCTGAAGATGCACCGGAACATGGCCGACATGATGAAGGCCATGGGCTCCGGCAAGCGCGGTCCGCTCGCGGGCATCGCCCAGGCGATGGGTTTTGGCGGCGGCATGAAGCCGCCTTCGCCGGAAGAGATGAAGGCGCTGCAGGAGAAGATGCAGGGTGGCGGCGGACAAGGTCTGCCCAGCCTGCCGAAGGATTTGCCGCCCGGGCTGCGCCAGGGTCTGCCGAACGTTCCGGGCCTGACCGGGCTGAGCGGCAAGCCGATGCTGCCGGGCCTCGGCGGTTTCCCGGGCAAGAAGAAATGAGGAATTCGTCGCGGGAGATCGCAACGGTCTCGCGCAACGCGGAATACCAATCAACCGAACAAAACGTACTTTGAAGGAGAACTTAGATGTCCGTCGTTATCCGTCTCGCCCGCGCAGGCACCAAGAAGCGCCCCGTCTATCACGTCGTCGTCGCCGATTCGCGCTTTCCCCGCGACGGTCGCTTCATCGAGCGTCTCGGCTATTTCAACCCGCTGCTGCCGAAGGACAACGAGACCCGTCTGAAGCTCGACATGGACAAGGTGAAGGCCTGGCTCGCCAAGGGCGCGCAGCCGTCGGACCGCGTGTCCCGCTTCCTCGACGCCGCCGGCGTCAAGAAGCGCGAAGTGCGCAACAATCCCGAGAAGGCCGTGCCGCGCAAGGAGCGCAAGGCGCAGGCCGAAGCCGCCGCGAAGGGTTAAGGCCAGATCATGCCGGCGCTGGTCTGCGTCGCGCGGATCGGCGCCGCGCATGGTGTGCGCGGCGCGGTCAAACTGTGGACCTTTACCGAGGATCCATTTGCCGTGCGGAGCTACGGCCTGCTCTCGTCCAAGGATGGCAAGCGCCAGTTCGAGGTCGCAACGGCGCGCGCGGCCAAGGATCATCTGGTTGCGACGTTCAAGGGCGTCACGACCCGCGATGAGGCCGAGCGCCTCAACGGCATCGAGCTCTACGTCGCGCGCGAAAAGCTGCCCGCGACGGACGAGGGCGAATATTACCACACCGATCTGATCGGGCTCGCCGCCGTCACCACGGCCGGCGATGCGCTCGGCCGCGTGCTCGCGATCCACAATTTCGGCGCCGGCGACATCATCGAGATCGCGCCGCCCACGGGGACCACGATGCTGCTGCCGTTCACGGACGCGGTGGTGCCGGAGGTCGATCTCACAGGGGGCCGCGTCGTGATCGCGCTGCCGCAGGAAATCGAAAGTGATGACGAGGCGTCGCCGTCATGACATGACGGTGACAGGCCGTGGATCAGCCTCACAAAATAGAGACTTGCGTTTGCTGTCCGGCTCGTTCACGTTTGGGTTGCATCCCCCCTCGACGATTCCTGAACATCCGGAGATACAAATGTTGCAGCGCTGTCTCTTGGCAACGATCGGCCTGCTTGCGTCTGTCAGCGTGCTCGCGGCCCAAACGGCGCCGAGCCAGCCGCCTGCCGAGGCATCCACGGAAGCGCCCGAGCAGCAAGAGCCGCGGACGGGCGATCGCTGGACCTTCGAATTTCGCGACGAGATCACGGGCGAGCTGAAATCGACGGTCACCCAAACCATAACCGATGTATCCCCCGCCGAAATCGGCATCCGCCTGACTTTTCTCGGAAAGCCGGGCCTCGGATTCCAGACCTTCGATCATTCGTGGAATGTCGTCGACAATGGTACGTGGAAATTTACCCCAAACGACGGCTCAGGCATCAAGGCCCCACTTCAGGTCGGCAAGTCCTGGACAGCCAGTTCGAGTGATTTCAATAGCAGCAACGGCGCCAGTCTGAAGCGCTCCGTCAAATCAAAAATTACCGGTCAGGAAAGCATCACGACACGCGCCGGCACGTTCGAGACGTACAAGATTGAGACGTCGCTCGAAATGCGAAACGCAAATGATCCGACCAAGAAGTTTCAGACCGAGCAGCAGACGTGGTACGCGCCGGCAATCGATCATTGGGTGAAGCGCACTTGGGTCAACAAGTCGGCCGGCAAGGTCAGCGACAAGGGCTCTCTCGAGTTGATCGAATATGGCCGCCGCTAGTCGCTGGTCGGCGGATTCCGATCGTTATGGATCTTGCTGGAGGCACTTGATGTTTCGTCGCGCCACTGCGGCGATGATTTGCCTGCTCGCCGGCGTCCCCGCGGCACAAGCCGCCGAGAGAGACGCGCTGCCTGCTGCTTCAAGTGGGGTCGAAACAAAGTCGCCCACTTCAATGGAAGAGCCGATCCCGGGTGATTTCTGGACGTACGAGGTGCGAGACGAAATCGGCGGAAGCACTGAAGTCCGCAAATCGATCGTCACCCAAGTAAACCCCGGCGAGATCCGCGTTGATATCACCGGAGGCAAAAGCGGCGATCGGCTCAACGTCTATGACCGGTCATGGAACCTGAAGAGCACAGGCCCATGGAAATACCAGCCGATTGACGGCTCGGGAATTCGCGCGCCATTGAAGGTTGGCGCCGCCTGGAGCGTCACCGCAGACGACGTCAACTCGCAAAACGGCAACATCTTCAGACGATCCGTCAATGCAAAAGTCGTCGGCCAGGAAACCATCACAACCAAGGCCGGCAGGTTCGACACATTCAAGATCGAAACGGTCGTCTCCAGGCACTCGACCAACGACCCATCCAAGAAGGGAGAGATCGCGGCGCAGACTTGGTACGCACCGGCGATCGATCACTGGGTCAAGCGTAGCTTCGTGGTGCGGGCAGATAATCATGTGGTGAACAGCAGCACGAGCGAACTCGTCGAATACGGTCGCAAGAAATAGGGCTGCGCGCTGCGATGACCTGATGGCGAAGTCCGCCGTTCATTGAGCCCTCGACCCGCTGCCCGCAATGCCCTAACCAGCGGCCATGACGACTTCCACACCCTGGCGCGCGACGGTGCTGACGCTGTTTCCGGAGATGTTTCCGGGGCCGCTGGGCGTGAGCCTGGCCGGCCGGGCGCTGGCTGGCGGGCTCTGGGAACTGGAGGCGCGGGACATCCGGGCCTCGGCTACCGACCGCCATCGCAGCGTCGATGACACCCCGGCCGGCGGCGGACCGGGCATGGTGCTTCGGGCCGATGTTCTGGCGGCCGCGATCGATGCCGCCGGGATCGGCCCGGACCGGCCGAAATTGCTGATGAGCCCGAGAGGTCGGCCATTGACCCAGGCCCGCGTCCTCGAACTGGCCAAGGGTCCGGGTCCCCTGATCGTCTGCGGGCGGTTCGAGGGGGTGGACCAGCGCGTGATCGACGGGCGGGGCCTGGAGGAGGTCTCGATCGGGGATTACGTCCTCTCCGGCGGTGAAATCGCGGCCCTGGCCCTGATCGACGCCTGTGTTCGGCTGCTGCCGGGCGTGATGGGCAAGGAAGCCTCGGGAACCGAGGAAAGCTTCTCCGACGGCCTGCTCGAATACCCCCAATACACCCGGCCGCAGCTGTTCGAGGGAACCCCGATCCCGGAGATCCTGACCTCGGGCGACCATGCCAAGGTCGCGAGCTGGCGGCGGGCGGAATCCGAGGCCCTGACGGCGGCCCGGCGACCGGATTTGTGGGCCCGGATCCCGAGCAAAGTCCCGAATCGGGTCGGACGCCAAAAAACGCCAAAAAACAAGACAGACGGGTGACAAACGCTCCGGCTTGCCTTATAGCAGCGGCCACATCCGCAATGGCTGGATAAACGAATTTCGCGCAGCCCCCGTTTTCCAAGGCTGGGCGCGCCGATGGAGATTTACCCATGAACCTGATCCAACAGCTCGAAAAAGAGCAATTCGACAAGCTCTCCGCCAACAAGGAGATCCCGGAGTTCGGCCCCGGCGATACCGTGATCGTCAACGTGAAGGTCGTCGAAGGCGACCGCACCCGCGTGCAGGCCTATGAAGGCGTTTGCATCGGCCGTTCCGGCGGCGGTCTCAACGAGAGCTTCACGGTGCGCAAGATTTCGTACGGCGAAGGCGTGGAGCGCGTGTTCCCGGTGATGTCGCCGATGATCGACTCGATCAAGGTGGTGCGCCGCGGCAAGGTGCGTCGCGCCAAGCTCTATTATCTCCGCAACCTTCGCGGCAAGTCGGCCCGCATCGTCGAGAAGAAGCAGGACCGCCCGGCTGCTGCCGTCAACGAGTAAGCTCCGCTTACATGCGAGTTTCCAAAAGCGCGGGGCGCCAAGCCCCGCGCGTTTTTGTTGCGTCAGCCGTGCGCGTCAAAGCCCTCGCGATTCCAGTTCGGCCTGCTATATATTCTTGGAATGTTTCCAGATTTGACCAGCCTCTCGCCCGTCAAGCGCGTCGTCATCGACGATCGCTCGCGGCTGCCCGGCCGGTTCTTCGGACGCTTCGCGACCTCGGCAACGTCAGAGCTTACGCGCGCAGCCTAAAAGCTGCGCTGACGATTTCGTCGCCCCGCGCGCCAGCCGCGCAACCCGCTCTACACAACATTCCTGGAGCTGACGCTCATGCCCAAGCCGACCACATTGTACGACAAGATCTGGAACGACCATCTGGTGCACGAAGCCGAGGACGGCACCTGCCTGCTCTATATCGATCGCCATCTGGTGCACGAGGTCACTTCACCGCAAGCGTTCGAAGGCCTGCGCGCCACCGGCCGCAAGGTCCACGCGCCCGAGAAGACGCTGGCCGTCGTCGATCACAACGTGCCGACCACCGACCGCACCAAGCCGAACCCCGATCCTGAAAGCATCGAGCAGATCAAGGCACTGGCCGACAACGCCAGGGAATTCGGCATCGAATATTACGACGAGTTCGACAAGCGTCAGGGCGTCGTCCACGTCATCGGCCCCGAGCAGGGCTTCACGCTGCCCGGCACCACCATCGTCTGCGGAGACAGCCACACCTCGACGCATGGTGCGTTCGGCGCGCTCGCGCACGGCATCGGCACGTCGGAAGTCGAACACGTGCTGGCGACGCAGACGCTGATCCAGAAGAAGGCGAAGAACATGCGCGTCACCGTCGACGGCAAATTGCCGGACGGTGTGACGGGCAAGGACATCATCCTCGCGATCATCGGCGAGATCGGCACCGCGGGCGGCACCGGCTACGTGCTCGAATACGCCGGCGACGCGATCCGTGCGCTCAGCATGGAAGGCCGCATGACGGTCTGCAACATGTCGATCGAAGGTGGCGCGCGCGCCGGCCTCGTCGCGCCCGACCAGAAGGCGTTCGACTTCTTGCGCGGCCGCCCGAAGGCACCGAAGGGCGCCGACTGGGATGCGGCGATGCGCTACTGGGAGCGCTTGCGCTCCGACGAGGGCGCGCATTTCGACCACGAGCTGCGGCTCGATGCAGCGAAGCTGCCGCCGATCGTGACCTGGGGCACTTCGCCTGAGGACGTCATCTCGGTCACCGGCAGCGTGCCCGATCCCGACAAGATCGCGGACGAGGCCAAGCGCCTGTCGAAGCACCGCGCGCTGAAATATATGGGCCTGACCGCGGGGACGAAGATCACCGACATCAAGCTCGACCGCATCTTCATCGGCTCCTGCACCAACGGCCGGATCGAGGATCTGCGCGCCGCCGCCAAGATCGCGGAAGGCAAGCAGGTCGCGGGCGGCGTCAACGCCATGGTCGTGCCGGGCTCCGGCCTCGTGAAGGAGCAGGCCGAGGCTGAAGGTCTGGACAAGATCTTCATCAACGCCGGCTTCGAATGGCGCGAGCCCGGTTGCTCGATGTGCCTCGCGATGAACCCCGACAAGCTGGCTCCGGAAGAGCGCTGCGCCTCGACCTCGAACCGCAACTTCGAGGGCCGCCAGGGCTTCAAGGGCCGCACCCATCTGGTGTCGCCGGCGATGGCGGCGGCCGCGGCGATCGCGGGTCACTTCGTCGACATCAGGGAGTGGCGGTAAGCTGCTCGCTTTAATTTGAGCGATTGCGGCAAACCGCCGTTAATCGGTAGCGCCGACAGTGTGTCCTCGCGAGGGTTTCGCGAGGACACGAGCTCATGGCCAGCAAGCCTGAATATGTCGATCTGATCAGCGCGGCGACGCCCCAGCATCGGCGGCGCGCGGCACCGCTGCGCATGGTCGCCAAGCCCGAGGTCGAGGAGACCTCGAAGCTCAGCCGCTGGCCGCCGGCGATGTTCAAGCAATGGAAGATCGAGAACCTGACGCGATGGACGTCGGCGTCGTGGAAACTGAAGGATTGGCTTTAAGCCACCGGATGAACAAAGGGCGCCGTCGAGGCGCCCTTTTCATTTCGATCGTGCTTACCAATAGCGGTACGGATGGTGCCAGCGATGCCAGCGGCAGACGCGGCGCGGGCCGTAATAGGTCCAGATGACCCGGCATCGGCGCGGATGGCTGTAATAGGGATAGTAGCCGCCGTAATAGCGCCGATGAAAATGGCGATAGCCGTAATGCGGGCGATAGATGCCGTAGCGGTGGAATCCGCCTCCGCCATAGTGGCGAACTCCGCCGTAGCGATAGCCGCCGCCATGAAACGCGGGCGCGGCGCGGAAGCCACCAGCATGGAAACCACCGCCGCGGAAGCCACCGATATGTCCTCCGCCACCGTGGAAGCCGCCTCCACCGTGGAAACCGCCGCCGCCATGAAAGCCGCCGCCACCATGCCCACCGCCGCCACCGCCGCCGTGGCGAACCGGGATCACATCGTCACTTGCGGCCTTCGCCACAGGCAACGCCGTCGGATTGATTGGAGTCATCGCCTCAGCACGACGCGTCGTTCCGGCCGACAGCATCAGCGTCGCGGCGGCCGCAATGCCGAGCAAGCGCATCGGGCTTGCCCTGAGACCCAATATTCTCAGCATCGACTTCTCCCTGAATCTGGACAGCGGAGTTGCGACGCTCGCTCCCGGCGTGCATCATCCCTGTTCATTGGCGGTCGCTCCCAAGATTAAATTAGGGACAGCGACGTGAATGCCTCATGAATGAACGACGGGCGCAGCATCGCGCCGCGAGGTCACCGCCACGGCCCGAAGCCGAGCACGAACGGTGCGGGCACGCCGTAGGGATAAGGACGGTAGTAGACCGGCCGCGCGTAGTAATGCGGATCACGACGCGGGGCGTATCGCACGACGTCGGACCGCACATGTCGGCGCCCGTCGAACACCGCGCGCCCGGCCGACGCATCGGGCAGCTTCGTCACCCTGTGCGCAGCGGACGCGTGAGACAGGCCTGCGGCAAGCCCGACGCCAACCGCCAATGCGAACCATCTCGTCATGACGACCTCCGCCTCAGCGCGCGACGGGCACGGCGTTCGTATCAGCCCCGGCGCCAGTAGCAGCTCATATGCGGCACGATCACCGTGCCGCTGGGGCGAAATTCCTGCACATAGGTGGCGTTGCACTCGCGGACCGCATCGGGACCGGGATTGTAACGGGGATAGACGCCATCCGGACTGTAATAGGGCGTGACGCGCAGGCGCGCCGGGGGCCGCTTGCGCGGCGGCGGCAGATCGTCTCGGGAGGCCGCCTGGGCCAGCCTGATCCCGGGAGCCGCGGTCTGGGCCTCCGCGCCAACGCAAAACTGCGAAAACAACCCCATGCACAGTAGCGTCAGCGCTGTTTTCGCTCGCATTTTTCCGCCCACTTGAACGTCCACTCGAGGCCCTACGCTCCCCGTTTTGACGGCGCCCGTCAACCTCGCCGCGCTTATAAAGCCGGATGCGTCGCCGCGAAACCCACGCTATGAGAAGCCCATGTGGACGGAATTGAAAGCGCCCTCGCTGGCCGAGATGGAAGCCATGGCGCATGAAGTCTTCGAACGCCTGCCGGCGGAGTTTCGTAGGCTGTGCGAGGGCGTGATCATCCGCGTCGACGACTTCCCCACCGAGGAAGTCCTGGACGAGATGGCATGCGAGAGCGAGTTCGACCTGCTCGGCCTGTTCCAGGGCGTCGGCCTGCCGCAGCAGAGTTTTGGCGACGTGGCGCGGCTGCCCAACATGGTGTGGCTCTACCGCCGGCCGATCCTGGATTACTGGGCCGAGCACGACGAAAGCCTCGGCCATATCGTTCGCCACGTCCTGATCCACGAGATCGGCCATCATTTCGGCCTGTCGGACGACGATATGGCCGCGATCGAGGCTCAAGAGCCCGGTTAGGCAGACGAGATCTGCCGAATTCGGCCTAGGATTTCCGCCCCGATCGCGATAAATACCGGTTCCCTAGACCACCCCGGGAAAGCGCAACCATGGACAAGTTCACCACGCTGGAAGGCGTCGCGGCGCCGCTGAAGATCATTAATGTCGATACCGACATGATCATTCCGAAGCAGTACCTCAAGACCATCAAGCGCACCGGCCTTGGCAAGGGGCTCTTCTCCGAGCAGCGCTACAAGGACGACGGCAGCGAGAATCCCGATTTCGTCCTCAACCAGCCCGCCTATCGCAATGCGAAGGTGCTGGTCGCCGGCGACAATTTCGGCTGCGGCTCGAGCCGCGAGCATGCGCCCTGGGCGCTGCTCGACTTCGGCATCCGCTGCGTGATCTCGACCTCGTTCGGCGACATCTTCTACAACAACTGCTTCAAGAACGGCATTCTGCCGATCCGCGTGGCCCAGGAAGACCTCGACAAGCTGTTCGACGACGCCGAGCGCGGCGCCAACGCGACGTTGACGATCGATCTGCCGAACCAGGAGATTCGCGGCCCCGACGGCGGCATGGTCAAGTTCGAGATCGACCCGTTCCGCAAGCACTGCCTGATCAACGGCCTCGACGACATCGGCCTGACGATGGAGAAGAAGGCCTCGATCGATACCTATGAGGAGAAGCTCAAGCGCGAACGCGCCTGGGCCTGATCTCAAGTTTTTGTTTGAGCCCCGGTGCTGACAGCGCCGGGGCTTTTTCTTTGCCAGCGTTGTCCTCTATAGCTTGCGCCCATGTTGCCTGACATCGTCACCTTCTGGCACGGCCCAATGGACGCCCTGCGCCAGACCTGTCTGCGCTCGCAGCTGGCTGCCGGCCACAAGGTCACGGTCTACAGTTTCGACACCATTCCCGGCCTGCCCGCAGGCGTCGGCAACGCGGACGCCGAGGCGATCCTGCCGCATGCGTTCTCCGAACGATTGCGACCGCCGCAGCCGGACGGCAGCTGGCGCGACTGGACCACGCTTCAGTTCAGCGACTTCTTCCGCATGAAGCTGATGGCGAAGGGCCTCGGCCTCTGGCTCGACGCCGACGTGCTGCTGCTGAGGCCCGTCGAGATCGATCCGGCAAAGCCCTACTTCGCGTGGGAGCGTCCGCGCCAGCTCGGCAATTCCGTGATTTACCTTCCGCCCCGGCACGGCATCGTTGCCGCCTTCGAAGAGCTGATGGAGCAGGAGGAGCTGACGCCGAACTGGCTGTCGATACGCCATCGCGTCACGTTTGCGATGCGCCGCCTGCGCGGCGGCTCGAACCGCCTCTCCGATATCCGTGTTGCGATCTTCGGCCCGGCGGCACTCACCGCGCTCGCGCGCCGCACCGGCGAGCTGCACTGCGCCTTGCCGAAGCAATCGTTCTACGCCGTGCATGCCGAGCCAAAACTGTTCTTCGATCCCTCGAGCTATCTCGGCCTCGTCACCGACCGCGAGATCATCGGCCTGCACATCTCGCCCAAGGGAAGGGGTGGTGAGAAGCCGATTCCGGGTAGTCTTTATGCATGGGCGACGGAGCGGTTCGGCTAACGCCTGATGGGATGAGACTCGCCCGGCGCCGCGACGGCGGTGCGTTCCCTCCCCCCTTGTGGGGGAGGGCTAGGGAGAGGGGTGGCCCAGGAAGAGGTGCTGGGTATTGGCGATGCATCGGGTGTCGATACTCGACCGAAAGAGTCCCCGTGTGGCGCCCCCCCCCCCGCCCCCCCCCCCCCCCCGGGGGGGGGGCGGGGAGCG
>NZ_JBVVPN010000075.1:0-22802 GCF_055811035.1 Bradyrhizobium sp. MI1.10
CCGACGTTGACGTTCCATTCGACACCTCCGGGCTCAACGAGCCTACTACAGGTGTCCACCCATTCGGAGGAGGTTCACCACCTTGCGGTAACGCACTCCCTCGGTCATGGGTGCTTAATCCATAGCGTGAGAGTGGAGCTTTGGGAGCTCGCAGACCGGGTGTGGCAAGCGTCTGAAGCCCCTTCCCGATCTTCTTTGAACGGATGGAGCGGCAGGGCCACCTGGCGTGAGAGATTTGGGCCAAATGATTGTCGCGGTGAGTCGGCGACGACCGTCCGGGGCACTTGGATGCGTTCGGGAGCAACACGCAAGAATGATCAGGCCTCCGTAGAGCAGAAGAACGGCGCCGTGCTCGGACGAATTGCCGGCTATTGCCGGTGAGAGGGGCTCGAACCGGCTGTTTTGCTGGCTCAGCCCCGCCGTCCCGCCCGCGTGTTCGTGAACGGCTTCCAGCCCCGTTAAGGTAGTCACGAAAGGAGGGCTACGGAGCGCGTACAGCGCCCCCGCGACCCCCGATGAGCGGCTGGTTGCCGAAGCAAGAACACCTGTTGCCGTCCGCGCCAGCATCGACAGATCATTCGATCAGGTCCGCTTGCGCCTCTTGTCTGGTACTGGTGCTTCTTCGGCCGACGGATCGTCCTTCCCATGCGCTATAGGCAACTTGTCGAAAAATCATATACTCGCTGTAGCCTACAGCTATCGCATGTCGCCGCCGGTCTAACCAGCTCCTCAGCGAGGCGGAGCTCGGTTCGGATTAGATCGGGACGTCGTCGGGACGCGGCCCGACAAACAGATCGTCTCCCCCACCTACTAGAAGCTCCGGCGGTTTCGTTGTAGATGTTGGAGGGCCTGCGACCAGTCACACGCCAACGCGAAAGCGTTCGAGCTCGTCCAATGCGGCCCGATATTCTCGATCAAGCCTGTCCACAATACGTGAAACGGGCTCGATCTCGCGGATCTTGCCCACGCCCTGCCCGGCCGACCATATCCCTTTCCACGGTTTCACCTCGGCCCCTTCAAGACCGGTGAAGTTCATTTTCGCGCTGCTGCTCGCGACTACTTTCAAGTCAAGTCCTTGCGCCATGATACTCGGGATGAGCATATTCGCGCGAGCACCTGTAAAGGCGCGCGTGATGATGAGATCTTCGCATGAGCTCGTGAGCAGCATCTGCTGATGGCCCGGATCTGTTTTGCTTTCCGATGCTGCCATGAAGGAAGTGCCAACATATGCGAAATCAGCCCCCAGCGCTCTCGACGCCAGAATAGCCCGGCCGCTCGCGATCCCGCCGGCCAGCGCGATGTATCCGGAGAAGAAGCTCCTGACCTCCTCGACGAACACGGTGTTGCAAAGGTCCCCGGTGTGCCCCCCCGCTCCGGCACACACGAGTATGAGGCCATCCACGCCAGCCGCAGCAGCCTTTCGCGCGTAAGCGACCGAGTTGACGTCTGCAAAAACTAGTCCCCCGTAGGTATGCGCGACTTCGACGGCCGGACGAGGAGCGCCTAATGCCGTGATGACGATTGGTGGTCTAAATGCTTCTACCATTTGGAGGTCGTCTGGCAGCCGCTTGTTGGTCGAATGCATCACCAGATTCAATGCCCAAGGCGCGTCAGGCCGATCGCTCAGGCCGGATGTGACGGCGTCCAACATCTGCTTGAGCTCCGCGGCATTTCTGGCATTCGGTGTTGGAAGAGAACCCACGATGCCGGCCTTGCAGCAGGCTAAGAGGAGTTCCGGCCCGGAGATCAAAAACATAGGGGCTGCGAACATCGGCAGACGGAGGCTTCGTAGGGCAAGATTTACGTCCGGGATCTTGAGCATTGAACCTCCACTCTTCCTGCAAGAGCCGCCCTCTTGAGCGGTTCGGTGATCAGCAGCTGCTGCCTACGCGGGCTTCACAGCCGTTCGGATCACCTTCTCGAATTAGGCGCACGGTCGACCGTATCATCAGCGCGAACGCGGTGGTCTTTGTGCCTGC
This sequence comes from Bradyrhizobium sp. MI1.10, assembly GCF_055811035.1. Classification (NCBI taxonomy): domain Bacteria; kingdom Pseudomonadati; phylum Pseudomonadota; class Alphaproteobacteria; order Hyphomicrobiales; family Nitrobacteraceae; genus Bradyrhizobium; species Bradyrhizobium sp. MI1.10. The sequence continues at coordinate 1,980 of NZ_JBVVPN010000075.1, forward strand.
ACCCGCGCGCTCCTTGTGGAGAGTACGTAAGCGCGAACACGTTCGACTGCACGACGGAGCGTCGCCTGCAGAACTCCATCTCTCGTGCACCAGTCGGTACTTTTCGCTGTCAACTGAGTACGGCTGAAATGAAATTGATAGTTCGAGCATGCGTTGGACTGTTAAGAACCTGGGCCGGCGGACCGCTTTCAACCACTTGCCCCTGATCCATGAAGATCACTCGGCTTGCCGCTTCCCGGGCGAAGCCGAGTTCGTGAGTGACGACAATCATCGTCATTCCCGTCCGCGCGAGGTCGCGCATCACTGAAAGCACTTCGCCGACCAGCTCGGGATCCAGCGCGGAGGTTGGCTCGTCGAACAGCATCAGTGCTGGTTTCATAGCAAGCGCGCGAGCAATGGCCACACGCTGTTGTTGACCACCTGAGAGCTCGATTGGATAAGCGTCACATTTGTGGGAAAGCCCGACACGCGCGAGCAACTCGCGGGCGGCGGCCTCGGCCTGCTTGCGTCCATGTCTGAGCACCTGAACCGGACCTTCTGTAACGTTTTCAAGAGCCGTCTTATGTGGGAAGAGGTTGAAACGCTGGAACACCATGCCTGTTGCGAGGCGTTGCCGGGCGATCTCGCGCTCAGAGAGTTCATACAGCTTCCTGCCGACGCGACGGTAGCCGACCAATTCACCGTTCACCCACAGAGCGCCGCCATCAATAGTTTCCAACTGGTTCATACAGCGGAGCAAGGTGCTCTTTCCGGAGCCCGATGGTCCGATGATGCACAGTACTTCGCCACGATCTATTTCAAGATCGATTCCTTTGAGCGCTTCGAAGCCACCATACAATTTGGCTACGCCGCTGGCTTTGACGATGGGATTCATGTGTTCTTCCGGGCTAGCGAGGTTTCATGTCGCGGGCGCCGCGCGCGTAGTGCCGCTCTAGCCGCGTTTGCAGGAACGTAAGCACCGTCACCACGAGCAGGTACCAGAATCCAGCAACGATCAGCAGTTCGATGACGTAGTTGTTCACGTAATAGATGTTCTCTGCGTTGTGCACAATTTCGGAGAACTGGATCACGCTTGCGAGCGACGTAAGCTTGACCATCCCGATGAGCTCGTTGCCGATCGGGGGTACGATGACCCGCATAGCCTGCGGGAGAATGATTCTCCGTAGCGCCTGAAGACGCGGCATGCCAATTGCGCTCGCCGCCTCATACTGTCCTTGATCAACGGATAGTAAGCCAGCCCGCACGACTTCAGAAGTGTAGGCGCCCTGATTGATGCCCAATCCGAGAAGTGCTGCGACAAACGGCGTCATCACATCCACCGTGCGCACCTCGAAGAGCCCTGGAATCCCGAGTTCCGGAAATACCAGCGCCAGGTTGAACCACAGCAATAGTTGCAATAACAAAGGCGTGCCGCGAAAAAACCACACGTAGCAGGCTGCGGCCCAGTTCACTACCGGATTCGCCGAAAGACGCATGACCGCCACCGTGACACCGATTACTACGCCCAGCAACATGGCTAAGGCAGCCATTAGAACGGTGTTCCCTAGACCGAGAACAATGGTGCGCACCCCAAGGTATCGGCCAACAACAGCCCAATCGATCTGGCCGTGAACAAAAGACATGGCAATCCACGAGGCCGCCGCCACGATCGCTACGGCACTGAAGTAACGGCCCACATGCTTGCGCCGCACGTGTTCTAGTCGAGAGATATCCTCCACGATTTGGCCCTGCTCGTTTGCGGCTAGCTTTCCGACCGCTAAATTGGACACGAAGTTGTCTCCCACCGCCGTAACATCAGCACGCTATCTTCTGAGGATCGTCTTCTTCCGCATCAGCGCTCGGACGCCACGCCTATTCGAGAGGCTACGCTCCCCTTGGCGCAGTTTTTTATCAATATCCGACCGGATATCGCAGAATAGCGGCAGATTCTGAGCCAATCGCGGCTGTCCCCGCAACCGGCAGGGTCGGATCTCATTCTTTTATGCACAGGAGACAATCCGCGAAGTCCAGACGATATTCATCCGGGCCAGAAGTCGCATTCAACGAATTGCATGCCGCGCAGTTCTGGCTAACCCGCGGAGAGATCCCTTTCATCAATTCAAGCGCTCGCGCTGCTCATCTCCCATCGAAGGTCGCGCATGATCAGTATAGCGCGACAATCTGGATGGGAAGCGCGCGACAATCAGGATGGCGAGTCTGTGTCGCGGCGAAGTGATGATTGCCGCGATGATTGTCGCGCGCAAGAGTTTTGTTCGCTCTGATTGTCGCGGAGCGTCAATCAGCGAGTGTTTTTGGTGTCGCGTGCGAGGGTGGTCGCCCTGGACACGCTTCCGTTCGAGCGCGGTGCGCCTGCGATAGCTTTCGACGTTCATCTCGACGATGGTGGCGTGGTGAACGAGGCGATCGATGGCAGCGAGCGTCATAGCAGGGTCCGGGAAGACCCTGTTCCACTCTCCGAATGGCTGATTGGCGGTTATCAGCATGGAACGCCGCTCGTAGCGTGCGCTGATGAGCTCGAAGAGCACGCTGGTCTCGGCCTGGTCCTTGGTGACGTAGGCAAGATCGTCGCAGATCAGGAGGTCGAAGCGATCGAGGCGGTTAATGGCGGCCTCGAGATTGAGCTCGCGGCGCGCCACCTGGAGCTTCTGCACGAGATCGGTGGTGCGGGTGAAGAGGACGCGCCATCCGTTCTCGATAAGGGCCAGGCCGATCGCTGCCGCCAAGTGACTCTTGCCGCCGCCGGGCGGCCCGAACAGCAGCAGATTGGCGCCCTTGCCGAGCCAACCATCGCCGGCGGCGAGCGCGGTCACCTGCGCCTTGGAGATCATCGGCACAGCCTCAAAGTCGAAGTTGTCGAAGGTCTTTCCAGCGGGCAGCCGCGCCTCGAGGAGATGGCGCTCGACCCGGCGGCGGCCGCGTTCGGCGATCTTGTGCTCGGCAATGGTGGCGAGGAAGCGGGCCGCCGGCCAGCCTTCCTTGTCGGACTGCTCGGCAAATTGCGGCCACAGCGCCTTGATGGCGGGCAGCCGCAACTCGTTGAGCAACAGATTGAGGCGCGCGGTGTCGACTGTGTTGGCCGTACTCATGCGGCACCTCCGATCTCGCCGGCACCGATGAGGCACTCATAGCTGGCGAGCGGGGCCAGCTGCACCACGACCTTCGGCATGCAGGCCGGATCGGGCGCGAAGTAAGCGCACAGCCGTCCGAGGTCGGGCAGTTGGCCAGCGTTAAGGTCAGCCGCGAGCTGATCGGCGACTTCGGCCTCGCAGCCGCGCTCGTGCGCCAGTGCGAGCAGATCGACCATGAGCCGGCAGGCTTTCTTGTCCGGCAGCCGTTCGCGCAAGCGATCGAAGGTTCGGCGATAGGCATCACGCGGGAATAGCCGATCACGGTAGACGAGATTGAGCAGCGCCATTGGCTTGCGCCGGAAGGAATGGATCACGTGCCGATAATCGACGACCTGGTCGTGCTTGCCGTTGGGATGCGGCCGCCCACGCGGCAGGGTGACGAGATGGGTGCCGCCGACGACCACGTCGAGACGATCGTCGTAAAGGCGCACCCGCAGTTGGTGCCCGATCAAACGCGACGGCACGGTGTAGAACACCTTGCGCAAGGTGAAGCCGCCGCTTGACGTCACGCGGACAATCACCTCCTCGTAGTCCGAGGTGCGGCGATCTGGCAGCGCCTGCAGGGTGGCGCGCTCGTGGTCGATGCGCTTGGTGTTCCGGCATTGCGGCGGCTGACGATCTCGTCGATGAAGCCGCGATAGCCGGCGAGATCATCGAAGTCGGCAGTGCCGCGCAACAGCAGCGCATCGGCGATCGTGCGCTTGAGATGACCATGCGAGCTCTCGATCGCCCCGTTCTCGTGGGCGATGCCGCGATTGTTGCGGGAAGGCCGCATGCCGTAATGGGCGCAGAGGTCCTCGTACCGCCGGGTCAGATCGTCCCTCGCATTGCGGTCGAGATTGCAGAAGGCGGCCGACAGGCTGTCGGTCCGATGCTCCCGCGGTGCCCCACCGAGCGACCACAGGGCATTCTGCAGCCCTTGCCAATGCGACGAAGCTCTCGCCACCGAGCACGACATGGGCGTGTTCAAACCCGCAATAGGCCAACCGGAAGTGATAGAGGCGATGATCGAGCGGCACGCCCGCGATGGCGACCCCAAGCTCGCCCATATCGGTGAAGTCGGACAGGCCGACCTGGCCCACTTCGTGGGTCTGGCGGAAGATGACCTCCTGCTCCTCGCCGTGGATTGCTCGCCAGGCGCGGATCCGGCGCTCCAGGGTGCGGCGGATTCCGGCCCCCAGCTCGGGATGGCGTCGGAGTATCTCCTCGAAGATAGCCACGGGCCGCACGCCGGGAGCCGCCTTCAGCATCGGCACGACCTCCAGGTCGAAGACGTTGGCCAGGGGATCCGGCCGGCGCCTTTGCCGGGGTGACTTCTTTTGCGACGGAAGACGCAGATCCTTCTCGAGCCGATAAGCGGTCGACGAACTGAACGACACCTTCGCGGCCGCCACGGGCGGCGAATTAGTTTGACGGAACTTCAGGTAGAGCCTCATCTGGTGATCGGTGAGATGGCAGCCTGGCAACGGGTGATTCCTCTTTGGCGAGAAGAACCATCCATCACCGGCCAGCCGCGATCACCAGACGGCGCGGTCCGCTCGGATCGCGCCGTGGGGGGGGGGGGGGGGGGGGGGGGGGGGGGGGGGCCGCGCCCCCCCCCCCAACCCCCCCGCCCCCCCCCCCCGCCCCCCCCCCCGGGGGGGGCCGGGGCGCCCCCCCCCCTCGCCGGGCTCGTAACTCCGGTCGGGCTACGCCCCCCCTACGTCACGAGCCCGGCGAAGCTCTCTCATCCTGATTGACGCTGCACTTCCATCCTGATTGCCGCGCCGCAAGCTGCTCCGAGACATCGCCGCCGCCCTGCCAACCGATGCCAGATAGCATTGCGGTAGCGTCCCGCCTTGCGATGTTTGTGTTTGTTCACTCCTTCCCCTCTTTCGCTACGTATGCGCAGTCGAAAGCTTTGACGGGACGGATCTTCAGCCAGGTGACCGAGAGCTGGACAGCCGTTTGCGCGAGTGGAAAGTGATCCAGCACGCTGCGGAGGCTGAGCGCCTCTGAGGCGGTCATTCATGTCATTTTTTTATTCCCCGACGTCGGTTCTAAGTGCGAGCGTTTCTCGCACGCCCGCTCGGTGCACGAGCTGCGGGTTTGTCGCGTATCGGCCAAGGGAAAGCGACAGGCTGTCCGCAATCATACGCGCACGTTTGCGCCGGAAGGGCCCGATTGCTGCGTACGGAAGCTACGTTCGGCCACTCGCGAAAGCAGAGTAGATGGCGCGAGGAGGGAGCCGAGTCACCAACGCGATCAGCGACGTCAGATCAGCCGGCGCACCATAGGAACAGCCATGCACAAACCAGATCAAGTGGCAGATGGACGATCAGCCCGTATTGATCAAGTCGTGTATCGCCAACCGCCGCACGGGTCGCGGCGTTCGCCGACAGGGGCGCGTCAGGCCCGCCAAGTACGAAATGCCATGCTTTAGAAGGTGTTCACTTGCGCTGAACAGGGGGATGCAGTGCGCCGAAGACTCCGCTTGCGCCGGGAGATCGACACGGCGCGGGAGGGGGCGGCAGAGGTGCAATCCGGAATGAACAGTAGAATCTGTCCGTTGCCAACCGTATCCGATCAACGCGCAACCGCGGCTGCGCTCAGCGTACCTGTTGCTGCGGAGCACGAGGGACTGCCATGCACTTCGCACACACGGTTCGCGCAAAGCACGGTCGAACAGCATTGGCTATCATGTCGGCAGTGTCCTATAGAGGCTAGCGCTGTGCGAACCCAGGCGCGTGAGGCACCCTGCGCCCCGACTATCTCGCTTTCCATGCCGGCTCGCGTCTTTCTGCAAATGCACGTGCGCCCTCAAGCCGGTCCTCTGAACCGTAGAGTATGTCGACTGTTGCAAGCTGACGCCGATTGACCCGGTTTAGGGCGTCTTGATAACTCAGCGGCTCAGCCATGCGCACAGTCTCCTTGATAGCTGCAAGCACAAGGGGCGGGCCGCTGGCGAGCAGCCTTGCAATCTCCCACACGCGGCTTTCGAGTTGTTCCTTCGGAAGCACTTCATTTACGAGCCCCCAGCGGTGTGCCTCCGCTGCGTTCATCCAGCGGCCGGTGTACAAGAGCTCCAACGCGATGTGAAAGGGAATGCGCTTGGGCAGCTTGACCGATGCCGCGTCGGCGAGCTGGCCGGCGCGAATCTCCGGCAGTGCGAACGACGAATGCTCCGACGCATAGATTAAGTCGCAGGAAAGCACGACTTCAAACCCGCCACCGACCGCCATTCCATTGACGCAGGCGATGACCGGTTTGTTCAGATCGCGCAGCCCCTGTACCCCACCGAACCCACCTACTCCAAAATCGGCGTTGGCAGGTTCTCCGGCTGCGGCGGCGGTCAGGTCCCAGCCGGCAGAGAAAAACTTGTCACCGGCGGTCTTGAGGATGGCAACGCGCAGCTCCGGATCGTCGCGGAACATTTTGAAGGCCTCGCCCATTAGCCGCGAAGTCTTCGAGTCGATGGCATTTGCCTTCGGGCGGTCGAGCGAAACTTCGAAAATCGTGCCCTCTCGGCGGGTTGTCACAACGTCGACCATCCGTCCTCCTCCATCGTCGCCACCTGCGTTCCGACTACCACACCAAGTTCTGCAGAAGACATGGGCGCATCGAGTAACCGTTCGCTACAGGCCGCCCGCGATTGAGTTACTCCAGAGCGGCCGTTTGCAAACTGTATTTCACTTCAACACACATTTCGTGCAAAGAGCTTCCGGCTCACGCCTGAATTCGGCGTTGCTAGCGAGTGAAACGAACGATTGTGTGGGACGAGCGCTGCATAGTGATTGGTTCTGTCGTTGTGAAATGACGCGGACCTCATTCTGCCAATTGCGGCGCCTAGACGCTGACCAAAGTGGAAATGGCTGAGTGGGAAACCGTTTCGCTGAACCACTCCGTGCTGCAGACGTCGAGCATGGGGTCTAGTAATCTGTATGCCGAGTCCGTGCTGAAGTCTGCGCCCATCTGATTGCACCCGGTTTTCGGGGTCTGACCTGGACCGCCTAGACTAAAAAGTTGCGGAGCGCAATTCTAACAGCGGATGCGCGATCGCGGGCCAGTACAGAGTCGGACATGCAAATGTATCGCGTTAGTGGCTACTAACGATCGCGGTCTGGAGCGACACTTCATCGGGAACGTGGAGGCGGCAATCCGAAGTGGCGAACGAATTCGGGTAACTGGATGTCGCAAGCCCGCGCTATGCTCGTACGCCTCATCGAAACTGAGCCGTCGGGCCTCGTAACAAACTTGGGCTAATCAGGAATCGGCGGCGGCGGAGTCTTGGCTGGCGCGACGGTCGTCGCGATCGCTCGAAGACAGGCCGCTGCGGGCTCCGGCTCAGACGCGTCGACACCGCGTGGCTCGAAAGCCCAGTTCGCGTCGACCAAATAGCACGACAGCACATAACCGCGCTCTCTGGTCCACGGCGTAAGCAAGGCCCGCATCGCCGGATCGAGGAACAACCAATTCGTCGATTAATCTCAGCCGCGGTACATCTCTGTATTTCCGCGGCTTTCGTTGTTGCGCGCTCAAATACAAAACTGCGACCGGAAAGCATGATCTACAATCGTCTTTCAATCGCGTTCCTCGTTGCTTCGCGGCACCAAGTGTCGAAACGCTCCATGAGTGGCACGAGCCATTGCCGGCCGCAGCCATCCTCGCCAGCTCTCTCACATGTTCGTCCCTTCCGAACCGTTCATCGGACGTGTGTCTTGTGCCGCGGACAAAGACCAACATCTCGATCGTGGGTCGCGGCCTAGCCAATATGCATTTTGACCGGCGGAGTTCGCATTCGGGCAGAGTGCCGCAGAATGGGCATCGCCTTCATCAGCATGGCTTAAGCCGGGCTTCCGCTGTGCGTGACGATATCGACCACAGGTCATCCGCCATCGCACCGCCCTGATTGCTGGCATCTCAATCCTCCGCCGCGCGAGGGACGGCCGCACATAGACACACAGGAATAGCCCCGACGGGTTTTCGAATTTAGGGCCATCGCGGAGATGGCAGAAGCGTATGATCGCGGTCGCGTCAATATCGCATGCCGATCCTTCACTAATCCACTCGCAAGGAGGGAAAAGCGTTGCGGGCATTGTTGGTAGACGCGAAACCTTCACCAGAGCGGCTGCTGCCGCAGGTTCTTGCAACTTCAATCCCGACGTCCGCGCGGAACTAGCACCGCAACTCGTCGCGTAAATGTGGACGAGGGCTAACTGATGGACAAGCCACCCCAAGCCGTCCGTCAACGGGCGAGCCTCCCGCTTACTGAATGAGGGCGGATGCGAGTAACTCTTTGCTCGACTCGACCTAGAGTCTTGGGCAGCTCGCGGTAGAATTGATAAGGAGCGGTTAACCCGGCTGTACAACCGGTGGCCAATCGCGCGACGCTTCGGCGCGGCCTGGCTTCAGGAGATCACGCTTATCGGCCGAGCTCGTCCGATTGTACTCGAGAAAGAAGTGCTCAGGACTGTTGATTGCTCCGAGGAGGTCGCAGATAACGACTACGCGAGAATCGTCTATAAAGCAGCGGGGGAGACCTGCACTACTTGTCACAGTTGACTGCCGCAGGTGACCGTGTGAGTACAACGCGAGTGTTCCCGCGCGCGCTTAGCCCGCCCGTGCGTAGACTACCCGTGCTTCACCAGCCCAAGCATGTGTCGTGCTTCGGCTGGCGTGGCGATGCTCGCGCCCATGCGCTCAATGATCCCGACCGCGTTCTCGACAAGTGCGGCATTGGATGCCAAGACGCCGCGTCGCAGGTAGATGTTGTCTTCCAGGCCGACGCGGATATGCCCTCCTAGTCTCACGATTTGCGCGACCGTGGGCATTTCGTCCGCACCGCAACCGAACCCAGCCCATATTGCGCCGGGAGGCAGGATCTCTCTCATCGCCTGGATCACGATCGGTTCCGCGGGGGCGCCGTTGCCAGTGCTGAGGCAGAACTGGAATAGCGGCGGCCCCTTGAGAGTGCCCTCCGCGATCAGCTTTTTGGCGTTCTCGATGTGGCCAAGCTCGAAGCATTCGATCTCCGGCTTGACACCCGCATCTTGCATCAGCTGCGTCATGTGGCGCAGGTCGGACATTCGAGCCACATAGATTGACTCGCCAAATGCCAACAGCCCGCAATCGAGTGTGGCGATCTCCGGCTTCAACGTGATCGCGTGAAGGACGCGGTTCCTTGGGCTCTTAAGTACAGTGGCCTTGCCGAGCGTGGGCGGATCCAGGGAATCGAGTGTAATGGACCCATCCATTCCGCACGTCAGGTTGATGACAACATCGGTCGACGAGTCGCGCAGCGTCTTTACGACCTCCTCATAAAGCTCCAGACGGTTCGAAGGCGTGCCGTCCTCTTCGCGAACGTGGATGTGAACAATGGCAGCGCCTGCTTTTGCGGCATCGATGGCCGATGCCGCAATTTGAGAAGGCGTCTTGGGAAGGTCTGGATGCTTTGCGACGACTGCCGCATTCCCGCCGGTGATCGCGCACGTCAGAACGACCTTTCGGGACATTAAGAGCTCCTCTAGTGTGCCGTTGGGGTTGCCCCAAGACGAAATCGAAAAAAAGCGTTTTACTGGTCACCGAGCCGGCGCTCCGGCGTTGAGACTCGCCGTACGACCCAAGTTCCGCACAGCGTTTTCGCCTTGATCGTACCGTGCCTTCTGCAGGCTCTCCAAAACGTCGGTGCGAAACGGCTCAACCTTGCGGCTTGCCACGCCGACATTGAGCTGCACCTGCTCCGCTGTCGCCGCGAGCTCACCATCTTGGTCGTCGATCATCTCTTGGTGGAGAACAAACCGCTTTGCGTCGAAGTCGATGATTCGCGTTTTGATCGTGACAGTGGCACCTGCACGAATCTCACGGACGTAGGTCACGTGGAAATCGCCTGCAAAAAGGGTGTGACCCTGTTCGAGATAAGTTGGGCCCAATCCGAGGTCTCGACAGGCTAAAGTACAGGCATCGAAAAACACCTGGCAATAAGGAAGGACATTCATATGCTCGTTGAGATCAAGCCAAGACGTCTGAACAGGACAGCGGTAAATGAAAATCATTCGGTTCTTCGTTCCGTGCAGCTAGACGCTAGTGTTGCCGTGCGTGTACGAACCCTGTGGACACAGAAGAGTCCAGGGCAAGTCGGCATGCGGTGGAGATATCATAGATCGGCCGGCTGAACCTCGACCGTATCGCGGGTGTTATCACCGGGAACAGAGTGCACGTGAACAGAAGCGCAGCAACTGTTGGATGCTTGTTAAGCAATCGCGTGACGCAGAAGGCGACATCCTCCTCGATTTCCCCAGGCGCCGTCGGGCGGCCGATCGAGGAATTCCGCGCCAGATTGCCGCCTTCGATGCCAACAACGACAACTCTTGCGCGCTCCGCCGGGTCGGTTAGACCAAGAAGATCCTCGGCAAAAAGTGTCGAATCAGATGTGACAACGCCGATCTTGGTATCGGAGGCGTATTGGCGGAGTAGTGACGGCAAAAGGACGAGCGTCGACATCATGACGGGGACATCTACCGCAGCAGCAACGGCGGCCTGGTAGCGGATCGCAAAACCACAGTTCGAGCCAATAGCTACGGCACCGCGTTCAACCAGCCTGCGCGCTGCGGCAATATAGGCTGGTGTGAGCGTGAGATCGCCGCTCATTGTGCGCTCCACCGTCGATCCTTTAACATTCTCGATAAGGACGGGAACGCCGTAGGTTTCAGGACTCATAAGCGAGCCGGGCTGCGGCGTCGGCCTTACCCAGTCAGACTCACGATCGAAATCGAGAATTCCAACAGAGCCTTTGTTCTTCGATGTCATTGAGAACGTCCAGATTCGTAACGTGTGGCGATTCAATTATAAGACCCTGCTCCGCGGGATTTCCCCGAATTCGGCGCAAAAGAGGTCGGAATTGTGTGATTCATTGGAAAATGCGAAGCTTTATGCCTTTAGGACTGCCTGCTCTGGTGCGGGGAAACGGCTCAGCCGACCTGCGGAGTCGCGGGAGAAGAAGTGTGTGAATGCAGTTTTCGTCGGCGGCCGACCCTCAGCCGAGCTGCACGGGAGCAGGACCAGCAACTTGGAGGATCACCGGCAGTACGATCCGAACCACTGGCGAATGGTTGCGCCTCTCCAGGGTATCGAGCAAGCTTGCTAAGCATTCTAAGATCGTCGCCCACCTCGGCTGCTCGGCTAGGATGGCATCCAGTGATAGGACGCGTCCGCCGCGGTTCGGCACCAACCGCCATGCCATGGACATAGGCAATCAACGGCTTCGTAAGGTCGCGCAGTCTCTCGAGCCCGCCGATCCCACCGACGCCGCGGCGAGCGCTAATTTCATGGGGGCCGCCGTGATCTTTGAGGTCCCGGCCCGCACAGAAGAATTTTTTCGCCGGCGCACTCCAGCATGCTAACCCGCAGCTCCGGATCTTAACGAAACGCCTGTAAGCTCAGCTTCGTCAGAACAGGCATTCAGGTCGATGGTGCTGGCTTCGGCCGGTCAACTGTGACCTCGAGGATAGCGCGATTGCGACGCGGAGTTACAACGTCAGCCAGCGTTTTCTCTCCTGCTATCAGCTTGACGATATTGGGACGTCGCGATGGTCCGTCGTCGAATGCGCGATCCGATTAACTCCAGCCTAAGTCGACACGCACTCCTACTAACCGCATTTCATTGGTTGAGCGTGTCCCCTGCGCTGGGTTGGCCCGGAATGAAAAGCGCTCCTGCATCATGTATTGTTTCTCTCTGCCCCTACGGCATTTCTCCCTTAAGGGGTCCCCGTTGCACCAAACATGCGCACCGGCAATGATGTTTCCAGGTGGGACTAGATCGTACTTTGGCTCTTCAGTTCGTCTGCTCGCTGGTGAGGCCTCCGAGCTTGGCAAGACGGCTCAGGTGATAATCGGGATCGCCGAACAGCTTATCAAGCATGGTCACGTGCTTGAAGTAGTGGCCGATGCTGTACTCCATTGTCATTCCGATCCCGCCATGGAGCTGGATTGATTCATGACCGATCACCTTTGCCGCACGACCGATCTGGACCTTCGCCGCCGAAATCGCACGCTCGCGCTCGCTCGCACCGACTTCTCCCGTCATCATCGCGGCATGCATAGCCATCGAGCGGGACTGTTCCAGCTCCACCAACATATCGGCGGCTCGATGCTGCAACGCCTGGAAGTTCCCAATCTTCTTACCGAACTGCTCGCGCGTCTTAAGGTAGTCGACTGTGATGGTTAGCATCTCGCTGAAGCAGCCCACGGCCCCTGCGCAAAGCGCTGCGACTGCCTCGTCCGCTACCTGAGAAATGGTCGGAAGCGCGCTCTCCGGATCTCCGATGACGTCGAGTTCATCAACGCGTACCGTCTCGAGAGTGATCTCGGCGGCACGTCGGCCGTCTTGCGTGCGATACCCACGGCGTCTGAGGCCCGGCGCGCGAGCATCGACAAGGAACAGCCCAATTCCGTTCTTGTCCCGCCTGTCGCCCGCCGTACGTGCTGACACGACTATCTGGTCGGCCGCATCACCGTGAAGGACCAGATCCTTGGTGCCGGTTAGGAGCCACGCGCCGCTGTCTTTTTTCGCCTGCATCCCAACATGGAACAGGTCGTACCGAGACTGCGGCTCGGCATAGGCGAAGGCCATCTTTATGCGGCCTTCCGCGATTGCCGGAATAAGCGCGCGGGCATCGTTCGCTGCAAGTCGGAGCACACCGCCGGCAAGCACTACAGTCGCTAAATAGGGCTCGAAGATCAGCGCCTTGCCGAATGCCTCCATGACGATCATTGTTTCAACCGGGCCGCCGCTGAAGCCACCTTGTTCTTCCGAGAATGGCAATGCAAGAAGCCCGAGCTCGGCATAGCGTGACCACATCGTATCACTGAAACCCGCTTGGCTCGCCTGATATAAACGGCGATCCTCGAAGCTATAGCTATCAAGCATCAGTCGCTCGACGCTGTCCTTGAGCAGTTGTTGTTCTTCAGATAGATCAAAATCCATTTGCATTCTCCTGGGTTGAGGGCGCTGGTGATTGCCCCTCGAAGGGTCAGAGCCCGAGGATAGCTTTGGCGATCAATCAGGACCGATCGGAGAACGGTTACCGTTCTCGAGCTCTTGTTCCGAGACATGGGGTAGGGCATAAGGGCCGATCACATCCATAAGTAGCTCAGCGGTGGCCTGCTGGAGTTGAGCACCCTTCAGCTTGAGGATCGAGCTGGCCGGATCCTGAGCACCTTTCTGCTGCTTTGATGCGTTGGCGACCACGCGAAGCTGCGTCATCTCCAGGGCTTTGAGCTGGACCTCGACTTCAATCACCTTCAGCTGGAACGCCGCACAGTCGATTAGCCGCTCGCCGCCCGCGCGAGACCGCTCGGCAAGGTGTTTAATGCGCCGAATGCGCTCCTTGGAAGCTCCAACCCAAGCGCCTCCGAAGCGTTCACTACCGAGCAGCATCTTAGCGTATTCCCACCCCCTATTTTCCTCGCCAACGAGATTCTCAGCCGGGACATGAACATTGTCAAAAAAGACCTCGTTAACTTCATAACCCCCATCGATCAGCTGTATCGGACGTACACTGACGCCCGGTGACTTCATGTCCACGAGAAGGAAGGAGATGCCTAGTTGCTTCTTCACATCGGGATTGGTCCGTACCAGACAGAAGATCCAATCGGCGTGCTGTGCCAGCGTGGTCCAGATCTTTTGCCCGTTAACGACATAATGGTCCCCATCGCGCACGGCCCGAGTTCTGAGTGAGGCCAGGTCCGAGCCTGCGCCAGGCTCCGAGAAGCCTTGGCACCACCAATCTTCGACCTTGATTATCCGGGGCAGGTAATAGCTCTTCTGCGCTTCATTGCCGAAGGTATAGATCACCGGTCCGATGAGAGACACACCGAAATCGTACACGGCCGCCCCGGCAAATGCTTGTACCTCTTCCTCAAAAATGTACTGCTGTGCGGGCGACCATCCTGCACCGCCGTACTCTTTGGGCCAATAGGGGATTCCCTTTTTGTTGAGGACACGTGCTCCGGCGACCATCTCGTCTTTCGACAATGGCCGGCCTTCCACAAGTTTGCGCCGCGTCTCGGTCGGCACATTGTCATGGAGATACTGGCGTAGCTCGTAACGGAACGCCCGCTCATCTTCTGTGAAAGCGAGATCCATTGGATTTTCCCGGTGATATGTTCAGTGGCAAGTTGCGAAAAGTCTTCGGTCGTGAGCGCCCGATGAGCATCTCTCCACCTCGCATGAGTTGAATGTTTTGCTCGACTTCGGGGACATCATGGCCCGATGGCGCCTTCGGCCCGAAGGCGGGCAATCGTAGCTGAGTTGAAACCGAGTTCAGCGAGTACTTGTTCCGTATGCTCTCCAAGCATCGGTCCGGGACTTGCAGAACCCGGGATTGGAGCGCCGTTGATGTGAATGGCGCTACCGACTGCTTTGACTGTGCCGAATTTTTGATGCTCGAACTCGACGATCATGCCCCGAGCGCGGGTGTGCGGATGATCCAGTGCAGCACCGACGCTAAGCATAGGAGCATGTGGAATCCCGCCGGCCGCAAATATTTTGCACCATTCTGCGACCGTCTTCGCCTTCAACCGCTCGACGAGAGCAGCGTCGACCTCCTTCCGTCGTTTGACACGCCCGGCATTGGTATTCAGGTCTGCATCTGCTGCGAGTTCGGGTAGTTCTAGGCCGCGGCACAGTGATGGCCACATGTGATCGCCGTAGACTGCGATGACAAGCTCCCCGTCGGCGGCGGGAAAGATACCATACGGGACCGCGCTTGAACCGGCGTCTATCGGCGGGGGAAGTTCGCCATCGGCCAAGTAATGGCCCGCAAAGTATGGGAACGTCGTAAGGAGCGTTTCGAATAAGCTCAAGTCAATAACACACCCCTTACCGGAGCTGATGCGGCCGACCAAAGCGGATGCGACTGAAAGGGCGCCATAGATCCCAGTAAGGATGTCGCCCAAATGAATGCGCAACGGAGGTCTCCCCGGCTCTCTGGTCAGACTCATCAATCCCGTCATCGCTTGGGCCACGAGGTCAAATGCTTTGTAGTCTCGCAAGGGACCAGTCTGGCCGAATCCCGAGATAGAACAGATGACGAGTCTTGGATTGAGATCCAAAAGACGATCGTAACCGAAACCGAGCGAGTCAAGCGTACCTGGACGGAAATTCTCGACCAGAACGTCAGCTCGCTGGACCAATTTTTCAAGTGCGTGCCTCGCCACATCCCGCTTCAGATCAAGGGCCAAGCTGCGCTTATTCCGATTTAGAGCGGCAAAGTAATAGCTCTCCCCTTCACGAAGGGGCTCCACCTGGCGCGATACATCCCCCGCACCAAGCCTCTCGACTTTCACGACATCTGCGCCCAAGTCCGCCATGATTGTCGTGCAGAGTGGCCCCGCCAAGACGTGCGTAAGGTCCACCACACGGATGCCGTGAAGTGGCCGATGAGCAAGATCTTGCGCGCCTGCATCCGGTGTCTGCGGTCTGCCGGCCGATTGATCAGCGTTCATGATTGTAACCCCTTCGTGCGGTGTCTTTTGTCGGCCCCAAGGAAAGCTGCTTCAGTTCATGTTGGTGGTGCATTTCTCTCGAGGGCCTCGGAAGCCAGGGTGCTTGCGGGCACCTGAGCTTTCAGGTCTCAGTTAGGGTCTGATACATTCCATTTGAACTTCTCATCGTGTTCAGTGAGCGGGAGGCCTTCCCGATCCCATTGCACCATAGCGCTTGGAATCTATCTCAGCCGGACTAACAGGGCAGAGTCATCTCCGCTGGCGCATGGTCGTGTCCAGAGCTAGTACGGTAGAGCTGGGGAGTAGAGAACGCTAACCCTTACCCGCAGCGCGGTCTCGCAGCGCCTGCTCCCACCGCCCCAGCGTCTCGCCAGCACCAAATCTTTGATCGCGCAAGCCATGCAGCACAGCCACGAGCGCCTCGTCACGCTTCGATACGATCTCACTGACTGTAAGTGTATCTATTTTCGCTTGCGCGTCTGATTGCTCGGCCAGCGTGTCTACAAACTGGTCGGTGAGCTCCGGCACGTCCGTGAGCTTCGTCCAGGGCCATTTTAGCATGGGTCCCCACTGCTCAAGGTGGCGGCGCATCCCGGCGGCCCCGCCGCTCATCCGGAAAGGACCGACAACCGCTCGGCGCAAACCAAAGGAGTAGCGGACTGCGTCATCGACTTCCTGTACAGTCGCCAAACCATCGTGCACCAGCCATAGCGCCTCTCGCCACATCGCTTCCTGCAGCCGGTTGGCGATAAACCCGTCAATTTCTTTACGCACGACTAGCGGGTGCATACCCAACGTCCGGTAAATTTCGTCCGCCCGCGCCATGGCATCCGGCGCCGTCTGTTGTCCGGCGCAAAGTTCTACGAGCGGGAGCAAATACAGCGGGTTGAATGGGTGCGCAACAAGCAGACGCTCGGGATGCTCCATCTTCTCCTGCAGCAACGACGGGCGGAAACCCGATGTCGATGAGCAGAACAGCGCGTCAGGTCGCGCGGCCCGACTAGCGGTTGCGAGCAGCTCCTGCTTGAGGTCCAAGCGCTCTGGCGCGGACTCCTGCACAAAATCAACGTCGCGCACTGCGTCGGGCACCGACTCCGCAAGCGTCAGAGACCCTTCTTTTGGCAGCGGAACCCGCGTCAGCCGGTCATAAATCCGGCGGGCATGATCCAAAGTCTTTTGGACGTGCTCTAGTGCCCCAGGAGCCGGATCATATAGCCGCACATCCACTCCGTTGAGGGCAAATCGAGCGGCCCACCCGCCACCGATTGTCCCCCCTCCCAACAACGCGACCGTCCGAGGCATCTTCCCACACGTGAACTTTGAAGTCGTGGACATTGATGGTCTACCCTCTTGCATGAAGTTGAGCGTTGCGTCTCGCACCCCAAACCCGATCGGGACTCAAGCAGCCACTACACGGGCTCTGAATCCAATCGTCAGCCAGTCGAGCTGCTGCTCAGAGATCGCGCCAGCGCGCGAGCTATACCCCGCTCAGTCTTTGTGTTTTCACGCGACGGGTACTCCTTACCGAAAACATACTTACCTCGTCTCGGCAACGCGCTTAGAATAATAGTACCGGGCCCATCAAGCTGAGGTCCATTAATATGAGCGGTCACGAAGCAGAATTCCTGCGAAATATCGATGAAGTCGAAGCATTAAACTCCCCATGCTCACTCAGAGCCGCGGAAAACAGGGATCTGGTTGAGCTAGAAGGATCGGGACAATGCAGGTGTTACTCAAGGTTCGGCGCGGACCGGCGTGGCTTACATCGAAAAGTAATGCCGCCATTCGTGGCTGGCTCGCTGAATTCTCGAAGAATGCGCCGCATTCCCCGGGTCGCCGACGTGCGCGGCCAGCGTGCCAATTAGGGCGGCCGAAGGCTCTGCATCTCTGTGTCTCATCTGTTGCGGCCGCGACGTTTTGCGCATTGGCGTGCCCTTGGCGCTGAGGCAATTCAACGATCAAACTCCTGCTCGGAGACGCTCTTGATGCCGTGAGGCCGAGCACCCCCAACCGGGGGCGTGAAATTCCGCGGCATCTGGCCAATGAGCGACGACAGCAGAGCACTTTCTTCGCGAGCGGCGAGCCTCAACCCAAGCCTTTGATAATTGTGCGAGCGATCCGCACTCGCTCGGCACTGCTGATGCCAAGCGTTTACCGAACCACTGCAGAGCAATTCGTCGACGCCGACAGGTACATGCCCCGATGGCGGGTCGCCGGCCATGAAATCCGTGTTCCGCGCGCTGCCCTCGAGCCTCGAACGCCTTCCGAGCGCGCGTGAATCTGGCTCGCATTGCGCGGAGCACGATCCTCAATGAGCACCTTGGACGGACCGCAGACATTCTATGTCGCGCAATTCTCCAGATGTTGATCGCGTCGTGGCAGGCGACCATCGGCATGGACGAGGCACTCTCCTCGCGTCTCGAGGGGGTGAAAACTTCATCTATTCCCTTCAGACGCAGAATTTAGACCTGACCAGGCGCCACTTCGGAGGAATGCGGCTCGTGGGGCTGCTACCGTCTAACGTGACTACGTCAGTTGGCCCGCGAGCCGGTCCTCGACATCTTGATGGAGCACCATGTCCGAGACCCTTGTTTTGCCCAAGCAAGAAGTCGCCTGTCTCAACCCGCTCTTTTGCAAATGACTCCGATGACAAATCCCTCAACTGTGCCTTCAGCAATCGATCAGCATCACATCGACCAACGGCGCTACCCTCATGGGGTCGCTTTCATGGATGGGCAGTACCTGCCGATGTCCGAAGCAAAGATCTCTGTGCTCGATTGGGGTCTATTGCACTCAGACGCAACCTATGACACGGTGCACGTCTGGAACGGCCGGTTTTTCCGGTTGGATTTGCATCTTGATCGTTTTTTTGCAGGTGTCGAACGTCTTCGAATGAAGCTGCCTTACGACCGCGAGAAGATCGCGTCGATCCTCAAGCAGTGTGTCGCTTTGTCGGGCCACAAATCGGCTTACGTTGAGATGATCTGCACGCGCGGTTCATCGCCGACATTCAGCCGCGATCCCCGTCAAGCCGAGAACCGCTTTATCGCGTTTGCGGTGCCTTATGGCTCGGTTGCCAACAAGGAACAATTGGAAAGAGGCTTGCACGTCGCGATCAGCGACGCCGTCCGTATTCCGCCTAACTCAGTCGATCCTACGATCAAGAACTATCATTGGCTCGATCTCGTTAAGGGCCTTTTCGACGCTTACGACAAAGGCGCCGAGACGGCGCTGATCCTAGACACACACGGGCATGTCGCGGAAGGACCAGGCTTCAATGTGTTCATTGTAAAGAATGGATCGTTGAGGACGCCGGCTTTTGGGGTGTTGCCGGGTATCACGCGTCGGACCGTCCTCGATCTCTGTGCTGAGGTTGGGCTAGCCGCCACCGCAGCCGACATCAGCCGTGACGACATCAAGAAGGCAGACGAGGTGTTTATCACCTCCACTGCCGGCGGCATCATGCCAGTGACGCGCATCGATGACACCACGATCTCTAAAGGGCAGGTGGGATCCATCACCCGCCGGCTCGCGGATCTCTACTGGCAAAAGCACGCTGATCCCGCGTGGTCGACGGCGATCATTTATCCTTGATTGGAAATGAACCATGCGCTCGCAACTTGGCCAGCGACTTCGTGACAATCTCGAGGAGCTATCATCGCGAAAACTCCTGAAAATCGAGCAAGAAATCGCCTCGCCCCAGTCGACGCGTATACACCTGCGCGCACTTGGCGAGCGCGAGCTCCTGAATATGTGCGCCAACAACTATCTCGGCTTGGCCAATCACCCAGCCCTGGTGCGAGCCGCGCATGCGGGTCTCGAACAGCATGGTTTTGGAATGTCGTCGGTGCGATTCATTTGCGGAACGCACTCAGTTCATCGAGCGCTTGAAAACAGGCTTTCCAGCTATCTTCGGACGGAAGACACGATCCTATTCGGCTCCTGCTTCGATGCGAACGCCGGACTGTTTGAGGCGCTGCTCGACGCTGATGATGCGATAGTCAGCGATAGCCTGAATCACGCGAGCATTATAGATGGGATTCGGCTCTGCAAAGCGAAGCGCTTTCGATATGCTAACAATGATATGAGCGAACTAGAGCAGGCTCTAAGAGAGGCAAGTACCTGCCGAACAGTGCTCGTCGTGACCGACGGCGTGTTTTCCATGGATGGCGCGGCGGCTAATCTGCCTGTGATCTGCAAACTTGCAAGACGTTATGGCGCCTTGCTCATGGTCGATGACTCTCACGCGGTAGGGTTTATTGGCCCAGAAGGGCGTGGAACGCCAGCGCGGTACGGGCTGGAAGATCAGATTGATATTCTTACGGGCACGCTCGGCAAAGCACTTGGCGGTGCATCGGGAGGGTACGTCTCCGGCCGTGGTGAGATCATTTCCTGGTTGCGACAGCGTGCGCGCCCATACCTCTTTTCAAACTCACTGATGCCGGCGATCTGTGAGGCTTCATTGGCCGCAATTGACTTGGCAGAAAAAGCAGACGATCTGAGGCACAATCTCTCTGCTCGCACTCGTCAGTTACGTCAAGGGTTGAGCGATCTTGGATTTCAAGTGTTGGGCGGCGATCACCCAATTGTGCCGGTGATGACCGGGGATGCGGCCGTCGCGGTCCAGATTGCTGAGTTTTTGCTTGTGCACGACATTCTCGTCGTTCCGTTCTCCTATCCTGTTGTACCGGAGGGTGCTGCGCGGATTCGCATGCAGGTAAGTGCCGCGCACTGTGCGGACGACATCGAAAAAGTGATCACGGCGTTCCAATTAGCGCGGGCGCATGTTGTGAGGAGCTAGGCACGATACAGGTTCATCAAAGTGGTCATGCGGCCGGGCATCGCATCGTTGGGCAGGAGGCGCTGTGTTGCCGATGCCGCGTAGGCCCGCTCGCTCCAGACCATTGCCGTTTGGCCCACTCGTGTTTTTGGCGTTCATGACCGCGAGGATAGGGTGATAAGATTGCGATGTCAGGTTAATCAGTCGTCCGTTAAGAAGCCGAATTGAGCGGGAGCGGACAGGCAAGCGTATGCGATAGCTGGATCAGGCAGAGGCACAAGAGTTCTCTGAGCCAGGCGAGGATACGGCGGAAGTTGTGGCCGACTGCTGAGAGCACGACGTTAGCGGCGTCGCTGGCGCGGCCTTTGAGATAGCAGCGGCCAAGGTGACCTTCGGCCTTCAGATGTCCGATGATGGGCTCGATGGCGGAGC
>NZ_JBVVPN010000076.1:0-22763 GCF_055811035.1 Bradyrhizobium sp. MI1.10
AAGGTGGGCGACATCGTCTCGGAATCCACGGGCGACTTCATATCGGTACGCCTGGGCGACTTCGTCGGAATCCGCACGCACTGGTAGACGCGGCAGTCTGCCGGCCGTGCAAACGAGAAATCTCTGCTTCAAATACTGCCTGCTGACGCGCGCGTGTTCAAGACCCGGCAGAGCTTTGCCTTTATCGGATCGGAACAGAGCTCTAATCGAAGGCGGCATGAGCCTTACGGCTGAACTATTTGGTTTCGGTTTTCGTCTGGATGTTCTGAACGGCTCCGTCCACGGGAGTCCACTGCACCCGACCATCGAAAGCGGAGAGGTTTAGACCACCGCCGGTTCCGTAGAGAATCATTTGGCCCGAGCTGACGGAGTTGACAGCGAGTGTCGCACGGGGAAGTTTTGCAGCATTGTACATCGTCAACGACGCATCCTGATGATCGTTCAGAGACAGCACCGCCCGATGACCTTGCTCCGTGTCGAGGAGCGACACCGAAGGTGAGCCATCCTGGCTAAGCCCGATGCTTAGACGCACCTTCTCGCGGCTATCGAATAGCGAGATACGCGGCATTCCGTCGGAAGTGGATGAGATCAAGGCGACGATTTTGCCGGAGTCATTGCGCAAGGCTATCTTTTCCACAGAGAGGGTCTTGGCCTTGACTGTGTCGGCATTAACGGTCGCGTGCCATTGGGATGCAATGATCACCGCAGCCGCCATGATTGTAGCCCCCAGGACGCTCCATCGCATCGCCTTCAGCGATCGGTCCTGCCGCTGGATATGCGATGCGAGACTTTCAACCGTGGGTTCGGCCTTGAGCATAACTGCGCCTTTGTCTTCGAGAGGCTTCAAATCCGAGCGTGCGCTGGGTGCGAATTTTACGAACCCAGCAGCGGGTGCCGGCAATACACCGTCGAGACAGTTACCTCAGCGGCCGCCCGGAAGGTAGTTGCGCTTGCAGCTTTCGATATTCTTGTTTCGGTCCGGGTAGTCGGCACCGAAGGCTCCCACGTATTTCAGGCAGTCCATGTATGGCCTGTTTCCCATCCAGCCGTATTGCGAGCCGAAGCCAGCTGCAGCAGGTGAATACTGCGCGGATCCGAGCAGAGAGCCGAGCCCAACGAGGGCGGCGAAGAGAGCAAAGCGAGCGGTTTTCATGTGAGGTCCTCCTGTTTTGGGCGGCGGGTTGCGGCCACGATGCAGAGTGCCGCAACTGCTTTGAATCTACGGTGACCTACATCACGGGCCGTGTGACCCGCTTCCTGTGCAGCCTCCTCACCACGGCGGGATCAATCGGCTATGATTCTCGTCGACTATGACCCTTGGCCTTCGATCGATTGAACCCGTGTTGCGTCAACTGTCAGTAACAACCCGGCCGTAAGTCTAACCCCTCTGCTCTGCCGCTGCTCCCATCGAAGAAGTGGCGGCACCTCGGCACGAGGTTCGCTCACCGAGACCTGGCGGACCCAATCTACTCACATTTAGATCGTCCCGTTTGGGCCCAAAGCGGTTGCTCCACGGCTGAGTTCTTGCGCGGCACCATTCAGGTGCTTGCAGCGTTTCGTCTGTTCGCGGGTCCGCACCGGCAACGTAGATATCGAGGAGTGCGTCGAATGAAGTTCCAGAACGGAAATGACATTGTCAGCAAAGTTCCCGCCGTCACACTCGGCTTCTGGGTAATCAAAATCTTGGCCACTACTTTGGGAGAAACGGGCGGCGACGCGGTGACAATGAGTTGGCTCAACGCAGATCAGAACGCTCAGAACGGCGGATATCTGATCGGGACTGCTATATTTCTGGCCATTTTCGTTGCCGCAGTCATTGCTCAGATTTCAACGACGAAGTTCAATCCCTGGGTCTACTGGCTGGCCATCGTTGCTTCCACCACCGTGGGCACCGCGTTGGCGGATTTTTTTGATCGTTCATTGGGGATTGGTTATGTGGGAGGCTCATCCATCTTGCTGGCCTGTGTGCTTTGTTCCCTTGGTGCATGGTATGCGACTTTGGGCTCGGTGAATGTCGACACGGTAACGTCGCCAAAGACCGAGCTATTCTATTGGATCACCATTACGTTTTCGCAAACCCTGGGTACCGCCCTCGGCGATTGGATCGCTGACGACACGGGACTTGGGTACGATGGCGGCGCTCTACTGTTTGGTGCGGGACTATTGGTGCTTGCGGCGCTGTACTACTGGACCAAGGTATCGCGGGTTTTTCTATTCTGGGCGGCCTTCATTCTCACGCGTCCTCTGGGGGCCACCGTTGGAGATTTTTTGGACAAGCCCGTCAGCCATGGCGGGCTCGCCCTGAGTCGTCCTTTAGCTTCCGTGGTCCTTCTCGCTGCAATCGTCTTGTTCGTCGCTATCCTGCCGCAGCGGCCCGGGCGGCATTCGGGCGATTGGGCTTCGCAGCCGCGGACCGAGTAATCCAATCGACCCGGATGTCGCATCTTGGCCCAGAACTGACCTGCGGTGCAGGGCCGGTCGATGGCTACAGCTCACGTTGCCGCTGAAGGGCGCTGGTCCGGGAGGGCAAACCGGCGGGCGTGCGCCGCAAGCCGCTGGCGCACAGACCAGCGCACCGGGAATTGACTCGCGATTGAGACCCATCGGCGCATACTCGTTCCGTCACCGACCTCCGCACCGAGGCATTACCGGTGACTGAGGGGTCCCGCCTTGAGGGAAGCACCCATGACCCAATCTGAACACCTGCCGCCCGCCTTTGCACCCATCGCATTGCAGCGCCCCGCCTGTCCGAGGTGCAAATCTTCGATGATGCTGGTCAGTATCGAGCTAGAACGCCCAAGCGTGGACTTGCATACGTTTCAGTGCGCTGTCTGCAATCACGTACTTACGACCCTTGCCGCGTGCGAAGATCCTATGCATTCCAAAGTGGGCCGGTGCCTTCAAGGCGATTTGCCTCCGCCGAAGTAAGGTGCGGCGTGAATGAACCCGCGGTTTTGCGGACGGACTGGAAGCAATGTCTTTGTTCTGTAGCGTTGAGATCGGGATTCGTGAGCAACGCCCGTGCCAACCGATATCGCAGATTGGCCCTCGCTTCTAGCGACAAGGCTAACGCTGACCTGCTTCTTAAGCTCGCAGATGAATGCGATCGAGGGATTCTCTGCACCGCTGAATGGCGCTTAGCTCCCTCCACAAGCGCGCAATCACCAAAGGCGGGCGACGAAAGGTTGCATTTTTTTGCGTGGGAACCGGATGATGGTCGTTGAAAGTGGTTCTTATCCCGGCCGAAGGTGCCGGCGCGCAAATTCAGCGTAAGGGGTGAGCTTATCGTTTGGTGGTCCGTTTACCTGACCGGGCCTTCCAATTACCGCTGATGGCCTAAACCAAATCCCAAGACCAGCGCCTTCTGACGAAGCGCGCCCTCAGTACGCTTCATCGCTTTTGCAATCTTCGCAACAGGAGTGCGATCCTTTGAGTGCTTTTTAAGTGCTCGCAAGTCAGCAGATGTCCACTCGCGACGAACAGTTTTCTTTGTTTTTTTGGCCACTCGGTGACTCCATGAACTGTTAGGAGCGCGCGGTCTAACAACATGGTGCGCAGTGCGCAACCATGCCGCCGTCGAACTTCACCGGCTGGTAACATTCAGAATGTCGCCGTGTTATTTCACAACGATCACGGTAACGGCCGGTCGCTCGCTAGCGCCGCCGGCGCACTGACCCTGTCGTTTTTGACAGGTGCGGGCCGGCCTGACATGTGGGCATGATCGCGGCTAAAGGACGAGGGCCGCGGCTTTTGCGACGTTACTACTTCCCGATTTTCCACAAAGGCGAGACACAGGCGGACGATGTGGGGGAGCTATTTCGCTCGGCTGAAGTAGCTGCCCAATACGGTGCCCGTGTTGCTCGGGATATCGCCAGGGATCCCGATTGCGACCGTGATGCCGGCACGGTTGTTATCGTGGTTGATGCCACCGGCGAGGTGGTGGCACGGCATAGCGTTGCTAGTTTTGCAACCGCTATCTAGCGGGGGACGTCGAGCGTTGCGGGCAACAACGGCGACACGAGGGCGCGCGATGAACGAAAACACATTGCCCCAGGCCCCCTTAGCCGGGGACATCTCTTCCCTTTCGCGCGGCTAATTCCTGGTCCAGCTCCTTCAAGCGGACGACTAGATTTTCCACGATCTCCATGCAATCGGAATGCCGCAACGACCGCACCCCTCGCGCTGCGAGCTCGCGCTCCAATATAGTCGCCATGATGCCTTGGATGCTCACAAATTCTCCTGCCGAGCCATTGCTTCCCAGCTACGGCCTAAAAAGGAATTGGGCTCATTCAACGAAAAGCCGCAGCGCGGTTCCAGCCCCGCTGCGGCATTCCGGATGAAGTAAGAAATGGTACTCAAATCTCGCCGGTGTTCCGATCGTAGAACACCCCGTTCCGAAAATGGACTCCGGACAACTACCGGAATCCGGTTTTGTACGCGTTGTCGATATAGGGCGAACGTGGCATCGCTTGGCTTCCAGCCCCCAATGCTCCCGGCTGCCAATTCAATTGCGGATCAGAGCGCCGGGAGTGCCGCGGGGCGAGGCGTCGATCAAGTCGGCCCCCGAGCATGGGGTCCGCACCTAACCAGCGCGGGGGCCGAAGGTCTGCCTGGTCAAGGACCGACAGCCGAAACATGGTGCACACTGCTCGTTATTCCTGCCAGTCCAAAATAACAGGGATTATGCGGCCTGTGATCGCAACGCGCGCTCATCGTCGCCTCCTTGGTCGCTGCTCGTGCAGGCGCGGAAGCTCTGCCCCCGATGCCTTGACCTTGTGCCTGATCCTGCCGATCAAACGAAGCGTAGCCTTCATTTCTTCGGGCGCGTCCTTGTTGTGACGAAGGAGCTGCCCGATGAAACAGTTAGCCTTGAAGTGCTTCGACACGAACGCATCGAACTCAGGATCTAGCTTCCGCTGTCGTTGGGTACTGGCCTGTTTTAACCCCTGGTGGCTTAAGTTGAATTTCGCAGTGGCCTGTTTTGGGTTATGCCTACCTTGCGATAGATCAAGGTATTTAGTCCGCCCTGAACAAGCTGGGAACGCCATATGCTGGCAATGATCCTGATCATGCTCGCCATTGGAACCGCTATGGTTGGCTCCATCGTCGCCCTATTCGAGATCGTCGCGGCCTTAGAGCGGCGACGCGTGAAAAGATAAGGCCGCCTCAGTGGGCGGCCTCTTTCATTTGAACACCTCGGTTCCGAGCCGGAACGAGAACCGTAGCACGCCCGCGATGCCGGGAAGCCAACCCGGACCTCGGGCCGCTCCGGAAGGCCTTGTGAGATTACAAGACAGGCGGGGCGCAACACGCCCGCTTTAATATCCGTCACGCGGACCCACCTGACAGGCTCGTTCAGACAGTGCGCGCGCACCATCGTGCGAGGGAGCCCGGCCGTGGTCTAGCCGGGATGGGTGGCGCCGACACCCCCGCAACTACAGGGGTTGACAGGAGGGCAGGCCCGCCGATGGCACGTCCTCGCCTGGCGTTGCCATTCCGACCCGCCCCGGCAGTGATCGCGGTTCCGGGGAACGGCTATCGGAGGATGGGGTATCTGGCTGCATGAGCGAGCGAGGCTGGGGCGGCCTTTCGACGATCCCATCAAGGTTCAGGGTGGCGAGCTGGTGACCCTGCTGGACGCGGGCCGCTACATCGCCAACCTGCCGAAGGCGGTTCACGACCGGCCGGAATGGCAAGCCGCGATGGAAGCGTTGCTGCTGGTCGCCGAGCGCGGCGGGCCGGTGATGTTCGCCCGGATCGGGATCATGAGGGCTTTGAACCGTGACCACGTTCCAGCGTTCACGGAGTCCGGGAAGAAGCACCATTGGGGCCGGCGTAAGCTGAAGAGGGATCAATGACGCGCGTTGGCAGCAAGGTCAGGATCGAGGGCTGGAAGCCCCTCTCTGAGGAAGAGCACTTCATGACCTGTCCCACCTGCGGCGAACGGTTCGATTGCCGCGAGCTGGGAGAGGTGTTCGAACATCTCCATGGGATTGAACCGGAAGAGGAGCCAGAGCGGCAATCACCGTCTGGATTTACGATCAGGGCGAGGACTTGAAGGTCTTTGCCAATGAGGAAGCCGCGCAGGCTTGGATTGACGAAAACGATCCAGAGGGCGTCGCCTTCGAGTACGAGGTGATAGGCCCGCCAGCGTGAACCGCGGGCCCGGCTTCATCGCAGCCTTCGGACTAACGTAAAGCTCTCTCGCGCGCAGCATTCAAGGCCGCCTTTGTCTGCGGGACAGCTTCATTGATGGGCTCCCGACTAGGGGGCGGTTCGCTGAGATCTCGGGCCCATGGCGCGCCAGAACGAGCTGCTGACAACGAGGGGGGGGTCACTTGAATTTGCGCAAGCAGAGATGAGGAGACCGACAAGGGTCAGCGAACCTGCCCATATCAAGACGTGGATGCGCATGCCCATCCAACCCATTACCCGAAGAATCGATCCTGCTAATTATACGCCAGTTCGAGCGAACTCAGGCGAGAGGCCCGCCAGCGTGAACCGGCGCATACGACCATGCCGCCAACTGAGGCGGCCTTACTTCTAGGTGTTCCGCTTATAAATACACGTGCAAGGAACAAACGAAGATTCATTTATTATCGCAATCTGTTCTCGCCCGGAGAACTGCGGGGCCGCCAGCGTGAACCAGCGGGCCCCCTGTTTACGTTCATTGCGCGAGTGGTTTTTTCGCGGAAGTCGGCGGCTTCGCTGTGCCGCTCTTCGGGGTACCATAATTCGCTGAGCCACGAGAGCCATAGCCCCCAGCCTTGCCATCCATTTTGTTAGCCGATGCTGGCGATGTCATGAAGCCGGCGGCGATCATGGCGCCCCCGAATGCGACGATTACGATCAAGGCGATAGCTCTTAAGATTGACATTGGCTGCTCCAAAATAGCTTTTCTGAAATCGCCACGCCGAAATGCACGTAGCGGGTGCAGCTTATTCCCAAATAGCTTGGCCCGCGAGCCTTTCTTCTAAAGCTCAGAGGCCCGCCAGCGTGAACCGGCGGGCCTGACACATCTCTGTGGCACGGCGAGCGGCACAACGGCCGGCGGTGCGAACGAAAACGTCATGAATAGACCGACTCCGGTGACCACAGCCCTGTCTTGATCGTCTCTCCCCGCGTCGTCTTCCCCTCAGCGAAAATGGGCACGTCGAGCGACAGCGGCGCCCGGGCGCTGCCATAGTCCTTATAGGAGAACATATCGTTGTGCTGCTTCTTGAACTCCTTCATGCGAACGGGGACATCCTCCCGCCGAAGCTTGCGGTCCACAAGAGCCAGAAAGATATTGCCGACGACGTCCATTCGATCCGCATCCGACCAGTAGTGAGGGGTGAGGCTAAGAAGCCACTCAGTGTCACCCTCTTGCGGGGTGTAAAGTGGGACATCGCTGCGGACAAAGTCGGCTGGGGCGGCGAGCGTGAGACCTGGCACGCGAGCAATAGTGTTGCCGCTCATGAAGCTTCGGATCGTCGCCGGATTCCGCAAGGCACGCATGAAGCGTTCGTTGATGTCAGGTCGAGTCCGACGCACCGTCCTCCATTGTGCGTACGTAATCGTTGGTCTTTTGCCGTCTCTTGGCGTCGTCAGATCGCCGACGCTCATCCCTGTCAGCAACCCACGCTCCACGTTGTCCAGCATTTGAGACGTGACAGGCGCGCCTGCGAATGTGCGATTGCACGTGAGGCAGAATCGAGAACCATTCGATGGCTTGATACCGGTATTCTCGATGGTGAGTTCATGACCGTATTTGCAATGGCTGATCCGTCGCTTTCGAGACCCGACCACGACGGCAACCTTGGCATTGCGTTCAATGATGGGCCTGAGCCTCGACTCCAAATCCGGATTGTTCTTTAGGGCAAGCCTGAAGCGGATCGCATCCCATGCACCGAGGAGCTTTCTCAGCGAAGCTCCCTTGATGAGCCAAGATTCGATCAGCGCAATGTCGTCGGCGGAGAGGAATCGCGACCCGCCTGACAAGGTCAACCGCTCAACATTCGCAGGCGGCTCAATGAAGTCTGCTTCCTCCGCAAAATAGCGGCCGACCCCCTGCCACCTCCGAGCGCAAGCTTCGCACCATCGATGGTCGTACCTGCGCTCCGCCTGCATACGAGCGATAATCTCGGGCGACAGCGGATGCCCTTGATTGCAAGCCGTGCGATCTGTCGTGCGTTTAACGATCCCATCCTGGATTCTGGACTTGCTGTTTGCCTCCACAAGCGCAAGTGCTTTCGCGCCCCATTCCGGATTCAACTCACAGTGCTTGCGGAACGCATCCGCCGAGCAAATCGGCGGTTCGCCAGCGCCGCCCGTGAGCATCCGAAGCGACTGGCCGGCTTCTAGCCTCGCCATAAACGTGTCAGCTTCGGTCGGGTTCATGGTGAACACTTCACCATTCACTATTGCGGAAAAGCAACCGTGACAAAATTTGCGAGGACGAGAACGACCTCCGTAACCGAAGCTGGACAGCGGCAAGTTCTGCTCACATCGACGACACAGCTTCATCATGACCGTCTCCATCTGTTGGACAGTAAGCGCGGAATGCGCACCACGGAGCGGAATCCTGAATCGCGGCTTAGTCTCGGCGACTGCGGCCATTGCGATTTCACACTCGGAGAGGATGCCTTGTGAGTCGGGCTATCCAATTCCTCCCGTTTGCCAGTCCTGCGAACCAACCTGCTCAAGCAGACCGTCCCGGTCGGCGATCCCAGAGGCTTCGGTTCGCTCGGCTGGATCATCCTCTTCTTGGTCGCAAGGAGCGCAAATCGTACGGGGCGGCGCGCAAGAACGGCGATTTCTACGCGATGCAAGGGTATTTCGAGGATCAACAGGGCGCGCCTGATGCCTTGTTCTTCAACACCCGCATCGTCCGTCTGACAGAAGCGCTGATGTTCGCCAGCAGGTTCTATGCTGCCTTGGGCGCGACCCCTGAAGCCAAGCTAAGCATTCGCGTGACGCACCGGGGCCTTTGCGGACGCACTCTCAAGAGCATCGGAGGCAACCGCATCTTGTTCGACACGCCTGCCTCGCACGAGCAGATGTCGGAGATGGAAGCCATCATCGTGCTCGGCAGCCTTCGGGACACTCTAGCCGACGAGGTGCGGCGCGTGTGATGTTCATGCTCTTCGACTTCCAGGAGTTCGCACAGGGTGTCTACGAAAACATCGTGCACCGGTTCGAGAGGGGCGTCGTCTCGTAGCCACAAGGTGAGGGCGAGTGGCTTTCGCCGCAGCCCCTGTTCTCCCCGTTCGCGAAAGTCAGATGATTCCGCCCTGCTAGCTGCAATGAAGCGAGCGCGTGTCGGAAATTTACGAGTTCCGAAGGCTTGCGCCTTTTGCGAACTTGATGAACCATGCTTCTTTTCATGAAGCTTGCAGATGACCCTATCTGTGCGATTTTACCTCTTTGCCGATGACGGACTGAAGCGCATCTCGCAGCGCATGATGATGGCGCTGGTCCATGCCCAAGATGCCATGCCCCAATATGCGGGCACAAAACAAAAAGTTGCTGACGTGATTCTCGAGGTGGAGAACGGGAAGCCGCTCCGAATCGAGCGTGCAGAAGGGACCTTTCTGAGATTTGATGAGCGCGGACAAGTTCACGAAGGCCTCGTCGCTTCAGGATTTGCGGCTCTCAGTACGGGTCTCGCACTGCAAGAAGCTCTGCGAAAACCGTCTGGCAAAGTCGTCAATCTCGCCCCAAAGCTCGATCGGGAGAAATGGGAGCGCGAAAACCGCTGGACGTTGTCCAAGGAGGATCTGGATCGGATCGCTGACGACATCTGGGGCCGTATGCGCGCAGTTCCGCCCCAGGTAGAAAGGGCCAAGGGGACAAAGCCCAAGTCTCCGCAAATCACTTTTGAGGCGCGCGAGGCGCTGCGAGAAATTCAGACCGGCATATCAACCATCGACAACAAGCTGACTTGGTTGGGCGAACCGTCCCTCAAGGGGGTCGCGTATGAAGCCCGGCAGAACGCCACGAGCGACGTTGACGGGCCGTTCTGGCTCGCTGTGGCGCAGGCCGCCGATCGTTATCATGAGCTTCTTGTCAGACGCCGTACTGGACGAGGCGAGTGGTATGCCGTGGTCTCTATTCTGCATTGGGATGCTGTGCGTCGAACGGCCGATACGAGCGCATCTTTTCATGAGCGCTGTGCTTCCAGAAAAGAAGCCGAGGACGCCGTGCGGCGGCTCTTGGCCGAGCACGGGAAGCTTTTCAGCGCCGACTACACGATTGAAGCGGAAGTGCTCTCGGAATTGGAGTGGGATGATAAAGAAGAGCAGCGCACTACTTGATGAGCCAGAACAGCGCATGAACATATTCCCCGGATTTCCCCCGGGCGTTGCTGCTTAGTTCTGCTCTCCGGTGCCTGCAACTGCCGAACGCGCTATCACCGATGATCGGAAAAGCTCTGTGTTTACAGACTTATAATGGTGGGCGCACAAGGGATCGAACCTTGGACCTCTCCCGTGTGAACCACAATCCGTAGACCCGAGCCAACCAAATCCGGCCATAGTTAGTATGTAAAAATGCCTTTGATTGACGAGGGTTATGGCCCTATTTGCCCATAAGAGCCCATAGCTGACCTTGCTACATTTTGTATGCCCCCGTTGTGCCCGCCGGGGATTTTCCCCTGGGGCACTAAAACGGGGGGAGGTCTGAGACCCGGTTCTGTTTGGGTCTGTGGGTTCTCCCTGCGCGGGCACACGGCAAGGGGAAGGTCTGAGCCCCGGTTCTGTTCGAGGGCTGACCGCCCTTCTTGCGGGGCGCGCGGGGGCACAGAGAGAGGGAAGGAATCATGACGGAGCCGGCCAACCAGCTGACACTCACCGATGCAGTGATCCGCGACGCAACGCTGCCGTCGGGTAAGGCGCAGCATTATCTCCACGACGACAAGCTGCCCGGCCTCGCCTTGCGCATGCGCGCCACCGGTGGCCGGACCTGGGTCTATCTCTTCACCAAGCCGGGGGTGAGGGGAACCCAGCGCAAGACCCTCGGCGCGTGGCCCAAATATAATGAGAAGGCAGCGCGCAAGGCCGCCACCATTGCCGCAGGCGAGGTCGTCAAGGGCTTAGACCCTAACGATGCGAAGCGCGAGGCGAGGCGGCAACAGGCAGCCGAGAAGCAGTGCACCACGCTCGCGAGCCTCATTGTTGAAGATGGTCCCTACCAGGCGTCTTTGACCGAACGCCAAGTCGTCAACTGGAAGCCAGCAATGTCGGCGCTGCGGCGCGGGCTCAAGGATCACGCCGAGAGCGGCGTGGGGGACCTGACGCGACGGCAGATCATGGCTGCGGTCGAGAAGATTGCAAAGACTGGCAAGCGCGGTGCAGCCAAGGACTTGCGCAAGCACGTGCATACTTTTCTCGAATGGTGCGTCGGCGAAGGTTACGTCGAGCACAACGTGCTCGCCGGCTATCGCGCGCCGAAAGAAACCCGTGCGCAGAGAGTCGGGCGCCGAGCAAAGGGCCGCGCACTGACCGATGAAGAAATCATCAAGGTCTGGGATGCATCCGGCAAGCTCGGGGCTTTCGGTTTCCTGGCACGCATGTGCCTGCTCGGCGGCCCGCGCCGCAGCGAGCCTACCATGATCGAGTGGCGTAAGCACATCATGGACGACCGGATCACCTTCGATGCGGCGTGGACCAAAATGGGGTTGCACCACGATGTGCCGCGCACTCACTTGGTTGACGAGGTGCTCACGGCCGCGAAACATTTCCAGCGGGCAACGTCCGACTATGTCTTCCCGTCACCGAAGACCGGTGGGCAGATGTCGGGCTTCACCAAGATGGTCAACCGCCTGGTCAAGGAAGCGGGCGTTGCCAAGTTCACTATGCATGACCTAAGGCGCAGTTTGCGCACCATCATGTCGCGCTGTGGCTACGACAACGAAATCCAGCGGTTGTGTGTTGGGCAGAAGCCAAGCGGAATCGATCAAGTCTACAATCACGACGAACAGTGGATCATCCGCAAGATGGCGTTCGAGGCGGCTCACGACTACATTGCAGAGCTGGTTGGCGCGAAACGCATCGGGAAGATCGTGCGCCTGCAGCGGACGAATCCGCTTGACCCGATCAAGGCCGAGCTGCTCGGCCGTCTCCGTGAGCATTATGCGGCCGAGGCGTCCTAGTCGTCTTATCGCACTTGGCCAGATAGTCCCGCACCGCATCGACACGATAAAGGGGCCGGCCATCGACGTAGCGCCATTTCAGCGGGTGGTTCGGATCGCGCCGCCACTGCTCTAGGGCGCCGGGGGTGCGCCGGATGACCGCGGCTGCCTCCAATGCCGTCAAATTAGAGCTGCCCGGCAGTGTATCGATATCGAACGTCGCGGGCGGCGGGATGCCACGGTTCTTGCGACGGCGCTTCGTGGCAAGCGGCATTTTGCTGTCATCTGGAGACCCAAATGCCTCGATCCGAGCCTTTTCGTCCTTGCCGCGCATGCCTCTGCCCCGAACCATGATCGGTCTGAGGCGATAAGATCCCAGCCATCTCCAGCAAGAAAGAAATCCTAAGCGCGGCTATGGCTGCTGGGTAGCTGTGGCGTACAAATAGGACGAATCGCCCCTTGCCGAGAGGTTGTAGCGGCTTGGGGTCCGGGGGCTGATCGGCATCCTAATGGGGCTCTGACTCATTTCTGATGAAGTTCGCCGGCGACTGTGGTTCTTCAACGGAGAATCGGCGCCATGCGGACAGGCTTTCGAATTTCATCGCTAGTACCGAGTGGTTTGGTCTTTGATGGCGTAAGTGATTCAGAGGATTCGGTTATTCTGGCTGTTCGGTCAGAGACTGCGGAGGCCCAGTGCCCTTTGTGCGCGACACTATCGCGCCGAGTCCATAGCCGCTACATCCGGCACGTGGCCGATTTGCCATCAGCGGGCAGAAAGGTGCGCCTCCGATTACTCACGCGGCGCTTCACATGCAAGGTGCCGCATTGCCGCCGGCGGATCTTCGCGGAGCGGTTCGGAGAAGACGTCGTTCCGCTTCGACGGCGTCGGACGGCACGGCTCGAACACATCGTCCATCACCTGGGGTTGGCGCTCGGCGGCCGGCCGGCAGCAAGCTTCGCCAAGCGGCTCATGCTGCCTGTCAGCAACGATACCTTGCTGCGGGTGGTCCGCCGGCGGGCGGCGATGCCGATGGATCCCTTGCTTGTTGTGGGTATTGATGACTGGGCGTTCCGGAGAAATCGTCGGTACGGGACCATCGTGTGCGATTTGGAGCGTCGGCGGATCGTTGCCTTGCTACCCGACCCGGAAATGGCGACCGTTCAGGCGTGGCTGTCGAAGCACCCGGGCATCAACATTGTGTCGCGAGATCGCGGTGGTGGATATGGCGAGGCAGCAGCCAAGGCGCTGCCGAACGCCATCCAGGTCGCCGACCGCTGGCATCTGATGGAAAACGCGAGCGCGGCCTTCCTTGAAGCGGTGCGCCGTTCGATGAGCAAAATCCGAGCCGCAATCGGGGCGACGACGATCGATCTTAAACTGCTGACCTGCGTGGAAAAGCTTCGCTATCAGGGTTATCTGCGGCGCCAGGACAGCCATGCCGCAATCGCGGCTCTTGTCAGCGACGGTGTGCCGCTCAAGGAGATCGTCCGCCGCACAGGACATAGTCGCAATCTGGTTCGCCAAATTAGTCGCGGCGGCGGTACGGATATCTTCCGCACCCGTCAAAGCACCCTGGATGGGCACCTGCCATTCCTGGACGCGCAGTGGTCAGGCGGCTGTCGTAACGGTGCCGAACTCTGGCGCCGCTTGAGAGGGCAAGGCTTTAAGGGATCGCTGCGCGTGGTGGCGGAATGGGCCACGCGACGGCGACGCGCCGAGACCATCAGCCGTCAACAATTGCAGAGGGTCCCCGCCGCCCGGACGATAGCGCAGTTGATGACGATGAAGCGGGACCACCTAACCAAGGCCGAGACCGTCACGGTTGCCGCTATTGAACAAAGCGTCCCTATGCTGGCCGATGCCAACGCTCTCGTTGGCCGCTTCCACGCGATGATCCGAAAGAGGGCCGAGATCGAGCTCGAACCTTGGATAGATGAATCCAAGCGGAGCCTCATTGGCTCGTTCGCGAATGGGATCGCCAACGACAAGGGCGCGGTGCACGCGGCTATCACGCAACCGTGGTCCAATGGCCAAGTGGAAGCTCAGATCACCAAGCTCAAGCTGGTCAAGCGGCAGATGTACGGGCGCGCTAAGCTCGATCTCCTTCAGGCTAGGCTGATTGGCGCGCCATAAAAACAAACACGATCATCGAATATGCGTCAGAGCCAGCGTTCGACGCACGGGGTGAAGTTGCTCTCCGATTCTACAATGTGACGCTTGCCAACACGCTCGACTATCTGGGATCGCTGAGGTCGTAAGAGCGGCAATGTGTGGGTGAGAGATGGGTTATTGTTCGATCTGGCATCGTCAAGCCTCGAGCAGTCCACCGGTGACGACTACAGGCGCCTGGAATGCCGCGAGTGCGGCAGGTACCGGATTACGGGTTCGGTATTGCAGATGCTGGACTCGCGACTGAGTTGAGCCATGCGACGCGTGCGATGTCGAAGGCGGAGTTCGAATCGCCGAGATAAGCTCGTTCAACATGGACGACATGATCAAGGTTTTACAGACGCTGTGCGGTGATCTTCGCCGATCATGATTTGTGCATTCCAAAAAAACCGTAGCTTCGTAAGATTGGCAACAGCTCATGAAGGTTGTTAATCGTGTAGTCTGGATGCGCCGCTTGCAGGCGCGCCTCGGAAACAAATCCCCCGGTAATGGCTATACTTATCAGTCCGAGATTCCGTGCAATATCCGTTTCGATCGGCATATCGCCGATGATGAAAGTTGACGCTGGTTTCAAGTTGTTCTTCTGCATGTATAGACGAAGTCGCTCTCCTTTGCTTGTCGATTTGTATTGCGTGTCGCGGCTTTCGAACGCGAGCACATCGTCGATGCAGTCATTGATTCCAAGTCTTCTCAATTGGTAGCGCAGAGGGTCGACTATATGGTTGCTCACGATGATGGACGAAGCCCCTTCTCGGCGCGCCAACTCCAAGACTCTGCGCGCGCCCTCGCGTAGATCGGCTCTGCCCGCAAGAGCCTCATAGGCGTCGTGAAACATTGCACTCCCATCGCGATCCACCGTCGCAAGCTCGTCTCGCGATAGTCCGAGGCTGCGATAAAGAAGAGACAGCGGAACGTCGCAATGTTCCCGAAGCGTCTTCATGTCGATCGTTGTACGACCAAAGCGATCTAGAATTGCATTGGTGGTTTCGAGCAGTGCGTATGCATCATCGAGCAACGTTCCATTCCAATCGAAGACGAGAACCGGTTTCATGATCTGACCTTAAGCATAGATTCCGTGCGGGTGCCACCGTCGTTCGCCACGTATAGTAGCACCGAACTACTACGGCATGGGCATCGACACACTAGATGAGTTGAAATGCTGGCGAGAATGGAGATGATTGACGCCCGCGATCAATCGAGCAAGTTTCATTTGGACTCCTGGGCCGGCGACTGCGAGGCCGTCATGATCGTACGGGCTCTTTTCGGTGTCCCAGCAATCCACGTGCCACCAAAGCCATTTGCGAGCCCCGCTTGAAGAGGGCAAAACCATGTTCTTCGGCTCAGGCGACGGAATACTCGCGCGTTAGTGTCTGGTCTCCGACATTAACGTCTTCAGCCGGATACGGCTGAACACGACAACGCGAAATGTTGAGTATGAAGGAGGCGCCATTCGCAAGTGTTCGCGGGCGGCGCTCCATGGAGACGGGGCCTTTGCGCTGAAGACGCTCCGGTTGGCATGGGGAAGTCGGGCTTCAGCAGGCGACTGCCTGAGCAACACGCGATTTGAGGACCGCGAAGCGATCTTTCGTGGCGAGCACTCGCGGTCCTTGGCAGACTCGAGCTTCGCTGAATGCGCCTCAGGTCCGCTCATCATCCGGCTTGGGGACGCGGCCCTTGGCATCGCACTTATGTCAACGGTTACATCCAACGCACGGGCAGGGCGAAGAGGCTAAAGCCCTCGCACAATTCCCGCCAGAATATCTGCCCGCTTAAGACATTTTCGACCGTAGCAGCGCAGAAGCTGCATCGCGTGTCGCGCACGTTACGTCATCTAAAAGCGCACGTTCCTGCGACCTACGGTGATCGCGAATCGCTTCGCAAGACTAGGTGGCCGACAGTTGACGAAAGCAACAGGGGCTCAGACAGAAGAAGTTGAGCTGCTGCAAGAACACGCAAGGCTTAGAAATATGATCTAACCTGGGCATCTCCCTGCCGGGTTAACTTTGTAACTGGCCGCCCGGCAGCGCTCCTGGCAGCCTTATTGTGTTCCGGCTTGTGGACCGTGGAGGATGGTGCGCGTCAAGACTTCGACCCGTTCGGCAATTTGGCGAATTCGCCTCGCCACGTCCTCGACTGCGGTCATGTCCACCGGCTGCGTGCAGGAAATTGAGCTCATCTTCGCGTTAAGGTCCCTCAGCTCAGCCTTGCAGCGATCTAACTCCGCGTTGAGCATCGTAACTTCATTCATCGCCGTTGCCCGTATTGCCGTTGCTTCCGAGAAGATGTTTGTTCGGAGCATGCACCTGATTGCAATCTTTGTCGCGCTCGCGTGGTTCCACATGGGTAGGGCATCTCGAAAGGCACAGAACGGCCAACCCAAACACCGACCGGGTCGTTCACGCGCACAGCTGCAAATGGAGTCCCCATAGCCAATTTATATAAAGGAATGAATTTCAATGGCACGCGCATGCGTTCCTCTCAGCAAAGCCCGGGCGACCGGCCGCACTCGCAAGAATCCAAAACGATTTTCGGGCCGCAAAGAGCCAAACGGCTTGGGTCCGTTAGGCGAACCGCCGAAATGCTTAGGCAAACCGCACGAGCGCGAGGCGCGGCGAACGCTGTCTGATGACCTTCGATGGTTCAACCCGGAGCCACCGGACGCTAGTGGCAATGGCAAGTGGGCTGGTTGCGCGGCAAATCGGAGGCGAAGACGTTTGCGAAAGCTCTGAATCTTCTCAGAATGATGCTGAATTCCATTGGCGGCTCGCTGTCCGATGCATCGAAAGTAATGATGCCGGAAGTGGAAGATGCTGAAGACCCGGCCGCGAAATACTTCTAGCTCATTCTCAAGTACTCTCGCCTGAATGGGCATCTCCAAACAAGAGTGTAGAAGCCCGGCTGAACCGGACTTCCGCTGTTGTCGGTCGCTCATTTCGGATTGTGATCTGCCCATACGATCAGACGCCATCGAATGGTGCTTGTGCTGACGTATGCGCATGATTGCTTTGCGGAGGCAATGTGTGGCCTGCTGCAATTCCGATTTCGCGATGACAGCCCGTGCATCGGTAGAGAGCGGCAAAGGGAGCCGCGACTCCCGGCCCCTGATCCTGATCGAAACAGTCGCTGTTAGATTGCGGTAGGTAGTTGGCGTTCTTATAGGTAGCCATTCGACTTCTGTCACTAGAGTAAAGCCGGACTTGACCTCTCGGGGCTTACCGAATGTAATGCTGTTGCTGCTAACATCAGCGTTTGGCCCGCAGTCCGCAGCGTTGCGCGGGCAATCGGGGCCGCCAGTCGCAAGC
Organism: Bradyrhizobium sp. MI1.10; assembly: GCF_055811035.1. Taxonomy (NCBI): domain Bacteria; kingdom Pseudomonadati; phylum Pseudomonadota; class Alphaproteobacteria; order Hyphomicrobiales; family Nitrobacteraceae; genus Bradyrhizobium; species Bradyrhizobium sp. MI1.10. Next base: position 17,582 of record NZ_JBVVPN010000076.1, read on the forward strand.
TGGCGGTTCTCCCCGATTCGTTACGAGCAGTGGAACACGTTTCCCGGCGTGCAACCGCAAATAGCGGAACCTTACGCCGGCTATTCACAGCTTCCTGTGGACAACCTCATTATTCGGAAGAGATTTCGCCGCGCACCGCACGCGCTCGGCGCATGGATTAATTATGACACCCCAACAGAAAGCCGCGCTGGCATCTAGCACTACGATGCCGGGATAAAGCAGGGAGGCGAAGTTGCCCTGTCCATCATAAGGGAGTTTCCAGACGGGTTCAGCGAAACGAAATGACGCAGAACTCGCCTCACAGGCTGGCGCTTCCCTTTCGACCGCCGTGACGGCAACTCATGAGCGCTTCCAGTTTGGAGTGGGCCTTCGCGCTGGTGTCTCGCGATATCGAGAAACCCTTTTAAAGTGCGGCTTCGGTCACTGCCGGCTTTTGCGTTGAGCGCGTCTTCATCGAGCGATCCGTCGGGGAGATGATCCGCCTCCACGGTGCGGACTGGCATTCGGCGGAGAACCGACAGCTCGAGTCATGAACGTCACCCGTCGCAAGCTCGTCGTTTCACCATCCGATCGTCTACCCGAGGTATGCTAAGTTCCATGACGGCGCCCTTGAACACATCATAACAACATCACGAGGACCGGCATGCTTCGAGCGAGGGCAGCTTGTGAAGCCAACCGGGTTGCTGGGGTGATCAGAACCAGGAATCCATCAGGTGAACAAGCTGGGAGCCCGCCGTATAAAACGCCTCCTGCGCTGCACGAAAGCGCTGGGCTTCAACGGCGGTGACCGGCAACGGCAGGTCGTTCTCCGCGATCTGCCCCAATACATACGAAGCCAAAACACTGCCAAACACAGTGCCTGGTGCGATTCCGCGGCCGTTATAGCCACTGAAACCGATGACTTGGCGGTCCAGCTTGTGAAGCCGGGGCAAGTTGTCGGAGGTCATTCCAATCATGCCAAACCAGCCGGTTTCAAACTGGACGCCCCGAAGTCCTGGAAAAAGCTTGTGCAACGATCTTTGGGCCCAAGCGCGGTGAATAGATCGCCCAATCCCCTCAAGCGCACCAACACTGCCAAACACGAGTCGCCCGGAGCGATCGAGACGAAACGAAGAGAGGACTTCTCGAGTGTCCCACACACCCTGCCGCTCAGGCAGGATCGACTTTCTCAGATCATCGGGCAGACATGGCGTGCCAAAGTTGAAATAGGGCAGTTGAATCTGTTCCTGCCGTACCTCAGACCAAAGTCCCTTGCTATAAGCGTCCGTCGCGACGACCACCCAGTCGGCCTCTACAGATCCGCTTTCGGTGCCGACTCTCCAGCGGAAACCATTCTGTTGCGCCATGACGGCCTCACTATGCGTAAATATCCTGGCTCCCATCGCAAGCGCGGCCCGCGCTAACCCTCGCACATAAGCCAATGGCTGTATGGTGCCGGCGCGCTTATCGAGCAGCGCGCCGGTGTAGTCGCCACCGCCTACTTTGCTGCGTGTTGCCTCCGCATTTAGCACCAGGACGGGCGCTCCACGCTTCTGCCACTGTTCGGCACGGGCCTCAACCTCCTCCAAGCCCTTACGTCCGACCGCACAATGCAAGGTGCCGGCACGTTCGACCTCACATTCGATGTGGTGCTTTTCGATGAGCTCGAATACCGTCTGCGGTCCGCGGCCGAGCTGTTCAAGTAACCGTTCTCCAAAAGGCGCGCGGAGCGCGGCCGGAAGCGACTCAGGCATGAGCCACATGCCCGCATTCACGAGTCCGACGTTCCGCCCGGACCCGCCGAATCCTATTTCAGACGCCTCCAAAAGCGCAACACGCGCTCCACCTTCAGCTAGATGAAGGGCCGCCGACAGCCCGGTATATCCACCGCCAATCACGACGATATCCGCTGCAATTTCATCAGTAAGTGGAGCAGTTTGTGGCGCTGGTGGCGCAGTCAGCACCCACAGTCCGTGTGATCGTCGATTGTTTCGCATCCGCCAATCCTCTTACAAGTAGCTTCTTGATCGACCCGAGCTCCAGCAGCCATCGTGAATACCGCTAAGTTCTGGCGGACCTCTCTAGTATCCAAGCGGACCTCCCTAGTATCCAACACTGACGTGCCAGCGCCACACCGGCAGGCAAATCGCAGGCCAAAAGGGCAGTTCGTCATCACCCCGAAGATCAGGCCGAGCTACTAAGTTGTTGATCTGTTGAGGGCACGCGCAGCACCCACGCGGCGGTGCGCCGGAGCTCCGACTGCGCGAACAAAGCCAAAGCCCCTCGGCGCTTGCTCTGGAACGCGCCTTTATGCGAGACAATGGGTCCCAAAAGGGCAGCAAGGGGACCACACCGTGAGAGCCTCTCTTGATGGCGAAATTCGCGACGGCCGCCATCATATGCAGATCCGGGTCTATTTCGAAGATACCGACTCCGGCCAGATTGTTTATCACGCAAATTTCTTGCGCTTCATGGAACGCGGCAGAACGAACTACTTGCGCCTGCTCGGAACGAATCAGCAAGCATTACTCAAAGAAGCCAAGAACGATGCGCCCGGTGTTGCCTTCGTTGTGCGCTCGATGACGATCGATTTTCTAAAACCGGCGGTCTTGGATGACATTCTTGACGTCGTCACAGTCCCGCAAGAGGTGAGGGGCGCGTCGATTGCCTTGCTGCAGGAATGCAGGCGTGGCGACGATCTCCTGGTCACAGCACGTGTACGGGTAGCGTTTATCTCAGCTGGAAAGGCGCAGCGCATCCCGAAGTCGCTGCGGCTCGCTATGGAAGGGCATAGATAAATCTGCCGCCTCATTCATGCGTTTGCCTTGCAGCGCTCCACCGAAATCAAGTCATCATGGCGGCGTAAGTTAAAGCAAATGGGCTGCGGCAAACCCGGGGCGGCTCAATTGCACAGTCCAGCCGAATGAATCAGAAGCCGGCGAAGAACGAAAATAAATCGGACTTCGTCGGCCGCTTTGGTCACAGCGACCACAGCGAAACCCACGTCAAGGATGACGGGCCGATTGGCGACTGGCGCGGCTATCCCGGCGGCGCTGCCGTGGCGAACTTGCGCGATCGCATTTCGCGGCTCTTCTCAAATGGCGGCACCGTCTCCATTGCCCCATGCTCCATCTGGCTGACGGCAGCGAGGCGGATGGTTTCCGGGCTGCGCGCCAACGCTCGGTGCTCTTGCCACTCCGGATAAAAAATCATGGAAGAGGGCGGAACCGAGCGCGATCATTTTCGACGAGATGGTCAAGACGGTCCAGGAGCCGGCCCAATCGAAGGCGGCCGGCGGCCTCGTCCTTGGGTCTGAAAACATCAAAGGCACGTTTGTCGGATTCATTAGAAGGTACAATCTTTATGTTGTTTTCTGGAATGCGGATCAGCACGATCGAGCGATCGTCATTCACCGTCGCTCAAAGAGGATGGATATCGTCGCGGAAATGCCGCTTACGTTCGAGACCGCGCATCGGCTAGCGCTCTTCATGCCGCGTGCCGTGCCGACAACCACATTGCGCCGGATGCGCCGCCAATCGAATGAAGGGCCGCGCGGCCATTTTCGAAGTTGGTCCGGGCCTCCAATAGGCAAAACTGTTTCGTGGGGCGCCCACTTTATGTCAGCGAGTGCCATGATATCAGAATGGCAACCGGTGGCCTGTGGGCTGCCATACCTTACTTCACCGCTTGAACGCGCGAGGATAGTGCCGTGGCTAATGACGTAGAGCTTCTGATCTCGTATTTCGCGCTTTCGGGGCACGTTTACCCGCTGGGGGCCTGCTGAGGTCACTCCATTCCAATTCAAAGGCAGGGTCGAAGGGGCAGCGCGCGCGGGGTTCAACGGGTTCGGTCTTCACTACGAAGACACGATGGTCGCGCAAAGCAAGATTGGTTTTGCGGAAATGAGACGCATTCTTCAAGACAATGGCATCAAATATCTGAAGATTGAATTTCTGCTCGATTGGTACAGGACTGACGAGAAGCGAATGGAATCCGACAAATTCCGTCAGCAAACTGCTCGATGTCTCCGCCGAACTTGGAATGCGGGATATCAAGGTGGGCCCGGGATTCCAAGAAACGCATGCCGATGTGGCGCTCCGCCCATGGTGGCCTCCGTAAGGGGACACTTGGGAATGATCTGCAACGCAGAACCTAACGCAGCGTCCGGTTCACGCATTTCTTTCGGCACGAATGTTGTGACGCAGCTACAGCAATTCGCGCGCACGTTGTTAAGACGCATGAGGCTCGGGGCACTCAAGACATGAGAGTAGAAATGAAGAACTTCTTGCTTACGACTGTGAGCATTGTGGCGCTTGGCGCAATTGCGTCCGCATCCGGTGCAGACCTGGCTGCGCAGCCCGTCCAACCTCTCTACTCCAAAGCTCCGCCGCCTGTCGCGGCTGCAATTTACGACTGGAGCGGCCTCTACGTCGGTGTGAACGGCGGCTTGGGCTCAAGCTCGAATTGCTGGGACTACAATGGTCGCACCCCTGAGGGCTGTCATGATGCGACCGGCATTACCGTCGGCGGGCAGATCGGCTATCGATGGCAGATCGGCCAGATCGTGCTGGGCGTTGAAGGTCAGGGGAACTGGGCTGATCTGAGCGGATCCAACGTCAGCATTGCGTTCGGCGATGTCGACCAGAGCAAGATTGGTGCGTTCGGTACGATGACTGGGCAGATCGGTTATGCGCTCGACACCGTACTGTTTTACGCCAAGGGCGGCGTCGCAGTGGCGAGCAACACGTATCTAGTCAACTCCGCAGTCACGGGCGCGCAGTTCGCGGGCGCTGATAGCAGCCCTTGGGGTGCTACTGTGGGCGCCGGGATCGAAGTCGGTTTCGCGCCGAACTGGTCGGTAAGCGTCGAGTACGACCACTTGTTCATGCGGGATGCCGACGTGAACTTTGTCGTGGCTGCTGGTTCGCTGGGCGGCGACCGCATCCGCCAGGATTTCGATCTTGTGACTGCGCGGCTCAACTATAAGTTCGGCGGCCCGATTCTGCTCAAATATTGATCTGAAGTCGGACTGGTGAATCGAAGGCCCCGGCTAGACCGGGGCCTTTCAGGCATCGCGCGTGCGACGCGACTGGCGGGTGACCGGAAGTCAGGAACAGTTAGCGAAACCGCGGTGTGTTCATCTTCTGAGCTGAAGTTCTGAGTCGATAAAGGACAGCGAGCATGTTCGTTTCATTCTTCCCTC
>NZ_JBVVPN010000077.1:0-22293 GCF_055811035.1 Bradyrhizobium sp. MI1.10
CCTTCTCCGAGACGGCGTTGAAGCCGAGGCCCGGCGGCAGCATCAGGCCCTTCTGCGAGCCGGCCACCGAGACGTCGCTGCCCCCGGCCTCGTGCTCGTACTCCCACGCCCCGCGGCCGGCGCGGGTGTGGCCCCGCAGCCGCGCGGGGTGGGGGGCGGTGGGGGCCGCCGAGATCCAACTCGGAGGCCGCAACATTTCGAAACCGGTCTCGATCAGTTCGAGTTGGTCTGCCCGCCCGGGCGCAGCTTGGTGCGCGAGTGCGTCTGCTTCGGCTGGAAGGCCAGCGCGTCTGTCGACGTCTTCGCGCCGCCGCTCTGCGAGCACGAGCCGCCGATGCCGCCGGCCGCCGCCCGGCAGGCCTCCATCGTCGGATATCCGCAGCCATGCGCGGCCTGGGCGCCATTGGTGATGCAGTAGTCTTCTGCCTGGGCAGCCGGCGCGGTCATCATGAGAAACGCAGATGCAAACAGCGTCGCAGCGGATGCGACGAACGTCTTCGAGATCGAGGTCATGTTGTCTTTTCCTGCTTCAGGGTCCCACAAAAGAGGCCTCGGCATGCGATGCAGGCTGAGGTTCACACCTCGCATGTAGGCCGGCGCCAGGAACCGGCAATCACGGCTCGGCGCATTGCAGGACTTCCCAAATCACATGTCACAGTTAGGTGAGTTACTTATCTTTTTATCCGCCTTATCCGAACTTCTATCCCAGCAAGGGAATAACCCCCGCGCCTTCAGACGTTTGGATGTCGTTGTGCGAGCTACGTTCTGGGACAGTTGCCGCCGAACTATCCTGCCGCCGCGATCTTCTGCAACGGCAGCGGCACGTCCTTCGCTACGCCCAGCACCGGGAAGCTGCGGACGTTCTTCACGTTCGGCATCGCGGCGAAATGCAGGAGCTGCTGGCGCATGCTCTCGACGCTCGGCGCCACGCATTTGAGAAGATAGTCGGTGTCGCCCGAAATCCGCCAGCACTGCTGGATGCGCGGGATCGCGGCGATCGAGCTCTCGAACGCCGCCAGCACCGGCTGGGCCTGGCTGCCGAGCTGGATCGAGACGAACGACACCACCTCGTAGCCGAGCAGCCGCTCGTCGATGACGGCGCGCACCGCCCGGATCACGCCGCGGCTGAACAGCGATTTCAACCGCCTGACGCAGTTGGGCCCGGACACCCCGACGCGCAGCGCCAGCTCATTGTTGCGAACCCGCCCGTCCTGCTGCAACTCGGAGAGTATTTTCAGATCGACGCCGTCGAGCTGGTCACGCCCGGCCATACCCCCACCTCGCCATGAGCCTGTCTTGCGCGGCAGCGAAGCACGGAGCGGAATGGCTGCCAAGGGCAGGACGATGGGAAGAACCCGCGTGGTTGCCCGGGCTTATTCCGGCCAGCCGCGGGCTTTCACGCGGGGCTAAAAACAAGGATGCCCGGGACCCGGCTCCACCAAGGCTTCGCAGGGCATTCGGTGTTGGGCCGGCGAAGCTTCAGCGAAGACGGCAAGCCCGGGCATGACCAGAGTCTCGACGCGTGGCCCGCCCTCAATGCGTCCAAGGCTCGCCGCGGCGGAACGAGAAATTGTCGGCATAGGCGACCGGACGGCGCACCGATTCCTTTGGCTCGATCACCTGGTAGGCGATGCCCTTGCGCTCGCAATAGGCGACCGCCTCTTCCTTGCTGTGGAAGTGCAGCGTGATCTGCTGCTTCATGTCGCCGGACGAGGTCCAGCCCATCAGCGGCTCGACCGCGCGCGGCTGCTCGGGCTCATAGTCGAGCTGCCATTCCTTGGTTTTGGACCGGCCGGATTGCATCGCGTTCTTGGCGGGCTTGAAAATGCGTGCGGTCATGGATGGTCCGGGCCTCTTGTTCGTCTTTTCGTTCGATTTCGATGCGGCACGGTAGCAGTTGGTGGAAACCGCGGGCATAGTATAGAGACACCTTTAGGGAACTGATCCGTGATTCCGGCCCCCGGGATGCCTCGCCGACGGGTATAATCATTATGCTGCATCGTGACAATTGCGTACCCGCCTTCCGCGCCGGGATCTCGCCCGGCGGCCCTGCTTCGTTGACGCCCACCTGTCCGTCCCCTCCGAAAGCTCCCGTCGCATGTCCTTCCTGAACATCAACGCCACGCTCCCCGAAAAGGGCCGTGACCTCAGGCTCGACCTGTTTCGCGGTATTGCGAACTGGGCCATCTTCCTCGACCATATCCCCGACAACGTGGTGAACTGGATCACCACCCGCAATTACGGCTTTTCCGACGCCGCCGATCTGTTCGTCTTCATCTCCGGCTACACCGCCTCCTTCGTCTATGCACGGATGATGCTCGAGCGCGGCTTCCTGGTCGGCGCCACGAGGCTGACCAAGCGGGTCTGGCAGCTCTACGTCGCCCATATCATCCTGTTCGTGATCTACATCGCCTCGATCAGCTATCTGGCGCTGCGCTTCGGCGATTCCGAGATGATCAACGAGTTCAACGTCGCCGGCCTGGTCGACAATGCCACCGAGACGCTGCGCCAGGGCCTGTTCCTGCGCTTCAAGCCGCTCAATCTCGACGTGCTGCCACTCTACATTGTGCTGATGGGGCTGTTTCCGCCGGTGCTGTGGTTCATGCTGCGCAAGCCGGACCTGACGATGGCATTGTCCATCGTGCTTTGGCTGACCGCGCGCCATTTCGGCTTGAACCTGAACGCCTATCCGGCCGGACAGTGGTACTTCAACCCGTATTGCTGGCAGGTGCTGTTCGTGTTCGGCGCCTGGTGCGCAATGGGCGGCGCGCGGCGCTCGATGGCGCTGATCAATGCGCCGGTCACGCTCTGGCTCTGTCTCGGTTACATGCTGTTTGCGCTGGTCATGACCATGGCTGGCCGTTTCCCGACCCTCGGCGGCATGTTCCCGGAATGGCTGTTCTCGGCGTTCAACCCGAACGACAAGACCAACCTTGCGCCCTACCGCTTCATCCACTTCGTCGTGATCGTGATCCTGGTGATCCGCTTCGTGCCGAAGGACTGGCCGGGCCTGGAATGGAAAGGGTTCGATCCCATCATCGTATGCGGCCAGCAGTCGCTCGCCGTGTTCTGCGTCGGCGTGTTCCTGTCCTTCGTCGGTCATTTCGAGCTGTCGATGAGCTCGGGCTCGCTGTTCGCGCAGATCTTCGTCAGCGTCGCCGGCATCGCGATCATGACGACAGTGGCCTATTACATCTCCTGGTCGAAGAGGCAGGACAAGCCGCTGAAGCCGCCGCCGCCCAAGCCTGCCGCGGCAAAGGCCGCTTGAGGGGGCAGCGATACCGCGCCGGACGACAGCGACGCCGCTTCAGGCTGCCGCTTCGCTGTCGTACTCGGTGAATTTCTTGTAGATCCAGTCGCGGCCGTCGTGGCGGCGCCAGACCTTGCCGTAAACCAGCTGCCCGTTGATCGAGCGGCGCGGCACGAACACGGTCCAGAGATGCCAGATCTCGGTCCAGCTCGCCTGCGGACCGATGGTTCGGACGTTGCGATCGAAAGACATGATGCAGAACTCACAGGATACGAGCACTGCGACGAACTGTGATATCATGTGAGCACGAATTTCAGGCAGCCGTCGCGAGCCGGACCGATCTGATAACAGTCACGAAGACGGCCGCAACAACCGCTCGTCCTTAACCTAACCGATCAACCTTACTTCCTGTGCGCGCGCGGCAAGACCGGTTGAAAGCGGTCGCCGATTTTCCTAGACTGTGTGTGATTTGAGAATGAGCGCGTCGTTTTGAGGACGTGCGGTTATTTCCAGGCTGACGCAAATTTTTGAAAACTATTAATGGGCGGGGGCCACCACGATGAATTTGCAATGTGCATGTCTGCGCTTGGCGCTGCGTTCGACGCCGCCTGCTCTGCCCGCGAAGACGCCGGAGCAAGACCCGCGGAAGGCCGCCAACGACAATCAGCTGGCCTGGCCGTTCCTGCCGTTTCCGTTCGGCTGGTACGCGACGAACTGATGGTCGGAAAAGCGTAACGCCGCGCAAGCGGAATATCATCGCTTGGCGGCGCCCGTTAGGCATTGGGCGCTGAAATCCCCCAACACCTATACGTGCATGGCGACGACAAAAGGTTCGACAAAGTTTTACGATTTCCGCACCGCCCGATCTGCCCAATGGCTTGAAAAATCGCGCAGAAGTCGCGTTGGGCAGGGAATGAGCGCCGAGGGTTTGGAGGGCTTTGGCAGCTCCGGGCATCGGCACTGAACGCGCACCATGCTCGGCTGCTGCGCTCTCGCCTGGATCGCCTGGCGCCTCGCCGACGGGCTGTTGTTCTCTGGTGCGGTTCCGACCCACCTCCGGACTGGTCGGGGCAGCTGGATTCGAACCAACGACCTGCAGTACCCAAAACATATCAGGTAGTCCCTCACCCACCCTCCAGCACCCTCAGCGGCCTTAACGGCCGCCGAGAAATCGCCCGCTCCTTCACCGCGTGCCATCCATCACCTGCTGTGATTGGCACCGCGGTGCTTCCCCCGTGCTTCCCGGAGGACAAATGAGCGGTCAAACCATCACCAAAACCTTGGTCGACGGACTGGAAAAGCAGGCGTCGGAATACACGGTTTGGGACGCGAAGCTTCCCGGGTTCGGGGTGCGCGTCCGGCCGACCGGGGCAAAGTCATTCATCATCGTTTACCGGGCAGGAACCGGCCGGACGGCGCCCGTTCGCCGGCTCACTCTGGCGGCCGTGGGCAAGATCGCCCCGGAGGCCGCTCGCACCCAAGCCAAGATCCTGCTGGGAACCGTGGCCAACGGCGCCGACCCGGCCGCGGAGAAGCGCGCGAATCGCCCGAAGCGCGAGCGGCTAACGTTCGATGAGCTCGCTCAACTCTACCTGGACCAATACGCGAAGGTCCGGAAATCGTCCTGGAAGAACGATGAGGGTTACCTGAAAAAGGCCCGGACGAAATGGAAGCGGCGAATCGCTGCCGAAATCACCGACGATGACGTCGCCGAACTCCTCGAGGAGATTGGGGGGACGGCGCCGGTCGGCGCCAACCGAACGCAGTCGGTCCTGCACACCTTGTTTTCCTGGGCCAAGGAGCCGGGCCGGAAACATGTGCCAGCCAATCCTGTGGCGGACATGCGCCGGCGCTATCAGGAAAGCCCGCGGGAACGCGTGCTTTCGGACGACGAGATCAAGGCTCTCTGGTGGGGCTTGGATGACCCGGCCCTTCCTGCCGGGCGGCCGATCGCGCTCGCCCTGCGATTCATTCTGGCAACCATGGTGCGGCCGGGCCAGTCCGCCGGCCTTCTCGTGCCCGAGCTTGTCGGCTTCACCTCGGATGACCCGCAGTATCACATTCCAAAGAATCGGGTGAAGAAGCGGCGCGAAGTGATTGTCCCTATGAACGGTTTGGCCATATCAGTCGTGCGCGAAGCCATCGTTTCCGAAGGCCAAGGGGCGGTCTTTTCTTCCTGGACGGCGAGGCCCAATTCAGATGGATCGCAATCGGCGGACGGAAGCCCGGTTGATCGTCCGCCTCGCCAACTATCCCCGATCACCCGAGATGCTCTGTCGGCCGCGCTCAACGGCCGGCCAGCAAAGGGAAAGCGGCCAGCGCGGAAGGGCATTCGAGAGCACCTCGGGATGGCGCATTTCACACCGCATGACCTCCGGCGTACGGCAGCAACGATCGCGCGCCGCGGCGGGGCCAAACGTGAGGATGTCAAAGCGCTCCTTGATCACCTCGAGGGCGATGTGACGGCGACGTACGACAAATACGACATGCTGCCGGAAAAGCGGACGGTCGTCGCAATTCTTGAGGCGGAGCTCCGTAAGATCATCGGCACCAGGCCCGCTTCGCGTGCGCCGCTCCTGGTCGCCAGCGAGAATGTCGTATCGATTGTCGAAGGAGAGCGCAGAATTGTGGGTTCTGTGAATCGCTAAAATCAACAAACCCACAAATGCAAAGGGAGATGGCTCCTGATGGTCTTTGCTAGCATCTGATCCAGTCAGTGGGCGCTAGCGGCTCCTTGTTGGGCCGCCAGCTCTCTCAAACGGAGAGGAAGATGCAGCAATTTCTCGACACGAAGGAAGCCGCCAAGCACGTTCGACTGTCGACTGCCACGCTTGAGCGCTTGCGCGTGCGGGGTGGCGGTCCCCATTACATCACCCCTATTCCAACCCGCGTGCTCTACGACGTGACCGATCTTGATGCTTGGATGTGGAGCCGCCGACGTAAATCCACCTCGGAAACTGAAGCGGCCTAAAGCCGTCGGCGCGCATGCGCGCGCCCCCTTCGCCGGCCAAGCATTCCCGAACGCCAGACAATGAGGGCCAAACAGCCACCTCCCCGCGGGCGCCAAAAGAATGGCCCCGCCGACTGCCAGGTCGAACGGGGCCAGAACTGAAAACGTGAGAGATGAATAACACAACGATCGTTGACAATCAACGAACCGCGCTTGGCCTCGCCGAGTTGGGGTTCGACGTCTTCCCGTTACTTCCAAATCAAAAAACGCCGGCGCTAGATAAGAATTGGAAGGACGTAGCCACTCGCGATGCAGTTAAAGTGAGGAAGCTGTGGGGCGGCGGCTATCGCGCCTGCAACATCGGCATTCGCACGGGTCTACCGCTACAGAATGGCGTTCTGGTCGTCATCGATATCGACATCAAGGATGGCAAACCGGGGTTGCAGTCGATTGCGGAGCTCGAGGACCAGCTCGGCAAGTTGCCCCCGACCACGACTTTCAGCACCGCGTCTGGAGGTGAGCACCGCTACTTTGTAGCGCCCTGGCCGCTCGGGAACAGCAATTCCAAGCTTGGGCCCGGCATCGATGTAAAATGCGTCGGCGGTTATGTTGTTGGCTGTGGAAGCACCATAGACGGGAAAAAATACGACCTCACCAATCAAGAAGGTATCGCCGAACTGCCCGGCAGTTGGGCCACAGCGTGCGGACGTCCCCGCGAGCGATCTACTCTCGATCGGGACAGCCCCTTGGTCGAGCTCGATCAACCGACCAACATGGAACGCGCGATATCGTACCTCGCCGGCGGCGCGCCGGCGCATGGCACATACGTCGTGGCCTGCTCCGTCCGCGATTTCGGCATCAGCCAGGAAAAATCCCTTGAGTTGATCCTTGACCATTGGCCGGGCGCCGAAGGTAAGAGTTACGAGCACATCGAAACGCGCGTGGCCAACGCCTACACGTACGCGCAGGATCCTCCCGGCATTGCATGCGCCGAAGTGGAGTTCGAGCCAGTCGAAGTTGACGCGCGATCTCGCCCGGTCGGCCAGTGGGATGAACCGGCGGACCTCTGGAAGGAAGAGACGCCGCCAAAAGACATGCTCGAGGGCATCGTTCCGCCCTTTCTGAACGCGTTCGGAAGGGACCGGGCTAGATCGCTCGGTGTGAACCAAGACGCAATCACCGCAGCCGCCGTAGCCGTCGTGGGCTCGCTGATCCCGGCGACTAATCGGCTGCAAATGTACCAAAACCGGAGCTCCTGGTCGGTGCTCTGCGTCTTGTGGACTGCGCTTGTCGGCGACCCAGGCTCAGCTAAATCGGCTGCGGTGAAGGCTGCGCTCGCTTTTGCCAACCCCGTCAACAAGCGCTGGTCGGTGGCGTTCGCCAAGGAATTGTCCGAGTTCGATCGCTTGGAACTCGCGTTTTCGGCACAAAAGCCGGGGAAGAAAAAGACCGAAGACCCCCCGCAGGAGGATCTGCATCCGGCTGACGTGAGCGTGAAGCCGACGCCACCTAAGTCGCGGTCAAAAATCTCAAATGACAGCACGACGGAGGCGATTGTCACTCGCCTTGCCGAGACGCCGGAAGTTGCGCCCTTGATTCAGTATTCCGACGAACTGTCGGGATGGTTGGGCGGCATGGACGCCTATCGGTCGAAGGGCTCCAAAGACCGGGCGCTTTGGCTTGAGGCGAAAGAAGGCGGCCCCTACCGTGTGGACCGACAAGGCCGCGGCTCGGTCGAGGCGCCAAATCTCGCGGTGTCGATCATTGGAGGAATTCAGGACGACCTCATCGCCAGGCTAGCCCCCGACCTTGCGACCGATGGTCTGCTTCAACGCTTCGCCTTGATCGCCATTCGGCAGCTCGGACTCGGCGAAGACAACGCCGAGATTCCTGCCATCGAGGCGGCTATTCCCCGCGTGGCCTTGGCGCTTTCCGGCCTCGAGGAGGCTACCTACCGCTTCGACGCGCGAGCCGCCGAGGAGCTGTGGGCTGTCAAGGCGTTCAAAATGCGAGAGATGGCTCGCCCCGACATCCCCTCGGGACTGAAGACGTGGCTGGCGAAGGCCGATGCGGAGTTCGGCCGCTACGCGTTGGCTTTCCATCTGATCGAGTGGGCCATTATCGCGGACGCGCTGGAAACACCACCCGATGAACTCATCTCAGACGATACCGCCAGGCGAGCTCGACGGTACGTGGAGGAGTTTCTCTACGCCCACGCCCTGTTCATCCACACGACCGTCCTCGACGGTGCCGGCCACGACTACGAAGCCCGGTGGATCGCTGGCTACGTTCTCACACGCGATCTGGAGCGAATAACCGCCAGAGAGGTCGGAAGAGCGCGGCCGCGCAGCCTGGGGCGAAACCGGAAGCAGTTGCTCGCCGTAATGGGCCGCCTCGAGGCTGACGGATGGATTCGAATGACCAGTTCTGATCCTGCCAGCTGGCGGGTTAATCCGGCAGTTCACGATGGACGCTTCGAGGACATTCGGCGGGCCGAAACTGAACGCCGGGATTCCGTTCGCGGCGAGATCGCGGAGGCCGCGAGCATTCGGCGAGCCGCTACGGGAGCTTTGCTATGAAAATGCGAGGCCGTCAGCGGTGTCAGCGGGTGTCAACGCTGTCAGCGCCATTGGTTCCCGATTTGCGGCCTGACACGCTGGACCGCGCCGGCCTAGATGCGCTGACAACCGCTGACAGCGCTGACAGCAAAGAGGCCTTGAAGCCCTCGCCAGCGGCGGAGATGTCAGCGGTGTCACTTGCGCGCGCGGATACACCAAGGCTTTTTACCCCCTCCTACCTCTACTTTCCCCTGAGTCCATTTAGGCGGAATCCGCTGACACCGCTGACAGCTCGCCCCGCTGGCCGCTTCACCCCAGTCGCGGCGCCCGCCCCGACTTTCGCCCCAATCCAGGGCGTGGGCATGCGCCCGCAATACGGGAGGCATCAATGAACCGCTTCACTCCTGGCCGCTCCTTCAAGTCCCGAGGCCGGTCGTACCAGATCCTCGGCACCAAGGATCATTGGACCCGCGATGACCGCTACGTGGAGATGATCCGCTATCAGTCAGTTTGTGCTGAAACTGGCTGCGGACGCATCTTCACGGCTCTCACGACCAAGAGCAGGATCCGCAAAGGGCAGCTCAACAAGCGCTGCGAGCTTCACCACGCGCCCGGCGTACCTATTCCGGTCAAGAAGGTCAGGAAGAAGCGCCCGAAGGCCCGGCCGAAGAAGCCGACGGCAGCGGCGCTGCTGAGGGCCCGCCGCGAGTGGGCGGTCCAGCGGGCCATCCTCGCCGTGCAGCGCGTCCACCGCCCCTCCTATCTCGACTGAGTGGCCTCGTGGCAGGCTTGCGGGGGCCTTCCAGGTGCGCCAATCTGGCGTTGAGCTCTAGAACGGAGATCTTCCCAATGCCCCGCGGTCAGTTCTACACGGTCTTTACGTTGGGATTCGCCACTGCGATCGCGTTGCTCGGCATGGCCACAGCCCTCACTTTGCTCTGGATGCCCCAAGCAGCTTATTGGACTGCCGCGGCGTTCGGCGCACCCGGCCGACCGCTGACCTGGATGACTCCGGGTGTCTTCTCGGCCGTTGCGGCCGGCGCCGCTGTGTTCCTTGCCTGTTGGCTCGTTCGCATTCAGCAAGCGATTGTTCGCTGGTCGGGCGATCGCCTCATCGCGAAGCTCAATCGTCAATACAACATGATCGCTCAGCTCCAGGGGCGAGAGTACGCTGACGAGTTCATGAGACTGCAGGCCCAGGCTGTGATCGAGGAGAGCGAGGCCAAACCTTTCAACCTCTTCGGACGAGAGACAATGTTGCACGCCGTCGCTGCGGCGGGGGTCCGACCGCCAACGTAATTGCAGCCGCCGACGGCGTTGTTCATCAGCTACGCAAGCCAGGTGGCGCGCGGCGGAGGCAACCGCGAGCTGGCGTGCGAAAAGTAATCCTCTCAGTTGTCATCTTAGCAACGTAGCCCGGACAGCCGAACACAGCGCACCACAACCGCGTTCTGGCGCCAAAGTCGCGCATAAGAAATCGCCAAAACGCGCAAAATCGATAGTGCGCCCACCACCGCGCCGATTCGGAGTGACGCACGTTAGCTTGCCGAGTTTAGCGAGACCGGTCGACCAGACAAAAACACGAGACAAGCACGTGGGCTCGCTAGCAAAAGCGCTTTCGCGCAATGTCGACAAAGCCGACAAACCCTCACCGTTGACCGAGCATGGTTTCAGTGATCCCAAACGCCCCGGGGCTCACGGAGAGCAAGGCATGCGCAACGAACAGGAATTCCTTACCGTCGCAGATCCATTCACCACCATTCCCGATGGCCAATTTCCATCTCTGCCGGACAATCGTGCCGGCGACCAGGCTCTACACCCAGCGCCGCCGAACGCGCCGCCTTTCCCGGAGGCCATCGTACCGTACGAGCCCTCGCCTGAGATCAAACAAGCGATGCTCGCGGCGGCCCGCGGCCAGCAAATGGTTGACCGCCTTGCCGCCCTTCAGAACGAGGCCGTCGAAAAGCACACCGGCATCTCGCGAAGCGAGCTCGGCTTGCGCGTCTGGAACGCGCCGATGGCGGCGGTCGCAAGTCGCCTCGGGCTCAAAAAGCACGTGCTGATGCGCATCTGCAAACTCTATGAAGTGCCGACGCCGCCGAAGGGCTACTTCAGCACAAGTTTCGCCAACCGGCCGATCCGATGGACACGTGTTGCCGTTGGGGGGCCGACCGCGTGACCGCTTTCCTCCCTGCCAGGGACGGGAGGTCCTCGAGCGTCTCAAGTGATGGCCGACTGTACCGGTAGGATTCCTGCTCATCCGATGGTTGGACTCGACCCACGGCCTGCAACGTGGTTGCATATGACGTTCGATAAAACCTTTTTGGGGGGATGGAATGAAACAGCTCATTTTGGCTGCCGCACTGGCGCTCGCCACAACCGCCGCACAAGCGCAGTATCTCAGCGGCACCGGTTCAAATCCGAGTACGCATACCTCGTCGGGATATACCCGCAGCACCGGTACTTACGTGGCGCCGTACGTCGCGACCAATCCGAATGGCACGCAACGCGACAACTTCGGCACCAGCGGCAACTATAATCCGTCCACCGGTCAGACCGGTCACCGGACCCCGCGCTATTGATTGCAACCATTGGAGACGTTCGATGAATTGTCGCCGGTTGCGACAACGAAGTCGGACGTCTTTCTTGATAAAGGCGAAAGGTGATGGCCAAGTCGCGCCCAATATTTACAGTCCTATTGCTGCTTACGCTCGCCCTGTTTTCGCGCGTTGTCCACTCTGCCGAAGTCAAAGTCGGTGTGGGGAAATCTGGACAAGCAACGATCTGGATCACTGGGGAGATTGTACCTGGTGACGCCGACAAGTTTTCGCAGTCAGTTCGGCAAGCCAATGATTCCGGGAAATTTGTCGCCAACGTTAGACTGGATTCTCCCGGCGGCAATTTGCTCGAGGGGGTCAAGATTGCCGACGCCATAAGGTTCGGCAAAACATCCACGAACGTGGGCAAGACAGCGGTCTGCGCCTCGGCTTGCTTTCTGATGTTCGCTGCAGGTTCAACCAAGAACGCCGGCTATGGCGCTCAGGTCGGCGTCCACGGTGCGTCAGGAGAAAACGGAGAGGAAACGGCGGCATCAGGCGCGGCGACGGTCTCCATGGCTAAGATCGCAAAGGAGTTGGGCGTCCCATCCGCAATCATCGGCCGCATGGTCGTTACGTCTCCACAAGATATGGTTTGGCTAAGCCCGCAGGAGCTTCAGTCGATGGGCGTCACCATGATGGGCCGTCCCTCTCAAGTCACTCCGCCAGTCGCCAGTCTGCAACAAACGCCACCCAATTCACCTTTGTCGTTATCACCTTCAGGAGCGGGGCTCTCCGCTGCAAGAACGACGCCGAATGCCAGTCCTACTTGGGGAGAAATTGTCAACAGGGCAATGGAAAAATCAGCAAGCCAGAATAACGGGAAGCCGCTTTTTAGCCGCTCCTGCCAGCCCGAACTGAGGGTGTGTAACATCGGCCTAAGCTACCTGGATAATCAGGGCAAGGTCGCCTTCTTAAAAACAGTCGAGGACATGAACGGCAAAGTCATTGCACGTGAGGCATGCACCTTGAACGATTTCCAGGACGTCCGAAACTGCATTAACTGGGACGATGGCAGTAGTCATCGTGACATGAAGGACAGCAAGGGAGTTTGGTCGAAGGTGGCCGATCAGTAGCGCCCCTTGCGTCAACTCCCAAAGCAAAACAGGTGCAGGACGAGGAGCTCTCGCCTCGATTGAGGGCGGGTGCTCGACTTGCTCGGCTGCCACATAGGACCGGATGGGTAGAGGCACTGGAGAAGCTGCTTCGAAGCGAGAAAAGAAGGCCGGGACTGAAGTAGTTGCAGCAAGAAGGCCGAGTTCGGTAATGAAGCTCAGAATCATCGAACTACCTGACGATCACGCATTTCTCTCGCCGGTACGATCGCTGGTCGATGGCGTATTCAAAGTGATTGGCTGGCTAGCGCTTTCGGCAACAGTTCAGGTTGCTGCTGAAGCAACACGAAGTGCGCTACTCTGGTCCATGTGCTTGATCGGCTATCTGATGATCGCGTTCTACATTCAAACCTTCATTGCATGGCTCGGACATGGCAAACTGCCCGGAATGACAACGGCGATCCGGGATGTTCGGCCAGGGAGGGGCTCGCGGTTTAGTTTCGTTCGGTGGCTGAGCCGCGTAGCCGTGCCCGCAATTGGTGTCGTGATCTGGCTATCGCTCATGCTTGCGATGCAGTCCCACCATTGAGAGGTCAGCATCGGCCATCGTTGATTTTCAAAGGTCGTCGAAAAAGTAGCGGGGCGGCTCTTGCCTTCGCCCTCTGGTTGCGGAATGCTATCCGCGGGGGATTCTCAATGACCGCAGAAGTCTGCATCATGAACCGACTGGCTGTCGTGCTCGCCGCCGACAGCGCCGCAACAGTCTCGCAGTGGACCGGCGAAAAGGTCGAAACAAAGTATTTTAAAGGCTCAAACAAGATTTTTCAGCTCTCCGATCATCATCCCATCGGACTCATGATTTTCGATTCCGCGGACATCATGCGTGTCCCGTGGGAGATCGTCGTAAAGACGTTTCGCTCTAATTTGGGGGCGAAAAATTTCAACAGCGTGAGCGAGTATGCGGCGGAGTTCTTCGGCTTTCTGGAACAAGCGTCCTTGATGATTCCCCAATCAATCCAGGACGAGGTTTTTTTAGATGCCGCACGGCTAGCAGGGGTGCTCACGACAAACCGAGAAACTTTCCCCGATAGCGACGCAGACCGGCTGGCCGAGAATCAAAAGATACTTGAGGCGAGAGCCCAAGAGCTTTCAGGCCTACCTTATCCCGACGGTTTAACGGAGGACATGTTCAATGAGGCGGTTGCAAAATATCTCCAGCCCCTCGTGACTCATATCGAAGAGTTTCGAGACACGTTTGGTCGCGCTTTTCCCGCTGATACAGAGTATTTGGCGCTGATCGGCATCGCCGAAGTCTTTAAGCGGCCCGATCAGCACCTGAGCGGCTCTGGCCTAGTGTTTGCTGGCTTTGGAGATCACGAAATTTTCCCATCGTACACTGAGTTCAAATCGTACGGCGTCATCTGCGGCAAGCATATAGCTGTACACACTTCGGACTTTGCCATCACCCACGACGTGCCAGCCCGTCTATCTCCATTTGCTCAGACCGCGATGAGCGACACGTTTTCGCTGGGCATCAGTGAGGACGTCTATCTCTCAGTTATGTCGACGCTTACGGCTCATCTGGCGGATTTTGCACGAAAAATCATTGCTGATTCGGGAGGTAATTTAGCAACGATCCCAGATTTCGATGTGGTCGTGGCTGAAGCGCGACGCGAGATGGGAGCGGATGTGCTAGACAGGGCGAGACGAGAGCATTCGATGCCGTTGAGACGGGTCCTCAGCGTCCTTCCCGTCGATGAAATGGCCGAGCTGGCCGAAACATTAATCAATCTCCAGGCGTTAAAGGAGAAGGTAACCAAAAACTCGGAGACTGTCGGCGGCCCGGTCGACGTCGCGATAATCACGAAAACCGAGGGCTTAGTTTGGGTCAAGCGCAAGCATTTCTTTGATATTGGCCTGAATTCCCGCTATTTAGTCCGCCAGCAGAACCGCCTTCAAAACTAGGAGCGATACATGGCGAAGACCACAGCTCCAAACGAGGATCCCGGCCGGATGTCCGATCAGTCTTTGGAGAAGGGCTTGAGCAAGCTCCAGGAGCAAGCCAAACGGGAGAGCCTCGCTCAATATCGAAGCTCGATCGACAAGGTCAATCGGTCGCAGGACCGGGATATCGAGCGCGCGCTGAGCCGCTGAGTCCGTCGAACTACGCCCGAATCTGGATCACGTTGCTCGCCTGGCCATCGACCAGCCCGATCAGATGAGCGGCCCAAAGGTCAAGCGCCTCGCGCTTTTCCCTGAAGTAGTCGCTGGGGTCGTAGGTGCGCACAGCCCGTTAAAGTGGACGGGAACCGTGTGGCACCACATCCCTGCCCCGGCTTGGTTGCCCGGCCGCGTGGCCTGCCTCTCGGCCGCCTTCATGCAATGATCACGGCCGCCGTCGCGTTCGCGCCGAGGGCCTCGCCGAAGCTAGACCCCGGAGACGCCCCTGCGCCTGGCGCAACTCGTGACCGGTTGCGGCCTGGGCTGCCCGGAGGCACGAGTCCAGAGGGGACATTCCGATTCGCGCTCTCGCGTCCGGCCGAACTCGTGTCCTACCCGCTAACCGGCCCCGACAGCGTCTCCAGTCCTGCCTCGATGGCCGCGATGTCCTGTTCAACCTGCGTGATCGCCAACCTGCAGTCGAAGCCCTCCCAGGCTTTCAAGTCGACGGCAAGTCGCCGACGGTGCATCCTTAGGTCCTCGAGCGATTGGCGGTCCTTCAGTCTCGCATAGCCGTCCACAATCAACTCAATCGCACTCGACATGACGCTACCCCACAATACGAGTTGGTCCTGCAAAGGCGGCTAGTCTACAATCGGGAGTCCGCTTGGGGGAAGTACCCAAAGGCCTAGCGGGGGACGACCGGGTTAGCAAATCGGCCCATCGCGGCAATCACATACCGCCTTCGACCTTTGGACGATGGGCAACAGACCTACGGCGCGCACACTTGCCTTGCTCTCCCGCCCTAGTTGCGCTTGGATTGGCGCCGGGTCTGGGGAGTTTTCATTATGCGCATTTTCATGATCGCGGCCGCCTGCGCCGCGCTGACCGGCTGCACGACAGCCGGCGAGACGGTCTCATTCAAAGCCTCTAGTCCACAGCAACAGGCTCTCATGCGGGACGGACAGCCTGCCCTCGTTTCTCGCCAGAAGAGTTCGCTTGTGCTCGTGCGGCCGGCCTCCCGACAGCTCCAGGCGAACGGCCGGCCTGTATTCGTGGTGGGCATCAATAACCTGAGCCGTCAGCCGGTCGAGTTTAGAGTCGGACAGGTCGAAGCGATCCAACACGCCGCTGGATCCGACTTCGAAATGAAGATCGTCACCTACGAGATGCTTGTTCAAGAGGAAAAGAACCGGCAGGTGGCGGCCGCGCTTCTTACAGGGGTCGCGGCGGGCGCCAACGCTTACAGCGCGTCTCGCGCCGGGTATGGCAGCTACACAACGCCGAGCGGCCGGACCGGCACCTTCTATAGCCCAACGGCCGCGGCGATCGCGCAGAGCAACGCTGCCGCTCAAAACGATGCAATGATCGCCAGCACGGTGGAGGCAGGTCAACGCAACATGGCTGTGCTCGAGCAGGCGGTGATCAAAGATAACACGCTACTGCCCGGCGAATGGTATGGCGGACAATTGCATGTCGCCCCTCCTACTGATCAAGGCGGAGCCCAAAAGAGCTACACGATCATCATCACTGTCGGTTCAGATCGCCATGTCATTGACGTGGCTCAAGGTCCGGCGGGTGCCTAGATGCGTTGCTCGCTGCTTGTAGCTTTCTTTTTTCTCAGCAGCACGAACGGCGTTCATGCCGCTTGCTATGCTCCCTCGGCCCCGTATTGCGCGGCACGTTATAGCGCGTTCGACGATCAAGATGAGTTCGATCGGTGCCGCCGTGAAATGACGAACTATCAGATTGAAGCACAAGATTTCCTCGCTTGCATCCGACGTGAGACCGAGGAGCTAAAGCGCAAGTCCGACGGTGTCATTGACGAGTACAACAATGCGGTCGAGGGCTTCAATCGGAGGGCACGAGGATGAGATCCGCTCCAGTACTCCTGGCGGTCGCGACCTACGTCCTAGCAGCATCGGCCGTGAGCGCCGAGACCGTGGACGTAAAATATCGCGGACCAGTTGATCTAAAGCCGTTCGATTGTCAAAGCATCTCGCGAAGCAGCTTTATCAACCGCGTTTGTTATGACCCTCGGAACCAGTATTTGGTCATCCAGCTAAAAGACACATACTACCATTATTGCGAGCTGCCGAAGGTTACACTCGATGCGTTGATGTCCGCCTCGTCGATGGGACGGTACTTCAACGCCAACATAAAGGGCTCGGGAAAAGACGGCCCGTACGACTGTCGTACGCACAAAGAGCCGTCTTACTGACTTTTAGCCAATTGGTGTAGTTACGACGAGCTACAACCGCGCTATGTGTAGTTGGCGGAGATTCGGCGGGCAATTTGCGTGGCGGGGCAAGCACTAAATAAGGTCAGACTGTTCGTGCTGTTGCTGAGCACAGGAGTCACCGCGGAAGCACAAGTTCCGAACCAGATCATTCGAGATATGATCGGGACGCTGCAAACTTTGCAGCGGAATAACGGGCCTATGGGGCCCGCCCTGCCCGGCGCGCCCATCCTGCAACCCAACATCTCCGCGTCCAAACCGACCATTAGCTGCACAAACGTGCGGTCGCCGTTAGGAATCTTGCTTTGCAGTGATGGTAATGCAGCCAAAGCTGACTGGGACGTCAACGCTGCAACATGGGCTTATTCTGGTACGCTGAACGGCGCGGAACTTAGCACTTTCCAACAAAATCAAACTGATTGGGTCCAATCCGTAAGCAGGACCTGCAAACTCGATACTTCCCTCAACCAAGACCAGCGCCGTTGCGTACTCGAATCGTATCGAACTCGGACGAAGAAACTCCTAGGAAAGCTTCGCGGTGATGCGCTCGAGGAGGCTAAACAAGCGCCTAATGAACGCGCCACTCTACAAGCTCACCTCTTCGCATTAGGCCTTCTCCGCGACCAGCCAGATGGCGAATTTGGTCCGAATACAAGAATTGCGATTAAGGCGTTTCAGGATTCCAGACGCGCTCCCAGCACTGGTTTCCTGACCAAAGAGGATCGGGACGCGCTTCACGGTACCCAGCAACCAAGCCGACCGCCACAGATGTCAGGCCCCTTTCCTCCCGACCGATTCACTCCTCAGATCACCGAGCGACCATCTTCGCAAGAGAACGGGCCCCGGTTTCCTGAGCAAGTCACAAGTGAAGCTGAGGTGTCGCTGAAACGACGTGACACGGAGGGCTCCGCCACCAAGATCGTGGAGGTTACGGGGCTCGGAGAGTCGCCTGAAGCAGCGCGCAAAGACGCCTCGCGTTTGGCTGTTCAACAGGTGGCCGGCGTCTACATCGATAATCGGCGCCGCGTTGAAACCAAGATGTCGGCCGATCAAGTCTCGACCATCGTAGAAGAAAAGCTTCTGTCGTACACCAATGCCTACGTATCGAAATTCGAGCCGGTGTCCCAGGAGTGCACCAATGGAAACTGCAAAGTTGTCGCACGGATTACGGTGAACGTCGCCCCGCTGGTCCAGACACTGCGCGCAAGCGCGGTGCCTACGGTCGAGTTCGACAGCAACTCTGCCGAAGCAGCGGCGACTACATTGGGTGCCGAGCGAGCGGCAGCGTTTGAAACCTACAAGGACCTGATTGCCCGAATAGACACTTTAGTAACGATCGGCGTTGGAAAGGCGGAGGTTAATGCGAATCTGCCATCGGCATCTGACTCCGTTTGGCTAACCGTGCCGATCACATTCTTTGCCAGCGGCGCCGCGAACAAGGAATGGACTGAGAAAATCAAGCTAATCGCGGACAAGCGCGAACAGGTCTCGTTAGAGGTGACCAAAATACCTAGCGAGCCTCGCTGTAGCCTGCAGACAATTTCGCCGGCGTCGCTACCGTTCAGAAAAGATTCGAACACCGCCTTATCAATACCGGCCGTCTGCTTCGTCACAGGTGTGAAGAGATCGAGCCCCGAGGATTTCGCCGGCCCTGGTCGCGCCTATCAGCCACGTTCGGGCCGTTACGGAACTTTCGCTTCAGCTGAGTGCTTCGGACGCACGTTTGTTCGAGAAGAAGGGGCAGCCGTTAGCCTGGGCAAGCGCGCCTCAAACATCCTTCTGGTCGTCGAGTTTGCCGACGCCGACGCGAAGGTGATCCACACGGTTAACAGCGAGATGGGAAATTTTCCGGAGCTTCCAATCTGGGAGTCGATCCATCGCCCCCAAGACCGTCAGACAAGTTCGCTGGACTATTGCGCATCGGGCAGCAACGACGCGGGCTTGTTCTACCGAGCAACCCGCAATGCCGGAGGTGACACAATCATCTTCCCTCCTGAAGGCAGCCGGATGAATGCTTTGCTGAACGTCAAGATTTCCAATGACAAAGTCGGACAAATCGCCCGCATCCGGGCATCCCTCAAGAAGCCTTAAACAGAGTTCGGAGATAAGATGACGCGATCGCATGTGAGGTACGTTGCAGCGGTAGCCCTCGCAGTCCTTTGCGGACCGACCGTAGCTGCGGCGGGTTCAGTAGACGAAAAGGGCGACGGGAGCACCGTTTGGCAGGCCGGCGTTGATGGCGTCGAGGTCGAATGGAATGGCGATAACTCCGTTAAACGGATCTCATCGCGGTTTAGCACGCCAGTCGAATTCGGAGACAGGAGAGGAATTTCGAAGGCGCAAATCATCGCGGAGGAAAAGGCCAAGGCAGCCATCGTGCGATTCCTTGAGCAATCGGTGTCTTCGACCCGTGTTACGGCTGAAATGCAAAATGACCTGAATCACGCAACTCAAGAGCGGAAAACCGGTGAAAAGGCGACCGCTCAGAAGGTTGATCAGCGCGTCATGATGGAATCGCTTACTGAAGTCACGACCTCCTTCGCGTCTGGCAAACTTCGTGGCGTAATCGTTCTCGAGAAGGGGTACGATGACAAAGCGGATGAGGCCTGGGTCGTAGTTGGCATCAGCGACAAAACGATAAAGGCCGCTAGCGGCGTGAAGGCGATGACCGATGAACGAAAGCCGGTTAGGACCGATGGGCCCGACGGTCTGGGTAAACAGCCGAGCGAGGTAAGGCGTTCAAACCAAAAAGATTGGTGATCGATTTAGCTTGTCAAAGTCTGCAGCGACGACGATTCGAAGTCGACGTGGTCACTGCCGCGACCTCGCGACACTGTAGGGCTGAGCTTATAGTGGCTGTGGGGTCGTCCCGCACTTCGCCCCGTCCCGCGGCACCGCCACTCGGGCAGAACCCGGACACTAGTGCTTCGCTGCCGTCGCAATTGGCTGCGCCGTCGGCCTGAACCGCTCGGATGTTGACCGTCGCCGGATCACCGTTGTCTCCCTTTTCGCCTTTCGGACCCGGCGGCCCTTGAGGCCCCTGCGCGCCGGCGGGACCTTGCGGCCCTGGATCTCCTTTAGGCCTGGGTCTCTCCCACACGCTGCGAGTGCGAATGCTGCTTGGAACAATGGCCTTCCACCATGATTGCCGGTCCATGAGGTGGCTCGTTGGCATCGTGGCGGCGTTCCTGATCTGCCTCTTCATCTATGCCGGGTCAGCCTTCGTTTCGGTCTTGGGCCTGGTTTCGGCCGTGCGAAGCGGAGATGCCGCTGAGGTGATGGCCCGTACAAATTTGCCGCGCATCCGGCATTCGATCGTCGACCAGGTTGTGTCCGCATACCTCGATCGCATTGGCCAAAAGCGGCCGGTGCGGCCATTCGAACGGATGGCAATCAACGCATTCGGTGCGACAATTGCCGACGACCTCGCGGTCAAGCTCATGACATCGGAAAACTTATCCGTCCTTTTGAGCAGCGGCACCGTTCGCAACGCAGCAGAAAACATCACGTTTGGGACGATGTCGTCGCTGGCCGAGCTCGACGCGTCGAACATCTTTGTTCTCGCGGGACGGATAACGCCAGTGAAGCCGGTCGAGTTTGCGGTGAAGCTCGGAGAAAATCAGGACGCCGGGAGCGTTAGCCTGCATTATGAAGGGGCGACCTGGAAGCTATCCGGCATCACGTTGCCGCCGAAGGTCTTGTCCAGCATAGTGGACCGGCTACCAACGCGCTGAGCCCACCACGTTCAGAGGAGAAGCGAGGTTCGCGCTCTACTCAGCGCCACGTCCGACAACCAGCCGTTGCTGGTCTGCCGGGAAGGCCTTGATGCAGGAGACGAGTTCGTCTCGTGGCAGATGAAACGCTCGCCTCAGACTTTCGAGCTCAAGCCAAGCAGTCCTCTGGCGGCGCCTTCCCTCAGCCCAGAACGATGGTTTCAACCCTCAGGCAGCGCATGCACCTGTAGGCGTAGGCGGCGGGTAGGTTTGCAATTGCGGGCAGCAACGCGAGAAACTCCATTGGCCGCTGACATCTGCTGCAGATGAGGGTTGGCGCCTTTTCCTTGTCACCGCCGCGCGCCATTGCCGGACCGCCCAAAGGTGAGGACGGTAAATCCATCGATCGGCGTTTACATCTCCGGGCAACTACCGCCCTGCCGAATCGAAACAGGCCCCGCCAGCGTGAGCCGCTATTGCGCCTGAACCGAGACTCAGTTCTGATTTCGATCATTGCGGCCAAATTGCTTGCGGGAGGCGATCGTGAATGGCGAAGCCGGATGCACCGTTTGTAGCCAAGCTCGACTCCTCAAAGCTGTTTTCCCCGTGACCAAAGGCTACGAACTGAAGCGTTATGAATGCGCCAGCTGCCGCAGCGATCTGTGGCTAGTTACGAGAGTGTCCCGATCATCCGCGCCTAAGCAGCAAAGCGGAAGATCCCGCCGAGGTACGCGGCCCAAGACCATCGAAGCGGCCCTGAAGGGCGCCTCTCGTGCCGCAGCTAATCCAAAGCCGAAAGCCCCGCCATCGTGAACCGCGGCGCTCTTGTTGCCTGGGGTGCAGGCCTTCTGCCGGCTGTGAACAGATCATATTTGCGAGCCAGAATTGCTGCGATGCGATCATTCACCGGGGTGGCCTGCACCGAAGGGCTGAGGTCTGGCCGGATTTCAGCAGCGGAAAGCCGCCCCAATTTGTCCGCTAGAGGAACGAACACGCAGAGGAAAGCTTGGACGTTTTGCTAGCTGTCTCCCCGCGCTGGCGGAGCGGCCCCGGCATTAAATCCCCAAGAGCCCGAGCCGGGGCCGTCTCTAAGCCGCGCGGCCTTGCCTTACTCGGTCGGGCTTCCTTGGGAACATAAAGCTGCGTCCAGAGTCTGCCCACGTAGTGGCGAGACGTCCTATGACATCAAGACGAGATTCCGTCCGATGTCCCAAGTGCGACCGACCGACACGGGTTATAGAGCGCATTTGGAACCCAAAGCCACCCGGCTTCCTCCGGATCTTCGAATGCGAATGCGGCGAGTTGGTCTGGGAAGAACAGCCCCATGAGGACGTGGAGGCGAGGCCTGAACAAACGCCCCCGCTCCTACACACGCCGACGGCCGGCAGATGAAGATTACCTTTGGCGAGATGCGCGAGATGGGCCTGCGTGGCGTCCTGGTCTACTGCCATTGCGGTCACAACGTTGCTCTAAGCGCCGATCGCTGGCCAGACGATGTTCGCTTGTCTGATATCGAACCACGGTTCGTTTGCGAAGGGTGGGGATCTCGCGGCGCAGACGTTCGGCCGCACTTCGACTGGAAGGCCAAAGCGCCTTTCGGTGGCTTGGGCTATCGATAGCCACTTAAAGACGGCCCCGGCCGTGGGGGCTTTTGAGGTGTGGGAGGCCGGGGCCGCTGGAGGTGCTGGACTGCGTGCGGATTCCGGGGATTGCGGCCAGGGATTCCGATTGAACGCGACCATGCATTCCGATCGAAGGCGGCCACCTGTTC
>NZ_JBVVPN010000078.1:0-13743 GCF_055811035.1 Bradyrhizobium sp. MI1.10
TGAGCTCCTCGCGATGGTGGCATCCAACTCAGTAATGAGATCGGCCGCAGAAACTGCCCTCATTGGCTGGCCCCAAAATTCATTTTAATATCGTCACGTCAAATCAAACGTATTACGCGCTGAAGTTGTTAAGATTCCTTATATGCCAAACCGTGACATACGGGAGGCTATTATAATTCAACTGAACGGCGCTCCGTGGCGTATTAAAGTACCTGCTGTCCGATGCTGCGGCCGGCGCGTGGACGACTGCCCAACCTGTAACGCAGTCCTTAGGGTGATAGCTGGCACAACTTGCGTGATGGCGGTCCAGCTTTGGACAGCCGCTAAAGTTCGGCATTATGGCCTTAGGGCGAAGAAAGGCTAATGCGGGCGAGCGGTAGCGTCGTTCAGGGACATTGCGGCTGACTCGGCCAAGCAGACGCGCTCATCGCCAGTCGCGAACGTCCGCTACGGGGTCCACAAGCCGACATGCCTCGCATTCAGACGTTAGTCCGCTCTTCGGCAAAGGCCGACAAACCTCCGCCTGTGCATGCGAGACGCTGTCTTGCGACGGAGATCGTAGATTTCATCCGTAGCAATCCGGCTGAGCCGCAAAAGAACGAATGCCATCAAGGCGATTCGGAGGATGGAGTATCCTCGACGAAGTGCATGCTGTTGGGAGGGCCTCCAACACGGCGGCGACTCGCGCCGCGGATCGACCCGCGACAAGGAAGTACGCGCGGTGGCTGTCATTCGGCTTGCAATATTGCCCCCTTAAGCCGGGGGATCGGCGTCCAAAATTGGCTCTGACGCAATTTTGGTGCAGCACTGGTCATGTGGCGCTGATTAGCCGAGCCTGTAGCAAGTCGAGCTTGGCGCGTCCGTACATTTGGCGTTTGACCAGTTTGAGCTTGGTGATCTGGCCCTCGGTCTGTCCGTTGGACCATGACGTCGCGATCGCTGCGCTGACAGCGGCCTTGTCCTTGATGACGCCATTGGCGAAGGACATGACGAGGCTTGCGCGCGCTCGTTCCAACCATGGTTCAAGCTCTACGTGAGCCTTCTTGCGGATCATCGCATGGAAAGCGGCTATGATCTCTCGAGCTTCCACCAAAAGAGGAACGCCTTGCTCGATCGCCGCAATGGTGTCTTCTTCGGAGAGTGGGCATGAATCAGCATCCAAGTCGATCGAATTCCGGGGCGCGCATTGTGCGATTCAGGTCTGAACTGGTCAGGCAGGAGTCGGGACCTATGATGGTCCACCTGTTTGATTTGCCCAGATTACGACCACGAGGCTACGCCAAGTCCTCGCTAACTCATCGGGCGGTGGTGCTCGCCCTCGTAACGGAAGGCCGCCTCAGTCGGCCCTCTCCTTTTCGGCCCTCTTTCCTTTGGTCAATCCGCGCGCATGCGGAAGGGCGTCAGGTTCGAAGCTTTGGCACAACAACCTGCGGCCATCGCTCAGGGGGCGCAAACAGAGCGGCCCCAGCGGGGATGGGGGGCCAAGGGCTGGGGCCGCCATTCCGCACCGGACGTATTCGGCGGTAAGGGTCCGGTGGATCAAACCAAGTCAGTCCGGAACCGATGGTTCCAAAGGCTGTTCCGTCATCGCACATGAACCCTGGCACGCCGTGTGAATAGGGTATGGGGACTTTGCAATGCCCCTCCCGGGCTGGAAGTCGCCGGCCCGCGATCAATTAAGCCGACGGAGTTATGCTTCAGGAGCCTCAACCAGTTTGGTATCCAGGACAAGCGACAAGCTCCTCCACGTTCCCAGAGACCTATGACGAGCTGCCGCGGCGCGCGCAGCGGTATCGCTACGTTCGCAGAATTCGACGAGCGTCGCCGCCCAGAAGCTGGCGGGGTAGTCAAAGGGGTGCATCGACGCCCAGCGCCGCGATCGTCCGTCGGGTTAGGGCGCCGGACAATCACCGGACGAGCGCACGACTTGCTTACTGCGGCAAATTGGGCTGCGCCCCACTGCGAGATGTGATCAATACTGCCCTGAGCCCGTACAGAACAGGCCAAGACCGGATTACGATTTCCGGTCCTCCACTTGTTCTGAAATCACGACAGTCGCTCGCCCTGTCCTTGGCGGTCCACGAGCTTGCTACTAACGCGTTGAAGTACGGCGCTCTGAGCGTGACAAGCGGCCGCGTGTCGGTTGTGTGGTCATCCGAAGATCAAGCGGGTGATCAAAAGTTTGTCTTCGTCTGCCAAGAATTCGGAGGCCCATCTGTGTCGGAGCCGACCGTGAAAGGCTTTGGCTCACGCCTCATTTCGAGAACACTGGAAGAGGATTTCCGAGGGGCGGTTACTGTGTCCTACGGATCGAGCGGGCTCACTTGCCGTCTCACTGCCCCCGTTGCAAATCTAAAAACTTCACCGCAATAGCAGAAGTCTTTTACCCGAGCTACGTTGACCAACGCCAAGACGAGTAGCCCGCTCGCGGGTCCACCGTCATCGAGGCGGGGTTCGAGAGTGTTCGCGAGACAATCTAGAACGTGCGGTACGGCCCCAAGCCGAAGAGCGCCTCAGTCACCGTGATGTCCGCTGTCCAACCGATTTTAGCGATCCAATCGTTGACGGATGACTGACATGGGCTGGTGGCGGTATTGCCGGCCAGATCGGTGAGCTTATCGATGGAAACGGCGGCTTCGATACGGCGCAATACGCCAATCTAACCTTCACGACGGGTGGGGATCAGCGCTCGCCTTGCGGCAGGAACGGTGATTGGCGATGCCTCGAGCGGCGCCGGCTCCCCTATGACGTCGTTCGCTCTCCTCGAAAGCGTAACGAACCTACTCCGACGTCCCGTCCACCCCCGCATTTTCGTGCATGCAAGATGGTCCAAAAGCCGAGGTAAGTGTCCAGCGGAACAGCCGATTCTTGGCCCCGCTTTCCACGTTTTCACGAGCCCGCCGATTACCCGGCCCGCTGCGCGAAGACGCGTCCGCTAGTGCGGCTTACTCGACCTTGCTGCTTATGGAAGCGTTGCAATCGACCGTAGACCGCGAGGCGAGTGCGGTCTAACCGCTGGCCGATCTCGCTTGCACTCATGCCACTGTCGAATAACGCAAGAAGTTGCGCTTCTTCCTCGGGAGACCACGAACGGATATCGACGTAGCTGGGGGGGCCGGGCGCCATCGTGATGAAGGGCCCGTGCTAATCGGCTTCATCCAAGAAGCATGATGTTACCAAGGCCACTCCGCCAATCTACCTCGACCGGCTCATACTTTGCTGCCGTGCAACAATTGGCGATACCGCCCGGGACCGAAGGGGTGATCCTCGCTAAGCAAACAATAGTACCCGTAAGTCCGCCATGGGTCACTCGCGATCTGCGCCAAGCAATGGCCAACCCGGCCATGTCCATTGCTCGCCGAAAGCGGAAGTAAATCTGGAGCGTTAGCGGTTTTGCGGCCAACTGCGGCTTGATGGTATCGCTTTGGGCGTGATTCAAGCTCTCAAATCGGCCTCGAATCACGCGCTACGAACTCAGCGATTGTGAATGGACCGCGATATTCCGCCGGAACGAAATCGCAAAGACCCGATCTGCTTCAGTCCGTCTCTCTATCGTGCGCGAAATCTCGTCGAAAGGTTCTTCAACAAGATCAAGCAATGTCGGCGGGTCGCGACCCGATACCACAAATTCTCAGTCAACTATCTGGCGTTTCATCAAGCTCGCATCAATCCGCATTTGGCTGCGCGCTAAATGAGTCCACGCTCTACCCGAGCGCGGGGGTCGGGCCGCCGAGTGGAAGGTGATCGGCCGAACCTACTGTTCGATCTCGACGCACTGACGAAGCCTGAAGACGATATCCGGCAAAGCGTGTCGCAGGCGTGCAGCGTCTTGGGACGTGGTCGAGAACGGTGCGAACGTGACCATCGCATTCCAAGGTCGACTTCCGTAGACGGTGATCGAGACTCCGGATCTCGAAAAGCCTTCAACTTTGCGAAGCTCACCAAGAACGAGGTCGGCGATCGCCACAGCGGGCAGTCGCGCTCGTTTTCCATCGGGGCCGCCGGCGGACAAGGGTGCGACCGGTTTTGCAGGCGACGCTGCCGCGGTCACGGGCTCCTCTTCGAGCGTTGGCGGCATCTCCGGCGCCGGAGGCGCGGGGTGGGCGGCGCGGGCGGAGCAAAAATGCCGCTGATCAGCGCCATAAGGCCCGGATCTTTCGAGTCATTGCTCATCGCTCTCTCGCAGTTGAGCGTAGCCTAGCAACATTCGGAAAGGATGCCCACCACGCCTGGGCAAGTGGTCGCGGTTCCTGTGTTAGCGATCGAACATTCAGGCGTGCAAAGTTTCGCTAAGCTCCTCCTCAACGAGGTACCGGGCTCACGGAGGGGCGTCGAAGGTGTTGGGCTGTGATGCGCTGGCCGTATGCGCAATTGTTTGTTGATTTATCCATCAGGCAAAAATTCCGCTTCCGCGATCCGCGGGCGCTACATACTCGGCGAGGAGCGATTGACGTGCGATCGCTGCGCAGCGACTGACTCTGTGACTTTCTGGCGTTTCGAGGGGATAGCTCACCGCGCGTGGGCGATGAACAGTCGGACGGATACTTGCGTTCAGCGCTAGTTAGAACGGCGCGTTTCTGGGGGATTAACGAATGACAAATTGTGTGATCGTGCGGGCCTATGGACGGCAATTGGATCAGTTGCGCGGCGAGGCATCCCGCATTTCGCGGGCAAACAAAATCGATTGGTGGATTGAGCGCGCAGTCCAAGGCACACGATTTTGCTTTGAGGACGCTGAGGCGAAGAGGGCGTTCGTCTCAATCTGCGAAAACGTCGGTGTTTCGCATATTGATGGCGCACCGCCAGCGTGAACAGGCGGGACCGCGACTGGTTTGGTCCAGGCGTTCTCCGAACGCCTTGATGGCGGCAGCAGCCAACCGGCGCGTGAGCACCGACACTAGTTCCATGAGGTTCGGAGCGACCCAGGCTCAAGGCTGGGGAAAAGTTGAGCCCGGCCGTACGTCGGAATCGACGCAACAATAAAAGCGCGAGGAAACGGCTTGGTCTCTATCCGGCCAGTACGTCGCTCGCGCGACTGCAGCAGGCGTTTGGCCGCCGATGGCGTATCCGCGCGCGTCATCGGACGTCTTCGAAGCGAATGCGCCTTCCATGTCACGCGAATGATCAGACTGCGCGAGCCGAATCAGCATCGTGAGAAGTCGATCCTGGCTAGCGCTTCACCCGGGTTGTCGCCTTTGCCGCCGTCGTCGGACGGCTTGGGGGTGCAGTCCTTCCGCAGCTGGCAGCAGTCCTTTGAATGGCAGTCGTCGTCCTTGGCGTCTTTCCAGTCACCATCGCGCTTCGAGCCATCCCCCGTGGCGTCGCCGGGGCAGTCATCGGTCTCGGCCGATTTCGCACCTTCGGCAGCAAACCCGGTCACACCGACATCTTGCGCAGCCCCAGCTTCTCGTCTGAGGCTCGTCATTCCGACCCGAAACGGTCTGGCCGTCGCGGCAAGATGGATGATCATATCTGCTCCCTGGGTAATTTCGGGTCGGTGCGCTACGCTCACGCGCGTCATACTAAGGTGCCGGAGATTCGCATTGATTTCCTTCTCCTTCTGTGTGTCGAGATGCGCCGTGCCCTCGTCCAGAAACAGGATCTTTGGTCGGCGATAGAGCGCGCGCGCAAGCAGTACTCGCTGTTTCTGGCCACTGGATAACGAGCTTCCCATGTCGCCGATGAGGCTGTTGTAGCTCATCGGCATTGCCACGATGTCCTCGTGGATGCCGGCAATTCGCGCGCAATCGATCATGGCTTGTAGATCGAACGCTGTGTCAAAAAAGCAGATATTGTCGGCAATCGATCCCGACAGCAATTGATCCTCCTGCATCACCGCGCCGATTTGCTCGCGATAAGCGCGCGGTCCGATCTGGCCCAGCGGAAGGCCGTCGATCAGAACCTCACCGCTCGTTGGCTCGAGCAGCCCAAGCATAATCTTGACAAGAGTTGACTTGCCGCAGCCCGATGGTCCCATGATCGTCACGAATTGTCCGGGAGCAACGCACAGATTGACGTTGTTAAGAATCAGAGACTCTCCTTCTGCATACCGGAAGCACACGTTGCGCAGTTCGATCTCGCCGCGAATCTGTCGGATATATGACAGGTCTCGGTCGTGCCCGCGCTCGAGCGGGGTGAGCGCAATGTCGGCGAGACGTTCCAGGTGCAGCCCGAGAATGCGGACATCCACCAGCTTCTCGATCAGCAGCGCTGTCCGCTCAGCGAACTGCAACTTGTAGCTGACGAACGCGAATATCATGCCAACCGTGATGAGGTTGTCCAGTGCGAGGCGAGCGGCGAGGTAGATTGTGATCACGTTCTCCAAGCCGAATATCGTGTCGTTCATCGCTTTGAAGCTGATCCTCGCCCGACCTAGCCGCACGTTGGCTGTTATATACGCAGCATAGCGGTTCAGCCACTGGCTCTCCCGTTCGTTTTCTCGGTTGAGCAACTTTAGGCTTTGCACTGCTCGCACGGTTTCGATGAAAGTGGAGTTCTCATCTGCCTTGCTGTGAATGGCCGCTTCGCTCCGTTGCCGGAACATGCTGAAAAGAGCGAGCCGCAGGGTGGCATACAACGCGAACGCCAGCAGGACAACAAGTCCGAGCTGGACGTTGTAGGTGAACATCAACGCCAGCATCAACACCGACATGAGACCGTCAATCAACCCCGTGATCAATCCCTCCGCGAGCACGTTGCGGATGGGCTCGATCGAGTTGAAACGAGACAGGATGTCGCCGATGTGCCGCTTTTCGAAGAATGAGAGTGGCAAGCGCACCAGATGATGAAACAGCCGCGCGCCGATCTGAAAACTCAACGTGTTCTGCAGAACAAGAATAATGAACGAGCGGGTCGCGGTCGACGCGACCCGTATCAGGAGAAGCAGAGCGAATCCGAGCCCGAGGACGACCAGGAGATCGACATCGCCTCTGGCGATGACCTCGTCAACGGTGAGCTGCATATAGAAAGGGGCGGCGAGGAGAAGAATTTCGATGACCACTGACAGAACTAATATTTGGGCGAGGGCACAAGTGTTCCCGTTCATTCCGCTCCAGAATACCGAGAACGGCAATCTCACTCTCTCGTCTGTGCGGCAGAACTCTTCAGTGGGCGAGAGCTCGAGCGCGACTCCGGTGAGATGTCTAGATGCTTCAGCGAGGGGAAACCATTTCTCGCCGGCTGCCGGATCGTGCACCACGATTCCCCTGTTCCTATATGCTTTCAGAACAACGAAATGAGCCATGTCCCAGTGCAGGATAGCCGGCAGACGCAATTGGCAGAGATGGCCGATCTCGATACGCAGTGGCCGACACGCCAGCCCGAGGCGAGCTGCTATTTCCATGAGGTCGCGGAGAGTGACCCCTTTTAGGGACACTGGATGCCGGCGCCGCAGGCTGTTCAAGTCAGTTCGATGACCATGATAGGATGCTACCATGGCAAGGCAAGCGAGCCCGCACTCCGTCGCCTCCGTCTGCCGGATGACCGGGAGGAATCTGCGGCCGCTGAAATTCAATAGTCCCTGCATGGGCTACATCCTTGCGCTCAACACCGGATCAAGCAGCCACCTCATCAGGGAGCGCTGCTCAAGGATCACGTCGGCCCTGAGCAGCATGTCCGGCTGAAGCGGCATCTTACGGCCATAGGCGTCGATGTCGGGCCGCTCGAGAGCCGCAGTCACACGGTAAGCCGGTTCCTTGAGGGCGATCGGCCCGGTCGTTTCGTTGCCGGTCAGAATGGTGTGAGAGACGTTGGTCACGCTGCCGCGGTAGGTGCCGAATTTCTGATAAGGAAATGCATCGTAAAGTATCCTAACCTGCTGGCCGGGGCGCACAAAACCAGACGCGCGTGTCGGAAAGAACAGCTCCGCCTGCAAGTGCGCATCAATGGGAATGATTTCGAGCTGCATATGCCGAGGATCCGCGATTTGGCCCATTGTCGCCTGCAGCGTGGACACGCGCCCACTCGTTGACGCCTTGATAACGTAAGCCTGCCGCCCATTTACCTCCGCCACGCGCTGTTCGATCGAGGAGAGTTCATTACGCAGTCCTCGGATCCTCTCTGCGGCGATGGTTGGGAGTTGCTCGAGTGTATGCCGAGCGTCTGTCAACTGAGTGTGTCGCGCGGTGATCTGCTGATCGAGCGACACCACACTCTGCTTTTGCTCAAGTGCGGCCTGCTCGCGGCGCTTGAGCTCAATCGTTGGCAATGCGCCGCTCGCGGTTAGCTTAGCGCCCGTTGATACGAAGCTCTCGGAAAGTTTCAGTCGCTCGTTTTGGATGTTCCGCTGGTCCTCGAGTTGGACAATTTCTCCTTCAATCCCCTTGATCGTGGAACCGAGGCGATCCCGTTCTGAGGCGGTTCGGCGATCTTCGGCATCGATCTGTCGCTCGACCACATTGCGTTGCTGCGTCAGCACCGCAAGTACGGTCGCATTGACGTCATCGCCATTGGCCGTGATTTGGGAAGTGACTATGGTCAGGAGCGGGTCACCCTCCGCAACCTCTTGCCCCTCCTTCACGTGTATCGCCTTGATGAAGCCCTGTTGTGATACGAAAATCTTAGCTGTGCCGGAGGTCGGCGTCAGATACCCGGAGACGGTCTCCTTGCGAGCGTATTGCGCGATGGAGAGAAAACACAAAATGAATACAACGAGCGCCGCAAGGCTCCAGCTAAGCAGTGTGCTCGACAGCGGCTGCAGCAATACGACCTCACCCCAGGTGTGGCGCTGATGCAAAAAGTCGACGGCTTCCTTACGAAACAGAGTTGGTCGGTTCGCCATGAACGCACCTTGCTGAAGCGCTGCGCGGAGTATCTTCCGCCAAAGCAAGACTGCGGATGGATACCGGAGAACCGCTTCTCCTGATGGAGAAGCGGTTCGCCGATGCATCCCGCCTTTACCCAATAAAGACTTGGGACTGCTTGGACAGCAGGCCAACCTGAACTTGGTTTCCGCTGAGCACATTGATGTCGCCAGTTCGGATCAGTGATCCGCCATCATGGCAGCCACCGCCACAGCCGCCGGTGCCGGCGGCCACGAGGTCGAGCTCCTCATCAGACAGTTCGATAGGGTGAGCAAGATTGGTCATCTCTAGCATGTTGGTCTCCTTTCGGGTTAGGTGGCGGAACATTGATGTAACTGTTGCCACGTCATCACTAGGTGCAAGACGCCAATCTGGATGCACGGTCGCGCAAATTTTGTGAGCGGCAAGTGTTTCACGCTTGTTGTATCGTGATTTTTGCAATGTCGTATGCAAGGCGCTTTAAGTAGAAGTCAGGGCGGCTTCGTCAGAGTGAGTTGGAGGTTCTGGTCTGCTGGATGTTCTGCGCGGCCGAGATGCGACATTGCGCCTTCCGAAGGAAAGCGCGTTGACGCGCCATGTGGCGAGCTCGGTCCGGGAAGCGCCTTAGCTTGATTCGATGGCTCATCGCGAAAGGTGCGCAAGTCGACGCGTGTTTTGACATAGTGTGTTGGGAGGGTGCGTCGAATGTCCTTCGGTGGCATTACGCGGGACTCGGACCCGTTGCGTGCTCTGAAGTTTTAAACGCGACTAGCGACGATGTTGACGTTGCCCATTTTCGAGGTTGGCTCGAAGACTTACGTTGCTGCTCGCAGCGGCTCACCTGGCCGGGGAGCACGACAAGCCATGGTCCGCCTGCACCCCTGACGACCACGTTTGCCCTTTGGTGATCGGGAAAAAAAATTGAAAACTTCCGGGAACGAAGTCGCTGCTTGCTGACTTGAGTTCGCCGACAGCCGATTTCGTTTTTATTTAAAATCGGTCATTTAAATAAATTGTAAATGCGCGGCATAAAATGCCGCAGTGCCTTACGAGGGGTGACTTCGACCATGCCCCATCAGTGCCTCGATTTAACGAAGGCAAGGTCTCGCTCCGGCGCAGCGCGCCATGACAGCTGTCTCACTGGCGAGACGGCTCTTAATTACGAAACAGCTCTGCTTGAGTGCGCCTCCGGATCGCAGTCCGCCGTCGGCAGGATCTACGCGCGCGAGAAGGAGCAGTTGCGCGCGATGGCGCACCGTATCGTGCACGACAGATCGCGTTCCGAGGACGTCATCCACGACGCATTCGCGCAGATTCTCCGATATGCGAAAAACTTCGATCCTGCACGCGGATCCGCCCGGGGCTGGATCTACGCGATCGTCCGCAACACGGCGCTCAAGATGCGCCAGAACGCCAGGCGCGAACTCGCGCTGGAGGACGAAGCATTGAATGCCATCTGTGCGCGGGAACAGACGGTTCCGAACCCTGCGTGCTGTATCCCAGACAGCATGACGTTGCGAACCATGCTCGATCAACTCGAGCCACAGCGCCGCGCGAGCCTTCTCTTGGCGATCGTCGACGGGCGCACGCACGAGGAGATTTCCGAATACCTCCAGGTTCCCGTCGGAACCGTCAAAGCGTGGATCCGGAGAGAGCTCGTGGCCATGCGCCGGCAGCTCGAATGAAGCGTGAAACTATTTTTCTCGCCGCTGCATCCATAGGTGTGCTTCGGCGACAGTAGGAGTGACGGCGTGGTGATCCGGGCAGGGCACGCGCGCGTGGCGCAGGTGCCTGTGACCGTCGCAAAGCTGAAGCGAGGAACGAAGCCATGTCTATCCTGAGCAGTGTGATGACCATTCTCGGACTGATAAAGCTCACGGGAACCGGCGTCCCAGCCGAGGAATGCACGTCAACCAAGCCGGACGACTGTGGCGACGGCAAGCAGTCAAAGTGGAATGACGATCACAGCGGTAACGACGAGTATTCGACCGGCGACGGCAAAGAAAATTACTCCAAGCTTAGCGGCATGGGCGCTTACCCGAAAGACGGCACCTACCCAGAGCACGATGGGGGCTGGAAGGATGCCAAGGACGGTGAATACCAGCCCAAGGACCATTGCGATCTCCAGCCGGCTGACGATGGCAGCAGGGGCGACACCGATCGCAGTCCTGGTGACGCGCTGGCCAAGTTCGACTTCTCCCACGGTGAGTTCGCGGGTGATTTCAGCTCGCACGGTCCAGATCATTCGGGTGACATACACGGCGCGCTCGC
Source organism: Bradyrhizobium sp. MI1.10 (assembly GCF_055811035.1). Classification (NCBI taxonomy): domain Bacteria; kingdom Pseudomonadati; phylum Pseudomonadota; class Alphaproteobacteria; order Hyphomicrobiales; family Nitrobacteraceae; genus Bradyrhizobium; species Bradyrhizobium sp. MI1.10. Next base: position 11,052 of record NZ_JBVVPN010000078.1, read on the forward strand.
TTCGATGTCTTCCGACGATGCGCTCGAATACGCCATCGGTTTGATGGGCCCAATGGATCACTTCGACGTAGGGCATTTCGACACGGCGACGGATACGTCGCACGACACGGGCGCCTGACATGCCGAAGAGGCTCGTCTGGCGGTGGATGCTGCCGGGCGAGGGTGGTTTTTGAACAAGAAAGGCGGCGGTCATGCACCAGATAGAAAAGCGCGACTTGTTCGAACAAGAGCGGAAGATTTTCGAAGCCGGAGTGCAGCGTGCCGACAAGCGATCCGGCTCTTTCAGTTTCTTGACCCGGTCATTCTTTATTGCCCAGCTAGTTGCCTGCGAGGAGTTTCTTGCCGCCCCGTTCAAATCTGCGCTGGCCAGGCAAGAAGACGCGACAGCCGCTCAGGCAGGTGCGGGGCCGCAAGGAACAAACGACGAGCTGCCTGCGAGCGACCCCGCGCAACCGGGCTGGGAGGATGAGAGGCCCAAGGGGCCGGCCGCCTCGTCGGACACGCATGTGGCTCAGCTCGATCCGACCGGGCGCTTGGCGGAGCCGCATGAAGACGCGCCCAGACCGAGCACCGCTCGTGGCGAAGCAGTTGCTACTGCGAGCTCTGGGGGTGGGGGTGGCGACGATGTCGATTCTTGCAAGCACCATGGTCACATCTCAGCCGACCTTAGTTGCGTCAACTCGCTGTCAGCGGATTCCGACCTCGGAAGCATCGAATCCGTTCGGTCTAACTTGCTTAGCGACTCGTTTAGCCCGTCGATCATCAGCTCCTTTCCCCTGCTTGGAATGATCGGCGATGTGAGCAATGACGTGGTGGTAGGGATTGCGCCGGTTGCGGCGATGGTGCCGCCGGCGCTCGGGACGAGCGACACCGTCAGCACGCTATCCGATGACGAGGCCGGCGCGATCGCGCCGCTTGAGGCGGCGGTGCAGCCGACGCTATCAACTCTGGCCGACACCGCTGGCACGCTGCCCAACGATGTGGTTGGTACGATTACTTCAGTCGAGGCGGCTGTGATGCCGGCACTCGCCACGGCGACCGACACAGTCAGCACGCTACCTAAGGACGTGGTTGGCGCCATTGCGCCGGCCGAGGCGGCGGTGCCGCCGGCACCCGCGACGGCAGCCGAAACTGTCAGCGCGCTGCCGAACGACGTGGTTGGCGCAATTGCGCCGGTCAAGGCGGCTGTGATGCCGGCACTCGCCACGGCGAGCGACACCGTCAGCGCGCTGCCCAACGACGTGGCCGGCGCGATCGCGCCGCTTGAGGCGGCGGCGCAGCCGACGTTATCGACTCTGGCCGACACTGCAGGCACGCTACCCAACGACGTGGTCGGCGCAATTGCGCCGGTCGCGGCGACGGTGCCGCCAGCACTCGCGACGGCGACCGACGCCGTCAGTGTGCTGCCCAACGACGTGGCCGGCGCGATCACGCCGCTCGAGGCGGCGACGCAGCCGACGCTATCGACGCTGGCCGACACTGCGGGTACGCTGCCCGACGACATGGTTGGCGCGATCGCGCCGGTCGAGGCGACGGTGCCGCCTGCGCTCGCGACGGCTATCGACACCGTGAGCACGGTGAGCAACGAGGTGGTTGGCCAGACGAGGGGTCCAGACGCTCAGTCGAGCGCGTTGTCGCAAACGGTTGCATCGGACAGCACGGGAACTCACACCTTTGATAGTTCAGCACCCCCCCTTGAGATCGCGGAGTCGGCACTGACCACGGGTAACGGTGCGCCTGGTGATGTATCCCAGCCCACCGATGTGGCTGGCAATGCTCTTGCGAGTGGCGCGCCGGTCCTTGAGACGAGCGAGCATGTGCTCACCACAACAGCTGCCGCTTCGACCGATCCGCCGAGCCAGCTGTCGCATCCGGCCAATACGGCGAGTGTGACTGGCGACGCTTTGGCGGGTGCGGCGCCGGTGGCTGACATGACCGAGCCGGTGCTCACTGCGACAGCTGCGGCTCCGACCGATCCATCGAGCGAACTGTCGGATCCGGCCGACACGGCGAGTGTGGCTGGCGAGGCTTTGGCGAGTCCCGCACCACTGGCTGCCATGATTGAGCCGGTGCTCACCACAACAGCAGCGGCTCCGACCGATGCGCCGAGCGACGTGTCGCAGCAACCGGCCGACACGGGCAGCGTGGCTGGCGATGCTTTGGCAAGTGTGGCGCCGGTCGCGGACACGAACGAGCCGGTGCTCACCACAACAGCTGACGCGCTGACCGATCCGACCAGCGACGTGTCGAAACCCGCCGATACGGGCAGTGTGGCTGGCGATGCTCTGGCGAGTACGGCGCCGGTCGCGGACACGAGCGAGCCGGTGCTCACCACAACGGCTGCCGCGCTGACAGACCCGACCAGCGACGTCTCGCATCCGGCCGATACGGGCAGTGTGGCTGGCGATGCTCTGGCGAGTGCGGCGCCGGTCGCGGACACGAGCGAGCCGGTGCTCACCACAACAGGTGTCGCGCTGACCGACCCGACGAGCGACGTCTCGCATCCGGCCGATGCGGGCAGTGTGGCTGACGATGCTTTGGCGAGTGCGGCGCCGGTCGCGGACACGAGCGAGCCGGTGCTCACCACAACGGCTGCCGCGCTGACCGACCCGACGAGCGACGTCTCGCATCCGGCCGATACGGGCAGTGTGGCTGGCGATGCTCTGGCGAGTGCGGCGCCGGTCGCGGACAC
>NZ_JBVVPN010000078.1:13843-21385 GCF_055811035.1 Bradyrhizobium sp. MI1.10
GAGCGAGCCGGTGCTCACCACAACAGCTGCCGCGCTGACCGATCCGACCAGCGAGGTGTCGCAACCGGCCGACACCGCCAGCGTGGCTGGCAATGCTTTGGCGGTTGCGGCACCGGCCGCTAACATGGCCGAGCCGGTGCTCACCAGCGCCGGAGACACGCTCAGCAACCCCGCGACCGAACCGGGAGAGCCGGCCGTGCCGGACACCACCAGCGCTCAAACTCCTGGATCGGCCGAAACGCTTCTTGCTCTCGCCACCACCGCTGACGCACCGATCGAGAGTTCGGGATCCGCCACCACTGCCCCGGAGAACGTCATGACGGACAAATCAAATGCCGCGGCGACGACCGCCGTCGCGAACGATGTGATCGCGTTGAACGATGCGCCACCGCCTCCGGCAGATTCGCTGTTCAACGGAACCCAGTATACAGATTACGGCGTCACGCTCAGCAGCGACATCGCGCCCTCCCAGACTGCCGCGTCTCAGGGGGACGCCGCATCGGCTCAAGACGTTTCAGCGCCGGTGGCTGCCGACGTCCAAAAACCCGCGCCGCCGCCTCCCGACATCTTGGATAATACTTCGATTGATCATGTCGGGACTCATGATGCCATCCTCTAGTGGGAGGCAAACATGGCAGCTGTCGAGACACTGGACTGTCCGCCGCGCACCAACTCCGGGGCTCAACTTCGGGTCGCACCCGGCGGCGAAGCCCGCGACTACGTCGGACCTGTCAACGCGCTGGCCGCCTGGCGTTCGGTCGCGCGCATCAACCTCATAGCGGTCGCAGCATTTTCGGTCGTTGTGAATCTGCTGATGCTCACGTTGCCGATCTATCTCTTTCAAATATCCGATCGCGTGCTGACGAGCCGTAGTCTCGAGACACTGCTGATGCTCTCGGCTCTCGCGCTGACGTTCATCGGTATCCTCTCCATCGTGGACATTTTACGTCGACAGGTGCTGGGGCGTCTTGCGACCAAGATGGAAGCGGTGCTTGGCGGCGCAGTGCTGGCGAGCAGCATCAATAACGCCAGGGCCGGCGAGGGAGGAACCATCCAGGCGATCCGCAGCCTTCACCAGGTGCGGGGCTTCATCTCGAGCCCTATCATGCTTCTACTGATGGACGCGCCACTCTCGCCCCTCTACTTCGCAGTCATATTCCTCGTTCATCGACATCTTGGCTGGATCGCAGTCGTATCGGGCTTGGTCCTCGCACTGATTGCGCTGATCAACCAGAAAGCGACCTCGGAGCGTCTGAGCGAGGCAGGCCTGTATGCCGCCGAGGCCGATGCGGCGGCCGAGTCGCTGGCGCGAAATTCGCAGGTGATCAATGCGATGGGAATGCTGAGCGAAAGCATTCTCCACTGGGGGCGCCGGCAGGCGCCAGCACTGACGGTGCAGAGCCAGGCCCTTGACCGGAATTTCTGGATCAGCGGTGCGTCGAAATTCGTCCGGCTCGTGGCCCAGATCACGATCCTCGGCACCGGGGCCTATCTGGCCCTCCACGCCGAGATCACGGGGGGCATGATGATCGCGGCTTCGATCATTGCCGGCCGCGCCCTGCAGCCGCTCGAGGGCTTGATTGAGGGATGGCGCAGCTGCGTTCAGGCGCGATCGGCCTATGCTCACGTCAAGCAGGCGGTTGAGTCATTCCAGCGCGAGGGGCCTAAGCTGCGCTTGCCCAGACCGCAAGGGCGCCTGAGCGTTGATCGGGTCTTGTATTTGCCGCCCGGCTCGAAGGAGCCGGTGCTCAATGGTGTGTCGCTCGACCTCGCGCCCGGAGAGTCTTTGGCCATTGTCGGACCGTCCGGATCGGGCAAGTCGACCCTCGCGCGCATTTTGGTGGGTTGTCTGGTGCCGACAGCCGGCAAGGTCAGACTGGACGGAACGGAGCTGCGCAACTGGGATCGCCGCCAGTTCGGGGAATATAGCGGTTACCTGCCCCAGGAGGTCGAGCTATTTCCCGGGACCATCAAGCAGAACATCTGCCGCATGCGCGACGACTTGCCCGACGAGCGCATCTATGAGGCGGCGATGTTGTCGGGAATTCACGACATGGTCTGCCAGTTGAAGCAAGGATACGAGACCGTGCTCGACCGCAGTGGCGGGCCGCTCTCGGGAGGACAGAAGCAGCGCATCGCGCTCGCCCGGGCTTTCTTCGGTAATCCGTCCCTTGTCGTGCTCGACGAGCCGAACTCGAATCTCGACGCGGCGGGGGAGCAGGCTCTGACCGAGACCCTGCAGCGCGCCAAAAGGCGGGGGGTCACGGCGGTGGTCGTAACCCTGCGCCCGGCGCTGCTGAACAGTGTTGACAAAGTGCTCATACTGCGGGCCGGACGCGCGGAAGCATTCGGCTCTCCGAGCGAGGTGTTGCATCGCCTGGTTCGGTCCCCCGGCAGGGCCGGCGTTGATGAGCCGGTGCAGCCGCAACGCATCGAATCCTCGGGCGGGTGACCAGCGCGGGAGGACAGCATGAGAGCGGTAAAGGACGACATCGGCGAGTGGTACCGCGGTGTTCCGCTGAGCGCCAAATGGCCCATCTTCACCGGCCTCGCCATCCTGGTTGTTTGGCTCGGCTGTTTCGGCGTTTGGGCTGCAGTCGCCCCACTCAACAGTGCGGTCGTGGCTTCAGGCACGTTCGTGGCTACCGGGCAGAACAAGTTAGTCCAGCACTTCGAGGGCGGCATCATCCGCGAGATTGCGGTCAAGGACGGAGATCTCGTCGAGGCCAACCAGGTCCTCGTTCGCATGGACGATACCCCTGCCAACGCCAAGCTGAAACGGCTGGTTTTGAAGAAGTATCGACTGCTCGCCATGAAGGCGCGTCTTGAAGCTGAACTGAGCTCTTCGGATGCAATCGAAACTCCGGCCGAATTCAGCGAGAACGCTCGTGATCCAGAAATCAAAGCGATTCTTGAGCGGCAACGTGCCGAGCTTCAGGCGCGCCGGGCTAGTCGGGTGAGCGAGGAAAGCGTACTCTTGAAGCAAATCGCCGGGCTGGAGGAAAGCATCCGCGGATATCAGGCGCAAGTTCAGTCGACCAAAGAGCGTATTGCCTTGTTCGCCGAAGAACTGAAGGACAAGAATTCGCTTCTTGGCCAGCAGCTGGTGCGCAAGTCGGATGTGCTGGCGTTGCGACGCTCAGAGGCGGGTCTCGGGGGTGAGCTCGGCGAGTATCTCGGCCGCATCGCCGATTCGAAGGAGCGGATCGCTCAGGCGAACGAAAGAATAGCCCAGCTGCACGCGACGGCGCTCCGGGACGCGACCAAGGAGCTGCGCGAAACCGAGGCGGAGCTGGACGACGTTGAGGAGCAAATACGTGCTGCGCAGGATGTGGTTGACCGGATCGATGTTCGTTCGCCAGTCCGAGGTATTGTGGTGAAGAACAACTTCCATACACCGGGCGGCGTCGTCTCTCCTGGTGCCGTGATCCTAGAGCTCCTCCCGATTGGCGACGAGCGCATCATCGAGGCGCATCTGAATCCCAAGGACATTTCGCATGTGAGCGTTGGCCAGGAGGCGCTGGTGCGGCTGTCGGCACTCAACCAGCGCATCACGCCGATGGTCGGTGCGAGCGTCATCTACGTGTCAGCGGACGCCTTGGCGGAGCAAGTGCAGGCGAAGACCGAAACCCGTACCGACGCTGACACGCGTCGCGAATTCTACGTCGTTCGGGTGCGCCTGGACCAGGATGATGTTCTCAGACGAATGCCTGAATTCATCCCGACGCCCGGGATGCCCGCGGACGTTTACATCAAGACCGGAGAGCGTACGTTTTTCGAGTACATCATGAAGCCTATCCTCGACAGCTTCTCCCGCGCGTTCCGCGAAACCTGAATGGAGCGAGCATTTTCGACGTCCATGCCGAGCACTCGCGAGTACGGTGATCTCAAGCCCTTCGGTCTAAGGTTTGTAAGTGCGCGATCATAAGATCGCCTGTCCTGCTTCCGGACAGAGAGCGCCATTTATGTCGACGAGACCCCGGGTACGCTCTCGGTCCAATTCCTGGAGCGTGTCTTCATGAAGAGCAAGACTGTCACTCGGCTTGAAATTTGGCTCTGACCCATATGTGGAACGGCCCGGGCTGCAAGATCTTTTTCTGGTTGAACAAGGGATGACGGTGCGGTCATATGTTCGGCCTGTGAACGCGGCGCCTGGCCGCTGGCCACGATGATATCCGCGGAAGCAATCGCCCAATCAATTTCTCGCGCTCGAAGCGCACTGGGTCAGGCGGTCTGATTGCTACCGGAAATGACGTCATTCGGGGGTCATCCAGATTTGCACCTTGCCTCCTCGGCAGCTTTCTTCTTCCGCCGGAGAGCTCTTGAGATTAGGATTTCAGCATTGTAGCCGGCGCCTGATAGTGCCGCCTCTGACCAGCAAGGCCCAGATCGGGCCCGCGAGGAAATCGAGAGGCTGCTCGCGCAGATCGAGACCGTGCTGAGCCCGCTCGTTCCGGGAGATGCCGCCGCCCTGAGCGAGGAATGATCGTGGCTCGTGTCGATCACAGCGTACTGAGATCGTCCGGCACCTCGCCGAACTTCCCGATCACCTTGGCGTCGCCAAAATCGCCGCTCGACGGGTCTCCGGTCCGCGAAAAAGGCGACCGCGCCGTCGCAGCCTGGCTCTTCCGGGAGAGCGCTTCGGCGCGCATGACCGCGGCGTTGGCGCTTAGGCCCTCCAAAGCTTCGCCGGGCGCGACGCCGTCGTCGGCCATGACGAACGGAACGCCACGGGATAGGTGATGGCCATCGCGGTCACTCCCTGCGTTCGGATCCCGCTGCCGCGGACTCTGCCGCTCGAGTTCTTCGATGACCGTATCGCGGTCGCGGCAAACCGAAAAGGCCTCGAACTGTTATGTCGGTCATATCCTTAAATCAGTCGCTCTCGTCGGTCACACCAACCAAGGTGCTGCCCAGGTGAATATCCTTTCGAGGCCGCCGCACGCAGCTCGTGGGCCGCGGCGTCGAGAAAATCCATGGCGACCAACAACGCCTTGACCCTCCCGACGATCTCCGCCGCGGGTTCAATGGCCTATTTGGCGGCGTGCTCGAGATCGCCCCGGCGAGTGCAGCAGGTTCGGACATAGAAACGGTCTTCTGTACGCGGTGAGCGTGGTGCGACTGGGAGCCTACCACAGATTGTCGGGCATCTTGACGTGAAATGGTCCACGGTGGCGCGGCGACCATAACAATTAAATAAGGATACAAGCCGTATTAAATCTAGCGATCTATTTTACTTGGATTATAATTGGGCAATTGTGCCGGATGAACGCACAAGATCGCAGAGAGCGACTCCAGCATTCCTGCTTCGCCCCCCGAATGCAGGAGCCGTTTCTTCGAGTGCTTGAGCGGAGGGCGTGCCCTGTACTCGCTGGACAAGACGCGAAGGCGAGATTTTTCGGAAGCCTGTGAATTTTCGAACATCACAGACGTCGCTTCAGTCAAAGGATTATTAACTTTATTATTGAATTATAATGTGATAATAAGTCTCAATTTAATGTGACATTTAATGTTTCGATTGTCGGCTCCGGCACTCTAATCTTTTGGAAAATCCTGCAGGGGACCATGTGGATCGGGAGGAGAGGACAATGACCCAACGCAACATCCGCCCTCCGAACGAACACGACATAGGCAAACTTGAAGCCTTGGCCATGAAAGCCCCCAGCGCAGATATTGCTGCTCAGTTTGGTCCAAGTTCCGCAGCACCGAGGGTGGAGTTCCTAAAATTATTATTGACCGAGCCGGAAAAGTTAGAGCGCAATCATTGCGGTCGGGACCTTGGCCCATCAGGCTTTGATTGGCCGAATGATTAGAGCTTCGAAAAGAACGGAATCGGCGGATCGCCGGAGAGGCGCGTCAGGGGCACTGGTCGGCTCGAAGCAGCGCGTGCGCATCGACTTCACTGCCGCAGCAGCACTAAAAAAATGGCCTTCACTTGGAAACCAACGCGCAGCGGCATCGGTTAGTTCTTACCTTGTATTCGAGGGCACTTTGGACGCATGCATCCGAGCTTTCCTAGCGAAGCCTGCCAGCCAAGGTCATCTCTACGAGATACATACTGCTCCGCAAACGCAACTTGTTACGGCCGTGCTGTCCGCAGAACAGATAGCCGAAATCGCTCGGCTGCGAGATTTTCTTTGAGGAAAGCAAGCCCCTGCCGCTGCCGACAGGGCGTTGAAAGTGAATTGGCTAATCAAATTGTGAGCCAACTCTTCGGTGAGATTGATGGGTACGCACCATCGCCGCCGAATCATTGCCCATGGATTTGCGCTCCTCGGGCCTTGGAGGACACTATGGATGAGAAGAACCCTCATTCGAAACAAGTTACCAGACTAGGCTTGATCAGCTTCGGCCGTTCGAAAACAGATTGCACCATTCGCAGCATATCTGCGTTCGGTGCAGCCCTCGATCTTGCTGCAGATGAAAAAATTCCCGACGAATTTGCTCTGACTGTTATTCCCGACGGTGACCGCCGCCGCTGCGCGGTTGTCTGGCGTAAAGAGAAAAGAGTTGCTGTCGCGTTCTATTAATTAATGCGTCAGGGTCGCGGGCTGGAATGGCGGTCAAGGGCAACATGGATATCGAGCTCGCCGTGGATGCCATGGAGCTCGCCGAGCATCTTGACCACGCTGACGCAATATCGAGTGAATACTGGGACATAGCGGCCTTCGTGAAGACTGATTGTCGATGAAATTTGTGGCGATTGTCTGAAGTTAGACCATCCCGCCCCTATCGACGGCGCAGCGCCTTGTCGAAAGGAACCGGCCCGGCTGTCCATCTGAGGTTCCCGATATTCTGCGCGGCCTCCAAATTTCACATCGCGTCCACCAACGTCCGAGAGGAACCAACTGGTGTCTTCCTCCCTTTTGCGGGAAGTGACCCGCCTGACGATCGCGGCTGTGAAACTCGAAGGTAGGAGCGTCGCCGAAACGGCAGTTCGGTACTGCATGTCGGAATCAAACGTGAAGATCACCATCCATCGCGGATTGAAGGCGCTGGCGGCGCTCATCGGCAGAGAGACGCGCACATGAGGACGGAAGATCTGATGACGCTCTCGCACGCAATGCCCTACCAGTCGACCGGACGATGATTGGGCGCGGGTTCACTGCTGCCTTGCTCATCGGCGGAGCTTTCGCCGTCTGCATTGCGCTCGCTTTGCTCGGGATGCGCCCCGACCTCGCGACGTTGGCTGCCGTGGGTTTCGTAGCCGCCAAGCTGGTGTTCGCTGCCGCCGTCTTTGTGGTCGCGGCATTCTATCTGATGCGGGTCGCCCGGCCCGGAGGCGAGGCAAGGATATGCTTCCTGGCGATCAGCGACTGTCCGATGGCCCCGGCGGAAGTGGGCGCGCGGTTTTGTCTGCCACTTTTCAGCGCGCGAGTGATTTGATTCAAGCCGCAGAAGCTGACGCAATATTTTCTGTCGCTCAACAATGACCGCGGCTTGATGATCCCGGGCTCGCGACTTCGTCGCGCCCCGGCATGACGACCGTAACTCCCGTCCTGCGACCGTTCAGTTGGCGGCGCGGCGCAGGAAGGCCGGGAT
>NZ_JBVVPN010000079.1:0-16171 GCF_055811035.1 Bradyrhizobium sp. MI1.10
GAACAGGTGGCCGCCTTCGATCGGAATGCATGGTCGCGTTCAATCGGAATCCCTGGCCGCAATCCCCGGAATCCGCAGTCCGGAGCGGTTCGATCCCAACGTGATCGACCGGAATGCCCTCGAGGCCGCCGTAAACGCGTTGTACGACACATGGAAACCGCGGCGACGCGCTACGCGAACAAAATAGACGTCAAGCGTCATTCAAAAGGGCCGCAGCGCTACGCTTACGGTCGAGGGGGCGATCGGCAACATCTTGCAGATCGGCTCGACCCCATGCCCCGCACGATCATCGTCGATGCGATCATGGCTTGGACCGGCGGCCGAGCTCCGCCGTCGCAAAATAAGCGCTTGCCTTACGCAGGATCTCGTTGGCTGGCGAAGCTCGCGTTCTTCCGTTCCAGAGCCTTGGGCTTCTCGGCCAGCTCGGTCGGAACGCCGGCCCGCTGCCCACTGTCGATCTCAACCTTCTTGACTCAGTCATGCAAGGTCTGCGCGTGCAGCCAATCTTGGCCGCAATGGAAGTCACCGTCGTCCAGCGCGACCTGTGCTCGTTGGCCTGATACAGAGCTATACGAACCCCTCGGGCTCGGGCTCGGGTGAACATTTGTCGTCGTCTTGCTTGTCATGGCTCCACCTTCTCAAGACTTGGAGCCTCCGCCAAACCCGCGGCGGCGGTTCAGATGGGCGCTCAATCCTGCAAGCGCTCAAACGCTGACGGCACGATTGAGTGAGTTTTGCTGTCAAGATGCTCTGGTCTACTCAGCTTCTGGCGGAGCGATCCGTTTGCAACCACGAGAGCACAAAACGAGGATGCCCGCCGGAACGCGGCGAACTGTCGCTCGATCTTGCTGGAAAAGTGCGCCGTGCCCCGAGACCAGCAGGAATTATGCGGCTCATTGAATAACAATGCCGAGATTGGCCAGAAAGGGAAGCGGAGCGGCGATTGCCGATCTCTATTCCTCGCCGCAGAGGTCGTTCATGGGCAGTCATGATCTTGTCTCCAGCAGTTTCCTCGGGCTGACCGCAGCCGGATTTGCGCTACTCTGCTCGAGCCTGCTTGTCCTCGTCTTCACATGAAGTGAGCCCCCCTCGTATGGCCCGTCTGGTCATTCAGTTCATCGACTGGACGGACTGCTTCCCGAGACTTTGAACGCTGGCACGGCTCCTGCAGGCCGTGAAGAGTATCGTAGCCGCCCGGCCAAAATCCTCGACACGATAGCGGCCTCTGCCCGCAACCTTCGAAACAACCGTAAGCCCGTCACGCAACGCCGGTGAACTTTACCTAGAGAACTGTCTCCAGAAAGTCGTTGGTCCTAACCGCCGGCTCTGAACGGCATGACAGTGTTGAAGGTCGGCCGCAGCCGAGACTAACCTGGGATCTGCACCGGCAGTGCGGAATAACCGTGCACAAAATTCGATTGAACTCGCTCCGGTTCGCCGACCACATTTACCTCCAAACATCGATTCAGCATCTCCTCCCACAGGATTTTCAGCTGCAGCTCGGCAAGGCGCCTACCCACGCAGCGATGAATCCCAAATCCGAAAGAGAGATGTTGCCGTACATTTTCCCGATCGATGATGAAGCTGTTGGCTCTCGCAATGACCTCGTCATCTCGGTTGCCAGAGATGTACCACATCACAACTTTGTCGCCTCGCCTGATTCGCTTGTGGCCTATCGTGAAATCATCCACAGCGGTCCGGCGCATGTGTGCAATGGGCGTTTGGTATCGTATAATCTCGGATACCGCGCCGGACACCAACGAAGCATCATCCCGGAGTTTTCGCATTTCGGATGGATTTTGGCTCATGAACAAGACGCCCCCCGTAATTGAGTTGCGCGTAGTATCGTTACCTCCAACAATCAGCAGAATGAGGTTCCCCAGGAACTCGCGGGGCTCCATGTTTCGGGTCGCCGGTGAATGCGCCATCATCGAGATCAGGTCACCGCGCGGCTCACAATTGATCCGTTCGCTCCAAAGCCTCGTAAAATAGTCCAGGCACTCCGACAGCACCACCTTTCGCTTTTCCCAGCTGTCGATCTGGTCGCCCATTTGTGGGGTCAAGGCAGCTACGTCCGACCAGTAGGTCAGCAACCACCGATCCTGAAATGGAAAATCGAACAGCGTGGCCAGCATTTGGGTCGTCAACTCGATCGAGACCCTGTCGACCCAGTTGAAGGTATCGTTGCGCGGCAAACCGTCCAAAATCTTCTGAACCCGCGAGCGGATCAAGCCTTCAAGGTTTGCCAAGTTCTCCGATGCCGCTATCGGACTGATAGTCTTACGCTGCTGAGCATGGAGAGGAGGATTCATTTTGATAAAACTGGGGGTCCAATACTCCTCCGGAGGGTCGACTATTGTGACGCTTCGCTCTGATGAGAATGTTGTGTGATTTGAGTCCACGGCTATGATGTCGCGGTATTTTGTTATCGACCAATATGGTCCGTATGGGCTGTTTTCGCAATAATGGACGGGATCTTCCCTTCGCAGCCGCTCGAAATAAGGCCAAACGGTATCATCCTCGAAGCGCTTGGGTTCGCTTACATCAAGGCGGCTCAGCGGGATATCAGTGCTCTCGCAGGCGCTTTCTGCCGATAACGCTGTCATGATTGTCTCGCTGACATTGGCCTGCACTTTTGCTGGATCAGCTGAGTGCGCTGTCTAGAGTTCGCGGGGAAGCTCGCTCGAAACACGACGAGCTTGGGTGGTGCACTAACGATGTGTCACGCATGTTCATGGCTCGACTTCGCGCGAGCTCCGGAATCTGAAATCATGCTACGGACTTTGGTTCGGTCACTGTCGACGAAGAATAATGGAAAGGCGAGCGAAGTCCCCTATCAGGATTGGGAGGCGCGCGAACGCGTCCTTTGTGGTAGTCAACATCAAGCCGCAAGTACTCGCAGCTGTGGCACCCAGCCGCTTATCGTCATTTTCTCGGGCAGGCAGCCCCTTTGCCACTCGACCACTTACATTGCGCGAGGTGACGGACGTCCGAACTGGCAACAAAGTATCTTCCATGCGCTGGGATAGAAGAGAATTGGCACAGCTGAAACAGCTCTGGTCCGAGGGACAGAGCGCCGCGCAGGTCGCAGGTCATCTCGAGTGCAGTCGCAACGCCGTTTGCGGCAGGCTGACTCGGTTGGGTCTCACTCGAGGTCACAAGCCACCAACAGCAAAACCCAAGATTAGATCGGTCCCCAAGCGAGGGCCGACGTCGATGGCTGCCCGCCGCGATCGCGTCCGAAAGAAGCGGCCGCAAACGGCGCTAGAAACGCGGCCTCAGGAAATGAGCAAGCGGCACCTTTACGCAATCCTAGCTGAGGCGGTCAGGAATACCGTCTAGAGCTATGGGCGCCGCGATCTCCCGGGTCTAGGCCGCCGTAGTCGGTTCATTCGGGCTATTGGTTTCGCGCGATTTGTGCCTATCCGACGAACAGTGGCCTCCAGTAGAACGTTCGCGGCAGGAGGGATCGATCGTACATCAAGTCATCCAATTTCAAGAGGCCGGATGCGCTGAATTGGAGAGAAGAGAGCATTCCGCTTGTTGAGCCTCGTTTTCGGGTACGCGTTTTTGGGGAAGCGCCCGCCGTCCTCGTTTGCGCCGGTGTTCGGAACTTTCGGCACAACGCCGCGCCCAACGAACTACACGAGCCGAGTGAAGCCGCTTGATCCTCAACCACTTTCGATATCTGCGACCGACGTGTGGAGAGCTGGCCTGGGACTGAACACTCGGCAAATCATCGAGGTACGACGTGTCCGGGGGTGAGCCCGGTGGTGCTCCGACTGTGATCGGACCTTCCGGGTTTAGACGAAGGCGCGAGTTTCCTCGCCGGCTTCGATAGGTTTGAGCTGACCGCGGAGATGAAACGGAGGAAGGTGAAGCGGTGAGTACCAGATAGCTCCACTATTCGATCGCTCGCCCGTTCTCCCGAAAGAACCTCGTATAGAATGGCCTGTGGTCGGGCGACGCCATGCTTAGCGTTGGAGCGGCTTGACGAGCTGCCCTCGCGAGATATTGCCTGACGTCGCTTAAAAGGTCGGCTCCTGCGGTGCACAGACACACGAAAACGGCTAACACCAACGTAGGTGCCTTGACGTCTGTGCAAAACCGGCGGCGCCTCTGAGGCGGCCGGCTGTTCAATTGCACCCATCCGTTCTCGCTCACCTACCCGGCTCATTTCCTCACGCCAGCTGCGCGAGAGCCGCCGATAGAAACGTTTCGCTCGTAGCGATATTGCCGCCGAGTAACGGACGCATGAAAGGACTTCTTCTGCGAGGGACCCATGAAGACGCCCACCGACAATCCCTCCATTGGCGAATTTCACTACGTACCGGGACGGAGCCAAGCGGACGCATTATTCCTGGACCGATGGGGAATACGCACGCAGAATCAACTACCAACCTTGTCAGTTGATGGAGAATACGGGACCGTATCAATGTTGGTCATTGAACCTCGCACGAGTCAATCGTGGAGCAGTTCGAGCTCTAGCAGCATAAACGGCCCTGGTGGGTGTCTCGTTGCCAAAGAATAAGACTATCGAGGCGGACGAATTGGGGACCTCGCCGTGGCCGTGTTGATCCGAGTATCTCGCTTGCAGAACTTGTTCTCTGTGTCCGAGGGGAGCGGATTGTTATCCGACAGCGCGTTTCTTCGGCAGATCGGCCGTCACGCAAGCTCCCAATGCCTAGCGACAGTCCCGATCGCCCTTGGCAAGCAAAGGGATGCAAGACAATTCGCTTGCGACGGAAAACTTCGTAAACATGGGATAACAATCCTTGCAGACCTCGATCTTAAGCACGTATTACGATGCTCGCCTTCCGTGGTACACCATCTATCCAACTGTAGCCCAGTTCTCCAAAGCAGTCGGCGCCGACGCCTGTGAGAGATGGCTGCAGCATCTGCCGCTTGATCAATCGGTGTCGCTCTATTTCCACATTCCGTTCTGCCGATCGATTTGCTGGTATTGTGGCTTCGCTCGAAGCATCACTCGCCGGCATTCTCCTATCCTCGACTTTTTGGGGGTTCTTCGTAAGGAGATCGATTTGGTCGCGGCGCACCTTGCGCAACCGCTGCCTGTGAGCGACGTCCACTTTGGCGGCGGAACGCCGACCCTCATCGAGCCAACGGAATTCCGGCGGTTGATGGAGCTTCTGCGCCGCCGCTTTGCGATTTCGAACACGGCCGCCATTGCTGTTGAGATCGACCCGCGCACGTTCACGCTCGCCACATGCGAAGGGTTGGCGGCTGCCGGCGTGAACCGCGCGAGCCTCGGCGTCCAGAGCTTCGATCCAATTGTCCAAAAAGCCATCAACCGGGTCCAGAGTGAGGCACAAACCGAGCGCGTTGTCGAATCGCTGCGGCAGCATGGAATAATGCGCGTCAACTTCGACCTCATCTACGGTCTGCCAAGTCAGACGGTGCAGTCCTGCGTTCAGACCGCGACAACGGCGCTGGCCATGCGACCAGACCGGCTTGCGGTGTTCGGCTACGCGCACGTTCCTTCCTTCAAGAAGAATCAGCGCCTGATCGACGAGGCAGCGCTGCCAGACAGCCATGCCCGTGCAGAACAAGCAGCCGCGATGGCCAATACACTGACTTCAGCTGGCTACCGCCAGATCGGACTCGACCATTTCGCCTTGCCGGACGATGAGCTCGCGCTGGCGCAGAAAGCCGGTCGCCTGCGGCGGAATTCACTCGGTTACTCGGCCGACACCTGCAATAAAGTGATCGGCTTCGGACCGTCGGCGATCGGCCGGCTTGGCGAGGGTTACGTCCAGAACGAAGTTACAGCGGGGTCCTACAGCGGCCAAATCAACGCCGGCCGTCTGGCGACGTCAAGGGGCTACTGTCTCAGCCTTGAAGACCGCGTCCGGGCCGCGATCATTGAGCGGCTAATGTGCGATTTCGAGGTCGACGTGGCGGCAATTGGCGATGCTCATGGATTTGAGCCGGTGGGTTTCCTCGGTTCAGGCGAACGCTTGGCAATGCTCGCTGAGGATGGGATCGTCGAAATGGAAAAGGGATTCATCCGCGTGAGGCCGGAGCATCGTTTTCTCACTCGGGCTGTGGCAGCCGCATTCGATTGTTATCTTCGCGCCCCCCTCTGTTCAGACCAGCCAACGCAATGATTGGATGAAATGCATCACGTTTTGCTGCACGCGCAGGAAGCCTGAGGAATGCGTTCGCTCACCTGGCACACTCACAACCAGCTCCAAATCGGTCAACGACGCCGTGCGAAGCTGTGCGGCGGAGACTCGCCCTGGCCCGCGGCGCGAAGACGAGCTGGACGCACTGCTGCCGGGAATTGGACACTCCGACAACAACGCTCCTCGCCCAAGCAGCATGACCATACAAGTTTCATCCCATCACCGCCATTAGCCGTGTAGCCACGGACGTCGATGGGGACGATGACTGGTTGCGCGACGCCGCCAACCAACTGGAGATCGAGAACGGATCATCTTATGTCGTCGGAGATGATGATATCTCGGCGTTTAGGGGCTTCCGGATCGAAAACCCTGATCGAGCCCGTCGGGATGAACAAGGACATCTGACCCTTGGCTCCAGCGGTCGCAGCCGAAATACTGCGTGATACGGCGCAAAGTATAGTCGAGCGCAACAACTATAACCAGATCCGGCGGGATCACGGTTCTCGAAAAGATCGTTCCCCGTAAGAGCTTCGCGCGACGTGCATCGAAGCGACGCCTAGAATTCACCCGTCGACGCTGCCATACCGATCGGCCGTGAACGCCGGGGCGCTGTGGAGTCGAGCGACACATTAGCTGCGATTCGCGCAGCGACAGCCGACCTCCCGCTCAGTCAACTACCAAACCTAGCAATTGATGGAGACCACGGACACATGCCAGTCAGTGGCGGTGAAATTCGCTCGGCCGCATAAGAAGTCGCCACGCGATATAGATTTCATCGATCAATGGAGCTGATGGATGTTTTGTCTCGCCGTCCCCAGGTACCAAACTGTCTCCAATCGTGTTCTCCATCTTCCCATGAGAGCCACTCGAGAGTTTGTGGCGGCGAGCTTACGGGCCGTCAAGGATGTTAGCCCCTGCTGCCTGCCTGTGCTTCATCCCATCGGCCGAGCTGCGAGCGGCGTTTCTTGGATCGGGCGTGTTGTTGTGCGAGCTCCGCTATTGCCGCTGCTCTCTGTTCAAAACTATTTTCTTTCGTTTTGCCAGCAGGTTTGTCGCAAGGTCGCTGGGCTCCGTGTATCGGCCACCAATCTCTTGCTAGCGAACGCGCACACCGAGCCAGCCCGCCAATGTCGACACCCTGCAGCAGAAGCTCGCCTTCGATTAACGACCGAGCGACTGGGTCGTTTTGCGCTGTGTACCCACACGTAGGCCAAGCGGCGCCGCTGTGGTGATAGCGCGCAAGGCTGAGCGGTCTCGCTGACATAGATAGGCCACCTGGTGTCAAGCGTCACCCACCGCATTGAGGGGCAAGATTTGACATCCGCTCTAGGCCGTCAGTGGAAGTGCACTTTATTCAAATCGACGGACGCGAAAATCACCATGCATCATTGCGTTATAACGCAGCTATTCATGCAAGCGCACCCGGCTGGCGTTGTTGCTTTCATGTCTGGACCAACTGCGAAGCCAGGAAGTCGTATTGTCCTTTGTCTGATAGCTAGTCTCGCCAGCAGTTCGGCCGCGCGGAGTGGCGAGATCTCTGGCCCAAGAAGCCACAGCCCCGATGAGCTCGACGAGGCAACAAGCAGAACAATTTCGGATCCGGCCATGACATTCCGAAGCGGGCGGCCCAAGGGAGCAGCGCGCCTTTCTGGGAGCTTCCTGTCGAAAACAGCTACGTCCACGACAAAGCGCGACAGTGCCCTCGAGACTGCCAAGAGCGGAATCCAAACGCAGACCGATCCATTCGCAAAACTCGATAACCTCCGCGAAAAAGGTGGCGCGTTCACTGCTCCTGGTGCTGCGGACACGATAAATCAGGACGTAGCTTCTGTCAGATCCGAGCTTTCGGACCTCGGGATTGGATTTGCTGGCTGGACTCTAAACACGTTTGTCAACGATGAGCTCGGCAATGCCTCCAGAAGCACCATCGCCAATCAGCAATACGTTGGCCAGAATCCGACATTTAGTACGGTCAACTCGATGATCGTGACCTATGACCTCGCTAGGTTCGGCATTTCCGATGGCCAGATCGTGGTCGGAGCCGAGCATCAATACTGGACATGGAAGAGCGCCGGGCCAGACCGACTGGGACTCAATGCATTTTCTTACTATCAAACCTTCTTCGACAGGAAAATCGAGCTCAAAGTGGGCTATCTCAGGAACCAACATGAGTTTGCGGGCGCCGGCGACAAGGTGTTTGGACCCTCGTCGAAAATGCTTTTTCAAGCAGGCATAAGCAACAATTGGGCGCCAACGCCTGCTCTTAACCTCAAGTACAATTTTGATGATCGCTTATATAACAAGTTCTCAATCCAGCGCTCGGTCAGTCCAGCTGGTCAATATGCGCATGTAAGCGAGAATCCCACTGGCCTGAACTGGAGCACGCGCGACGCAGGCATTCTTTTGCTTGATGAACTTGCGTATAGGAACAAGCCTATTCCAGGTGTGCTGGAGACGTGGTTGCGGGCTGGCGCGGGCTTCAACAACAGCAGCTACACGGACCTAGGGCATCCGACGCAAGCAACAGCCAAGGCGAACACCGTCTACTACGTAGCTGCGGACAAGCAATTCTGGCAGTCTGCCGCCTACAGCTCGGCATCTCGCGGAATCTACGGCGGGTTCTCTGCGATGTACGCTCCGCCTGACCTGAATAGGGCTAGTCAGTATTACGAGCTTCGCCTGTATGCGAAAGGCCTATTTGACGGCCGGCCCACTGATCAGATGAGTCTTGTTGTCAGCAACACCATCTGGAGCCACTTCGCAGTGGACGCTGCAATGGCCAAAGAGCAGCTGGCGCACCGCGACAGCACGGCAATTTCGGGACTGTATACGGCCCATCTGGCGCCCGGGATATATACTACCGTAGGGCTGACGTACATCAATCACCCGACAAGCATTACCTACACGCCACAAACGGGACACGCCCTGAATATATTGGTATCTACGTCGGTGTTTTTTTAAGGCCTTGAGACTCGCATGAATTGGCAATGTAGTCGATATCACAATCGTCCTTTTTAACGGCTTGGGCCCACTCATCACGGCGATTTGGGTATCGCTGTGCTCCTGACGCGAAGCCGGGTACCGCGTAAACTTAGCCGTGATGTCCAAGGTAGTATGCTGTTGGGAATGGTAGGTTAGAGCCTTGCTGCTTCGTCTACGAGCGGTAGGCCGCGTCGTATTGCGCAAGATCTACACCCTCCGGCCGCGGAATTGATCTCTGGTGCTCATTTGTTCAATCGAATGCTGCTCTTGCGGCAGCCACATTGCTTCGCTGCCTCAGACTCGCGCTATTTCTGCCCGACGGTTGTGACGCTGGCCGAAAGCCGATGCACAAGGTCGGCGGACACGTATCCTCCGCGGCAAATCAAGCTGCCGCGGCCGGATGACTTGCGCTACTTGAATACTGAATCAATTTCCGCTGGCTTGAGATGAGCTTTCAGCATCTCACTTCAGCAAGGAGGTCGGCTCGCGAGTCTGCGGCGCGTTAGCCCCTCCCATCCAATTGCGCGCGGCGTTCTGCTCGGTGAACTTTTCTTCGCAAATATCTATTCGCGCGAACATGCGATAAGAGCAGTGCATTATCGATGAATTGCCGAGCTGCTAGGCAACTGTCGTGGAGGGGTATTTCGTCGACTTGAGGCGCGTTACACTGCATCGGCCATCGACGCTGACGGGCGCGTCACCATCGATTGTGGCACGATGAACCACGCGATGCTGATCACCGTAATCATTGACCGCATAATGCTGCGTTGCGCGGTTATCCCAGATCGCGACGTCGCCTTCTTTCCAGCTCCAGCGTACGGTGTTTTCGGGCGCCATGATATGGGACTGGAATAGATCAAACAGCTTCTGACCGTCGCGTTTCGGAATATCGACAAACCTTTGCACCAGATCGCCGAGCACCAGCGCGCGCTCGCCGGTGTCGGGATGTACACGGACCACCGGATGCTCTGTCTCATAAATCGTTTTGGTAAAGACTTCGTCAAAATGCTTCTGGTCGATTTCGCGAACACGGCAGGTCCCAGCGTAGTCGAAGGCGTTGCTGTGAACGGTCCAGAGTTCGTCGGCAAGCCGTTGGAGCGGCCGCGGCAAATCTAGGTAGGCGGCCACGGCGTTCGACCAAATCGTATCGCCGCCCGACGATGGGATCACAACGGCTCGCAGCACCGCAAGTTTGGGATACGCCGCGAGAAAGGTTCCATCGGCGTGCCATACATCCGCCCGGCTACCTCCGCGCGCGGAATCAAGCTCGATGATCGAGGTCGTTCCATTGATCGCACCGAGTGTCGGATGCGGCACCAGCTTTCCCAAACAAGCAGCAAAACGCTCTTGCTCCGGGTCGTCAAGATGCGCCTGATCGCGGAAGAAGATCACCTTGTGTTCGAGCAGCAAGCTGTTGATCGCAGCGACGGTTTTGCTCGGCAAATCACCCGAGAGCTTGATATTTCTGATTTCAACACCGATGCGCGCTGCGCGCTCGACGACGTCGGTCGGTGGAATGCCACTCTCGCTCGAAGCTGTTTCATTCATCGCGAATTTTTCCAGGTTTTGCGGATTCTTTACGCGGACGAGGGCGCGTGTCACTCGGTTTCGAAGGCGAACCTCGCGCTACGGGTGCTCTTGAGCAAGCACCATGCCAGACGGAAAACGGAGCTGTGAACGTCCGTCAGGTCGCGGATCGGATGATAATTCGAACAGTTTGCCATGAAGTCGATGCCGCCTCCCATCCTTTTCAACCCGACCCCACCAAAACCCGACGTAACAATCTGAGACGAGCGCCTAGGCCGGCGGCGAAAGGCATAGCGCGCACAATCGACAGGGATTCTAAAGCTCGGCACCCGAAGAAGGCCATACCGCCCGCGTGCAAGGTCCGGCATGCGTGCCGTTCTCGTCCAGTACGCGCCTTCTGGCCAACTATTTGCGGCAATCGGCCCAGTCTCGAGCCGCGTCTGCGAACGAGCTATCACCGGTTCTCAAGGTGTCCGGGACCTGCCCTGGCCGTGATCACTGCCGGAACATCCTCCGCTGAAAATGGAAGAGGAATAGATGACCTTGGAAGAGCTCCAAACGATTGAATTACGGTTTGATCCAGGCGAAAGCCGTTGATCCGCGGCACTGGGATCGCGATGTTCTCGATGCACCGACGTCCGAGCACGCTGAAGCAGATGCTCTGCACGGTCGCGCTGGCTTTGCCTAGGAAGCCAAAGATATGTCCACTACCAGTCTTTATAGGTGTTTCAATGTTGTCAAAGTAATTACCCTCGATCAGTGCTTGCACAGATGGTCCAGCGTCCACCGCATGGAAAATCCGCCGCTCTGTTGCGCATTTGTATTGTGGAAGTAATTGTTAGCGAGATGAATAATGCCCTGCGCACCGTCAATGTGCGGCGCCCGCCCCGAGATCTCATGGAAATAGTTATTTACGATGGTAATCGTCTGCGGGACACCGAGAAACAGGAGATTCCAATAGTGCTCTCCGTTACAATAGGAGGAATAGGTATCGCTGCCATCGAAGTCGTTCCAGAAAATCGTAATGTTCGTCGTCGGGCCAAAGCCGCCGGCAATCATCTGCCGCCCGACGTTATGAAACCGGTTGTGGTCGATCCAAACCAGGTCGGCTCGTGCAATTGCAATAGCATCGCCGGCAAATATCACGCCGCTATTGATATCACCGATGGTCAGGTTGCGAATAATGACGTTGCTGACCGCATTCAGGCGCAGCCCCTTCCCTTTCATTGTAGCGTTCGGGCCAACACCGATCACTGTCTTGTTTGAGCCGATTTCCAGCGGACGCTTACCGGCCCTGTCGAAGCCGACCAACATCTTCTCCTTCCCATCGCAATGCGCGTCGTTGCCATCCATAAGAAGAAGGGATTCACGCTTGTAAGGTGCCGAACAAGCACGGCCATATTGGCAACCCTGCCCTTCGCCTCGCCCTTCCGTGGCAGTAAAGTCTATAGTTCCTATTACCTGGATCTCACGCGGGGTATTGTTACTGCAGTACCCGAAGCTGTAGGAACGACACAGCTCATACGTCAGATCT
Source organism: Bradyrhizobium sp. MI1.10 (assembly GCF_055811035.1). NCBI lineage: Bacteria > Pseudomonadati > Pseudomonadota > Alphaproteobacteria > Hyphomicrobiales > Nitrobacteraceae > Bradyrhizobium > Bradyrhizobium sp. MI1.10. The sequence goes on from NZ_JBVVPN010000079.1 coordinate 12,190, forward strand.
TTGGCTGATCTGACCTGAACTACCTCGCCTCCAAGGCCGCCCGTCGCTCCAACGCCAAAGCCTTTGAGGGCTTCGGATCGCACATTGTTAGGTCCGAGCACGGACGAGACGCCGAGGACGAGAGCAATTCCGCCGAACACGCGTAACGAACGCCTGATGTGCTTCATCGTGTCGTTCACAGTCACATGCTCTCTCTGTTACGCGGAAATCCGCGAGGACCGGCTGAACTGGAACAGTCCATCAGCATGCGGCGTTAACGCCATCAGATCGTCCTCAATAAGGCAGCCTCGGAATATCGGAGCCATGCTACACGACAGTCGAAGTGTGCAGTCCCAGGCTTCCTACCAGCTGCGTGGATCTGGGTAGCCATTGGATAATCACAGCCGATGAAAGCAGGGGTCGATGCTTCGAGAGCCCCGTCAGAATCAAAGCAGGAGTCCCACAGCTCACCGTAAGGCGCCGTCAGCATCTCAACAAGATGCGACGGCCAATCGAGCGTTGATAGAGGACAAAAGTCCACGCATGGCGTCCCAGAGCTGTCTCAGATCGAGCGCTTGCATGGTGCCGGCGAGATGCATTGTTTAGGCTGTTCGGCGGCCATTCTGAAACGATTTTCCCAGTTCAACACAGATCCCCCTGACACGAAGATTCGAAATATCCTGGGCGAAAGAGATCGTGTCCCGTGGCGTGGTGTAGCTGGCGGCGGATCACCGCGTTTCCGGCGAGAGCCGGGTAGGTCAGCTGGCGAGAGCCGTGAGGCTGACGCTCGAATCATCGCGCAACGGCGACTGCTTCCATTGTCATAACGGGCACAGTGAACCGCCCATTCTTCGTTTCGTTCGAGCAGGATCGCGCCGATGAGGCGAACGACGGCGTCCTCGTTGGGGAAGATGCCGACCACCTCGGTCCGCCGTTTGATCTCACCGTTGAGACGCTCGATCGGGTTGGTAACCGGTATGAGAGTTTCTCGGTGCCGATGTTCCGCTGCGATATTCAGGATCGTAGCGTATGGTGCGACCATCGGGACAGAGGCACCGGGAGCACGAAAGGTGCGGGCAGGCCGATGCATTCGATGAGCCGCGAGCTCGAGTTAGTAGCTGGCCGCCTCTGCGACTCGCCCGGTTGCGCTGAGAGCGCGAATCCGTAGTTGTCGTGTCGCCCGTAGCTCCCGTTCTGTGGTCTGATTGGCAGGAGGTGCGAATGCGACGGGTGATTGGCATCGACGTCCACCGAACTTTCGGGGAGGTGGTGGTTTGGGAAGATGGCAGGCTCCGACATGCGGGCCGCATTGATATGACGCGGACTGCATTGGAAGGATTTGGCAAGACCCTGCTGGCCAGTGATGAGGTGGTGGTCGAAGCGACCGGCAACAGCATGGCGGTATCCCGGGTTCTGGCTCCGTTCGTGGCACGGGTGATTATCGCCAATCCGCTGCAGGTGAAGGCGATCGCCCAGGCTCACGTCAAGACCGACAAGATTGATGCCGGCACGCTCGCCAGTCTGCAGGCGGCGGGGTACCTGCCGCAGATCTGGACGCCTGACGCGGAGACGGAACGCAAGCGTCGGCTGGTGGCGCGGCGCTACCAGGTCGTGCGGCATCGCACGCGGCTCAAAAACGAGGTCCATTCGATCCTGCACGCGCACCTGATCCCGAAGTGCCCGCATGCCGATCTTTTCAACGGCCGCGGCCGGACGTGGTTGGCCGCCCAACCGTTGCCGGACGATGAGCGCGCAGCGATCGATCGGCACGTGCGCGAGCTTGACCGGCTGGCGGAAGATCTGGCCCTGCTCGACCGCGAGATCGCGCAGGACGCCATAGACGATTCCGCGGTCAACAGATTGATGACGATCACCGGCGTCAACTTGGCGGTCGCTGCCGGCATCATGGCGGCGATCGGCGACATAAGCCGGTTCAACAGCCCGCAGAAGCTGGTGAGCTATTTTGGGCTGAACCCGCGGGTGCGGCAATCCGGACTGGGCGCCGCTCATCACGGCCGCATCAGCAAGATCGGCCGCAGTCACGCGCGCGCCATGCTGGTCGAGGCGGCCTGGGCAGCGGCCAAGGCGCCCGGTCCGCTGCATGCGTTTTTCGTGCGCATCCGAGCCCGGCGCGGCCATCAGATCGCCGCGGTGGCCGTGGCCCGGAAGCTCACCGTGCTTTGCTGGCATTTGTTGACGAAGCGCGAGGATTACCTGTGGGCGCGCCCGGCACTGGTCGCCATCAAGACCCGCGCGATGCAGCTTCAAGCCGGACATCCGCAACAGAAAGGCAGCCGACGTGGGCAAGCGTATGCCTACAACATCAAGGCATTGCGCGACCGCGAGATGTTGATTGCCGCACAGGCGGAGCAAAGCTACGAGCGCTTGGTGACGCAATGGAAACCACGGCCAAAAACCGGCGCGCGGGCGCCTCAGGTCGGCAAGGCAAAATAGGGCAGCCTGGTGGCGCTTGCAGCCGATGCGCCACGCTTCGCCACGAGGTCGCCCGCGCCCGCCGAGGGTAATCCCGTCTGACGGCAAGTGCCAGCCAGGAATGTATTCCCGTTCCACGCCAGCATGCCGCCGTGCTCGGGCCGGTCAAGGCCAAGCCTTGCGGTGGCCGCAAACGCGGCCAGCCTTGACCGCCCCTGCGCGCGGCGGCTGCGAGATCGATGGCCGGGACGGAAGAATGGCCCGCGGCGCAGCCGAACAAAAGAATGGACGTACGCGATTTCTGCAATCGTCATCTCGGTCATGAACAAATCGCTTGTCCATCTCATCCGTGGAGTGCAGCTTGGTCCGGTGCTGCGGTGGGAAGGTCATATAGGCGAGCACGTCGGTCTCGGCCTCGTCGAGGAAGCCGGCGAGTTTCGGCAGCTTTGGCCGGAGCTGGTCGGCGACCTTGCGCCATTGAGTGCGGGCGGCCTCGGCATCGTCCTGGGCAAAGGCTGTGGCGATGAACGCGGAGACGACCCGCCGCCCGCTCTTGCCGGCATGCGCCAGCGCGTTGCGCATGAAGTGGACGCGGCACCGCTGCCAGCTGGCATTGAGCACCTTGGCTACGGTGGCCTTGATGCCCTCGTGGGCGTCGGAGACGACCAGCTTGACGCCGCGCAGGCCGCGGCAGGCGAGCTTGCGCAGGAACGCCGTCCAGAACGTCTCGGTCTCGGAGGGGCCGATGTTCATCCCCAGTACCTCGCGCCGGCCGTCGCTGTTGACGCCGACCGCGACGATCACTGCGACAGATACGATGCGGCCATTCTGGCGCACCTTCACGTAGGTGGCGTCGATCCACAGATACGGCCAGTCGCCCTCGATCGGACGGGCGAGGAAGGCCTTCACCTTGTCATCGATCTCGCCGCACAGCCGGCTGACCTGGCTCTTGGAGATGCCGGTCATGCCCATGGCCTGGACGAGGTCGTCCACCGAGCGGGTCGAGACGCCCTGCACATAGGCTTCCTGAACCACGGCGGTGAGCGCCTTCTCGGCCATGCGTCGCGGCTCCAGGAAGCCCGGGAAGTAGGAGCCCTTGCGCAGCTTGGGGATGCGCAGCTCAACCGCGCCGGCGCGGGTCTCCCAGATCCGGTCGCGGTAGCCGTTGCGCTGGGCCAGGCGTTCGGGGCTCTTCTCGCCGTAGGCCGCCCCGGTCTGGCCTTCCACTTCCAGCTCCATCAGGCGCTGGGCGGCAAAGCCGATCATCTCGCGGAGCAGATCGGCGTCGGGGTCTTCTCTACCAGCGTGCGCAGGTTCATCATCTCGTCGGTCATCGGTGGTTCCTCTGGTTGCGTTGGTGTGTCGCAACCCGATCCTACCGGAGAACTGCCGGTGACCACCGCAAAGCCGCCCGCCCGCTACGGCGCTATTGGGGGCGCGCGTTCGGGCGGCTTTGCTCTACCGAGCTACACCACCACCGGGGACATGACCCGATGTATGGTCCGGCCGCGCGTTGCAAGAGGTTTCGTCAACCTGGCAGATGCGGTCTTGCATCAATGTATCCGGCCTC
>NZ_JBVVPN010000080.1:0-15330 GCF_055811035.1 Bradyrhizobium sp. MI1.10
AGAAATGGTTGGCAAGAAATCGGCAACCGCATCTGTCGATCGTCTCCTCGAAGAGCAGAATTGAGAGCGCGCCTTGCAGCATTTTGACGTCGTCATTTCAGGATGTGGGCCAACCGGCGGCGTGCTGTCAAACCTCCTTGCCGCGCAGGGACTAAGCGTCTGCGTCGTAGAACGCTTCCCGGAGGTTTACCCGACTCCGCGTGCCATCGTTCTGGACTGGGAAGCGATGCGAACGCTGCAGTATTGCGGTGTCGCCCACACCCTCTTTCCCAGCACGCGGCCACATCCTGGGACGGACTTCCTCGGCGTGGATGGCGAGATCATTAAGCTGTTCGATCCGGCTCCGCCGCCCTACGCGCTCGGCTGGCCGTCGACATCGACCTTCGTCCAGCCCGATCTTGAAGAAATGCTCCGTCGAGCGCTCAGCCTGCGGGCGAACGTGACGATGAAACTCGGTTACACCGTTGCGGGCTTCGCGGAGGATAGTGCTCGTGTCGTCGTCACGATCGCCGACAGTGCTACCGGAGCCCATGAGGACGTGACGGCGGCTGTCCTGGTCGGCTGCGAGGGGGCCAACAGCGAGATCCGCAAGCGTCTTGGCTTCAGTCTCGAAGACTACCGGTTTGACGAATGGTGGATCGTTATCGACGCCTGGCAGCTCTGCGACACCGAGCTGCCGCGCAAGACCACGCAATATTGCTGGCCGTCGCGGCCGGCGACCTATGTCGTCGGTCCTGGCAATCTGCGCCGATGGGAGATCAAGCTGCTGGCACACGAGAGCCCGGCCGAATTTGACGATCCTGAACGGTTGCGCGCCGTGATGGCCAATTATGTCGACATTCGCTGCTTCGACATCTGGCGCAGCGCGACCTACCGCTTTGCGGCACGGGTTGGAGACCGCTGGGCGAGCCGACGCGTGTTCCTGGCTGGTGACGCCGTCCATCAGATGCCGCCCTTCCTTGGGCAGGGTCTCTGCGCGGGACTGCGTGACGCCTTCAATCTGGCGTGGAAGCTCGTCTTCGCGCAGCGTCACGGCTGGTCCGATGTCTTGCTGGAGACTTACGAGACCGAGCGGAAGCCGCACGTGGCAGAGGTCATCCAGCATGCCAAGGAGTTCGGCCTCATCATCGGCGAAATGGACGAGGGACGCGCGCTCGAGCGTGACCGGAAGCTGCGTGCCGAGTTGCGCGAAGGCCGGATGACGACCACGCGCCAAGCCTTCATCCCAAATTTGGCGAACGGCATTCTCGCGGACGATCCATTGTCGGGAAGCCTCATGGTTCAGCCGGAGATTGTCAGTGGTGGCCGCGTCCGGTTGATGGATGACGTTTGCCCAATGGCCTTTCTGTATGTAACGGCGAATCCGGCCGCGCAGGCCTGGATGGAGCCTCATGCGGATGCCTGGCGCCGCATCGGCGGTCAACGGATTGTCATTCAATCGTCCGCGGAACCAGTGCCGGATGGTGTCACTGCTCTCGTCGAAGCTGGCGAGATCTTTGCCAGATGGACCGCCGCCCACAACGTGGCAGCGGTGGTCGTGCGGCCCGATCGCTATGTCTATGCCACGCTCCAGGACGAGAACGATCTGGCGCGCAAGCTCAAGCGTCTGGATCGCCAGTTGGGGCTCGCCGCCTGAAGCAGGGGAGAACGCTTCTGCTGCGGAGCCGACCTTTAACGCTAGCAGGCCGACCACGCATCGAACCGCAGATCGCGCCCAGGTTCACGTTTGCCAATTCTGCGAGGCGGCCCGGGCGAAGAACACGTGGTCACTTCGATGAGGCGCTGAAAGCGCAGTGCAATTCCGCTCTGCTTGGGAGTCGCCGCACGGATGAACGCAACTGGCGGGCCTCATTGCAGTCGCCGTCCCGTCGGGCGACGCACCGGTTGACCGGCCTAAAAAGATATGAAACGATCCGTACTGTAATAAAAAAACTACATGGGCAGGAAAGCTGGGGATCCCGGGATGGACACTCGAACTGTTTTACATGGCGAGCTGTGGCACGGTCGCCGCGTCATTCTCGGCTGTTTACTCGGAATGACGACGGGAGTTACTTCTATCTTCTTCTACAGTTCGGGGCTGTTCCTGAAGCCGCTCGCAACCGAGTTCGGTTGGACCCGGGGGATGGCGTCGCTTGGCGTTTTGATCCCGATGCTAACGATCGGCATCATCAGCCCTCTTTCGGGTCAATTGGTCGACAGGTTCGGTGCGTTCCGCATGGCGCTTCTCTCCGCAGGTGGATTGGCGCTGTCGTTTCTCTTGCTCGGCATCGCAACGACAGGATTGCTGAGCTTCCTGGTTCTGACGTTTTTTCTTGCCATCCTTGGCAACGCGACGACGCCGGTTTCGTACGGGCGCTTCGTCCTGGCCAATTTTCCAACGCATTTGGGCCTTGCCTATGGAATCGTCTATTGCGGGCCTGGTCTTGGCGCCCTGCTGTTTCCATCGCTGGTCAACAAGCTACTCAGTGCATACACGTGGCGCGGCGCCTACATTGGCCTATCCGTGCTCGTCCTTGCAGCAATCCCGATCGTGGCTTGGCTGCTGAAGAGTCAGTCCGCGCGTGACCCTGCCGAAGGTGAGGTCACACAATGGAGATGGCGGTTGTACGCTAACAAGCGCTTCATGCTGTTGGCGGTAACGTTCCTGTTGGCCTCGATAGGGATATTCGGAACGATCGTTCACCTTGTTCCAATGCTAACAGATCGCGGCCTCTCGGCGGCCGAAGCAGCGCAGTTGGCGGGACTCATGGGCTTCGCTGTCATTGTGGGACGGCTGATCACTGGGTTTTTGCTGGACCGTCTGGAGGCGAACCTGCTCGCCGCGACCATTTTTGGATTGTCGGCGTGTGGTGTCGTTATGCTGGCGTCTGGAAACTCGGAATTGATCTTGCCGGGAGCCCTGGCGGTGGGCTTCACCATTGGATCTGAACTTGATCTGGCCTTCTACCTCATCGGTCGGCGCTTTCCGAGGGAGCATTTCAGCTCACTTTTTGGCGGCATCATGCTTGCTGTATCGATCGGTGGCAGCGTAGGCCCCCTGGTCGCTGGTCTCGCATACGACGCGGCAGGCAACTATCTCCTTTGGTTTGTCGTGGCGGCCTGCTGCATGCTGAGTGCGTCCGTTCTCAGCCTCATTGGACGTTTGTCGGTCTTTCGAGAGGGGCTGGCTGGTCCCGCAAGGGAAACAACGGCATCAGGGGCTGAGATCGACGCTTCCGTTCACAACATTGCGCGCTCCGAACACTAGCTTCCGCATGGGCACGCAGCAGATGCAGGATCGGCCGTGGCGCGAGCTGATGTGAACACGCCGCAGGCGAACAATTGGTCGCGACGATCAACATCAATTATGCCGCGGTTGACGGTGACGCCGAGGGTTTCGTCGTCCGCCAACCCGGAAATTAGATAGAGCCGCGCATACAGCCGGGAAGGAAGGGATGCCAAAGCAATCACGAGGAAGCGGACTATGAGGACATTTTCCCTTTTCATTGGGGGCTGCCCCATCGAGGTGATGGCGCGCCGCGACGTCATCAACCCGGCGACCGGTCAGCCTATGGGTACGATGCCGGTTGCAACTGCGGCCGACCTCGACAGGGCGGTTGAAGCTGCTGCGGCGGCCTTTCGCAGTTGGAATACCCGTCCGGATACCGAGCGTGCGCAAGCCGTTCGGGCTTGCGCACGTGCGATCGGTGCCCACGCCGAGGAACTTGCGCAACTGCTTACCCTGGAACAGGGAAAGCCGCTTAATGGGCTGGGCTCCCGGTTCGAGATCGGCGGAGCGGTCGCCTGGACGGACGCGACGGCGCAGCTCAGTCTGCCGCCGGAGCTCGTGGAGGACGGCCCCCAGGGGCGCGTCGAAATTCATCGCAAGCCCATTGGCGTCGTCGGCGCGATCACGCCCTGGAATTGGCCCGTCATGATCGCCTGCTGGCACATCATGCCGGCGATCCGCGCAGGCAACACGGTGGTTATCAAGCCATCGCCGCTGACGCCGCTATCGACCATCCGCCTGGTCGAAATTCTTGGCGGAGTGCTGCCGCCCGGCGTCCTCAACGTTGTCACCGGAGAAGATGCGTTGGGTGCGCTTATGTCAGCCCATGGCGGCATCGGCAAGATTACTTTTACTGGCTCGACCCAGACTGGGCGCAGGGTCATGGCAAGTGCCGCCGAAACGCTCAAACGCCTCACGCTTGAACTCGGAGGCAACGACGCGGGAATCGTCCTGCCGGATTGCGATCCGAGGAAGATCGCAGAAGGTCTGTTTTGGGGCGGTTTCATCAACTCAGGTCAGACTTGTGCCGCCCTCAAGCGCCTCTATGTGCATGACGGCATATACGATCGCGTGTGCAGCGAACTCGCGGCTTTTGCCGCCGGCATTCCGGTTGGAAACGGACTCGAAGAAGGTTCGATCCTGGGGCCTGTGCAAAACGCTCGCCAGCGCGACATCGTGGCTTCCTGTGTCGAGGACGCCGTCGCCAAGGGCGGCCGGTTGCTTCTCGGCGGCCAGCCGGGGAACGGCCCCGGATATTTCTATCCGACCACGCTGGTGGCCGACGTCGAACGGGGGTGCTCGTTGGTGGACAGCGAGCAGTTTGGCCCGGCTCTGCCGATCATCCGCTACTCGACCGTCGAAGAGGCGATAGCGCTGGCGAATGACTCGCAGATGGGGCTTGGGGGCTCGGTCTGGAGTCCCGACGTCGATCGGGCCAAGGACGTGGCATCCCAGCTCGAGACAGGCTCAGTCTGGATAAACCGGCACGGGGCAATCCAGCCGAACGCGCCGTTCGGCGGCATTAAGCAGTCCGGCATCGGCGTCGAGTTCGGCCACGAGGGGCTGAAGGAGTTTACCACGATCCAGACGATGTTTTGCTGACGGCGGACATCCGATCTACTGGCACACGCTTACTGCGCGCAAGCATCAGGATCGGGAAAAGCCCAGGACCTGGTTGCAAAAACATGTCGAGATGAAGGTGGAAGTCTGTCGTGGCGCAATCATACATGACGGTCGAGAGGAGCAGGTAGAACGCATGCGCAAAATCGTCGTGCTTTATGGCCAACCGAATGATCCGGTTCACTTTCGGAGCTACTACGTGCAGAAACACCTTCCATTGGCTACTCAATTGCCTGGCCTCAGAGCCAGCAGGTACAGCTTCGATATTGCCGGCCCCGACAGCTCGGCGCCCTTCTTCTGCATGCGGGAGGGTGAGTTCGACAGCGGTGAGGCGCTGGCGGATGCGATGAGCTCGGAGGTAGGCCGGCGAGTGGCCGCCGGTACCGCGAACTACGCGACCGGTGGACTAACCCTTTTCCATTGTGGACCAATCGAGGACAACAAGAGTTGAGAACGCCTGGGGAGGGCGGGATTACGAACTTCAGGATAGCCTCTGAGGAGAGCGGTGCGTCTAAGAGCCAGAGCAGAGCCCGGCGTATAGAAGCGCCAGCGATAGCCAGCGTCGGTGCAGGTGCCCGCCACGGCGAAGTATCTTTCCGCGAGAGCAGCCGGGTGAAGCGCGAAGTCGGCAGGTTTCTCAGGGCGGTGCGCGCGGCCTGAATGACTCTGTCCTCACGAGTTGTACAGTTCAGAGTGTGTGCGGCGGGTCCGCAGCCGCAGCGCAGAAGCCGAAGAATTCGCAGGCAGACCGCCCTCTGCCGATCGTCAGGTCCGATAGCGGCGTACCTGTCGAGAACAGAAGCCCAGCTTGTGTGAGGGATGGTGATCCGAGGAACGCTGGGTTTGGAAATGCCGCAACCGCGGCGCCGAGGCTCGGCGCGAGCCTCATTCAGCCGAGCGACCCGGTCAGAACGGAAGCCGCCCTGCTCGACGGTTCCGTAAAAATTCACATAGAAGCAAGCGCGGTCCACCAAGCGCGTTTGCAAAAGCCTAGCCGCCCACGCCAATCTTGGAAGCATCGCCCGTCTCTCCACCACCGCGTGCGTGCGAGGCGGCTACTTCTTCGAGGCCGGCCGACGCGCCTTCGATGTCGAGTCGGCGGAGAACAGGAAATCCACGCTTTTGCAGAGTAGCCGGATGAATTCATCGTCGAGCGGCTGGCCAAAGATCAGACGGCGGTAGATCGGCGAATACAGCAGCTCGACTGCCCATGCCGCATCGACATCAAGTCTGAACAAGCCCTCCTTCTGCCCGCGCTCAAAAGTATCCTGCACGAGGCGCCGCCGGTTCTTGGAGAACCGTTCGTTGAACTCGGCGAGTAGTGCATTATCGTCGTGCCCTTCGCACAGGATCTGCACGACCAGCTTGCCGGCCCGCCCACTGAAATATTGCACGAGTGAGGTGAGATGTCGCTTGAGGGCGGTCCCCGGATCGACTGCAGTGGGCATCGGCGTATTGCTGAAGTGGGATTCCATGAAGGCATCGATCACGAGTGCCGCCTTGCTGTCCCACCAACGATAGATCGTCGCCTTCGAAACGCGGGCCTCCCGCGCAACCGCTTCGATAGCCAGGTCTGCGACCGACATGGTCTGGAGTAGACTCGTCGTCGCAGACAAGATCGATCGTCGCGACGCGAGGTCGCGCGGCCGTCCGGCCGGCTTGGCATCAGAGGCGTCCGCCTCTCGAGAATTCATTTCTGCTTCAGTGACAGCTGCCGTGGAGGCGCGTTTCGCTTGGATTAATGCCATGGCAGGTTCTGAGCGGTTGAATCCGAAAATCGAGCCGGTTCGCCTCCGTAGCACACCGTTACGGCTCTCGCCAAACCCCTCGCGTGCCTCTGTAGCCTCGCAGAGGTAGACATCGGACCGTCGATACATTCCAGTTATAAATACGATGCGAACCGTATTAAAGCAAACATTATCTGCTTATTCGAGGGCTTGCTTCGGAATTACAGTATGATTTCCGATCAAAACAGGCCGGCGTGGTCGCCCGGGCGATGCACGACAATCCCTCGGCTGTCCGAACGCGTACGCTGCGACAAGCGAGGTCTCATCAAAAAGTTGATTGATTAGGTTCACACACCCTCTGGGGCGGTCAGGTCCGACTGCGCACGGCTAGTCGATCCGCGGCAGGCCGGCGCGGTCGATCACGCTGTTCCATCGCGTGATCTCGCCAGCAACAAAGTCGCGCATTTCGGTCGGCGACGTTGCCTTGGCGTGCACGCCGAGATCGTTCAGCTTTTGCTGTAGCGCCGGTTCGTTTACTAGCCCGTGCAATGTTTCGTTCAGTGGGGCGATCACGGGTGCCGGTGTGCCGGCGGGGGCGGCGATACCGATCCACGAGATCACCTCAAAGCCTGGAATGCGGCTGGCGATCGAGGGAACGGCCGGAAGGCCTGGCCAAGGTTCCGAACTCGTGACGCCGAGACCGCGCAACGTGCCGCCGTTGATGCCCTGACGGGTCACCGTGATGGTCTCGACAAGCAGGTCGATGTTGCCCCCAAGCAAATCAGTCAGCGGCTGCATGCCGCCGCGATACGGCACATGCGTCAGCTTGATGCCAGCAGACAGCGATAGAAGCTCGCCGACGAGATGCTGCGTCGACCCAAACCCGACCGAGCTGAAGGTCAGCTTCCCGGGTGCTGCCTTGGCCGTCGCGATCAGGCTGGGCAGGTCCGTGATGGGACTGTCGGCGCGCGTGGCGACGACGAAGGGGAACGTGCCGACAAGAGAAACAAAGCTGAAGGCCTGCACCGGGTCGAATCTGAGGTTCTTGTAGAGTGCGCCTGAGACTGCGTGGCCTCCGGTCAAAAGGATCAGCGTGTGTCCGTCCGCGGGCGCCCTGGACACTAATTCGGATGCGAGGTTTCCGCCCGCGCCGGGCTTCGCATCGACCGTCACCGTCGCGCCAAGCTTTTCAGCAAGCCCTGCGGCAACGAGGCGGGAGATCGTGTCCGCGTTGCCACCGGCCCCGAACCCGTGCACCAGCGTGATCTGTTTCTGCGGCCACTGGTCGGCCGCCCTGGCGGGCGAAGCAATCATGAGTGTCAACAACAACCACATGCCGGTCATTGCCGCGAGCCTGCGGAGCATGGACCCCGTCCTTTCATTCAACGTCATCCGCGCTGCACCTATAGATGACGGCCGCCATCGACGACGATGGAGGTTCCAGTGCTGACTTTCAGATGCGTTGCACATGCAACGATCGCTGCTGCGACGTCCTCTGCTTCCACGACGCGCTTGAGCGGGGTCAATTTTGCGGCGGCTTCCAGCGCCGCACGGTCGCGGCCAGGAACGAAGTCGGTGGCAACCGCCCCAGGCGATACGGTGATCACACGAATTTCCGGTCCAAGCGCGCGGCCGAGCGACATACCAATATTGTCGAGCGCGGCCTTGGAGGCGCAATAGGCCACATTGCTGCCCGATGCGGTGAAGCCGGAGATCGACGATACGTTGACGATCACGGCATCACCGGACGCCCGCAAATGCGCACGCAACGCGCGGATGGCGGAATAGGGGCCGCGCACATTTGCGATCAGGATCTGCTCAAACAGATCGTCGGTCAGGGTCTCGAGATCGTGATGCGGAATCGCGCGGGTGTATCCGGCTGAGTTCACGAGAATGTCCAGCTTTCCGTTCCGCCGGTCGATCTCCGCGGCAAGCGCCCTGAAGCTGGCTGGATCCTCCAGCGTCAGGCGCGCAACGGCGTGCCGACCGGCGGGTAGGCTGCTCAGCAGCTCCTGCGCGCGCGTCTCGCTGCTATGATAGCCGATGATCACATCTGCTCCCGCGGCCGCAAGGCGTCTGACCGCGGCAGCCCCGATGCCGTTGCTGCCGCCCGTGACGACGGCGAGGCGGCCGGCCAAATTGTCGGTATCGCTCATTGGAAATCCTGTTCGAGTTGCGACTTGTGGGCCGGCCGCGCAGGAAAGTCTGTCACCTGCTTGGGGGACAGCGGCGGCACCCCCGGGCTTCAGGTTCGATTGCAATGAGCCTTGTTAGTTCAGCACTAGGCGCATCAGCTCGTTCTGGGAAGAGATGCCAAGACGTGCATAGGCCCGCTTCTTGTAAGTGAGAACGGTGTTCAGCCGGACACCCAATTCCAGCGCAATACCCTCGGAGCTGAGGCCGAGAATGATGGCCGCGCAGACTTCGGTCTCGCGCCGCGTCAAAATGGGAGCGACATTGGCAAGACGGTCCAGATAGCAAGTGAAGGAGTGTTCCCGGCCGGCCGAGCTGTAGTCGGCGTGCCGGCGTATCAGGGCCAGCAATAGGTATGCGCGGTCGGCGATGCGCTGGACATCATCCTCGGAAAAAGCCTCTCCCTCGCTCCGATAGATGTTGATGCGCATTGCTCGGTTGTCCTTGATGTCGATCAAGCTGATGCGTTGGTCGAGACATACCGAGGCGTAGCAGGCACGGCGATAATCGGACTGAGCAATGTCCGAGGCCGCCGTATGCAGGATCCAGCTCTCGTCTCGGTCGACCGACCGGGCTTCCGGCAACACGCGATTCGCAAGGTCGTGCCGCCAGTAGTCGCGGCAATACTGATCAGCGACCCCGCGTGCGATCGGTACCGTGCCGGCATTCTCGGCGAAGATCAGACGGGGCTTTTGACGCGGCTCGAAGGCAAATCCGGTAAGGTGGCAGGCCTTCGCCCAATCGAACGTCGAGCGGAATAATGACGCGGCGAAAGTCGGCGTGCCGAGCTGCTCGATCAAGCTGGCAAGTCCGGCCATGTCCGCCGGCGTTGATCGCGGCCCATTGAGGCGGTGTATCCGCATACTGGCTCCTCGTAATCCCCCCGGCTTCGACCTTGGCGTCTCCTATAGACGAAACAAAGTTTGTATGCAAACTTGTGCACCAACATCTGGTTTGTTCCATGCCCCGCGGCAACCTCCTGCCATCCCGTCTCTCGAGCGACGTCTATTCCGTGCTGCGCCGTCAGATCGTGACCGGCGAACTGCGCCCAAACCAACCGCTGATCGAGCTGGACCTTGCCGAAGGGTTAGAGGTTAGCCGGACGCCCGTGCGGGAAGCCCTCCAGCGGCTTGCCCATGCGGGCCTTGTTGTGCCGCGCAAGCGAGGCTGGGCGGTGCGAGAATTCACGCCGGATGAGATTAGGCAGAACGCCGAACTGCGGATGGCGCTCGAGGGCTACGCCTCAAACCTTGCTGCGTCACGCGGCTCGTCTTCTGAAATCGCCGCCATCGTGACCGTCCATGAAAGTCGACTTAAGCTACGCAGCTCGGACGAGACCATGCGGGTGAAGACCAACCGCGATTTCCACGATGCCATCATGCGGGCTTCTGGTAATCCAAAACTCACCGAAGCGATCTACCATTCGGGGCAATTCTACTTCAACGCGCCGATCGCTCGCATGACGACGGGTCAGGAGCTGGCCCTCGGCAATGCGGATCACGCCTTGATTGTCGCGGCCATCCTGAAGCGAGATGGTCCGGCCGCCGAACAGGCGATGCGGACGCACATTCAACGAACCTTCGCCGTGTTCTGGCGGGTGACGGGTCTTGCGCACTCTGCGTAGGCCCCGCTCGGATGATCACATTCGCCGTCGGTCCCTCCTGCATGTGACAGAAGAGATGCCTTGGGCCTGTTAACTGCGCTCATGTGCGGAGACCCCACTATGCCGAATATCGCCCTAGATGCCAGCCACGACGCTTCACGCCGGAGCTGGGTGTCGAGGGCCAATGACGCCTCGACCGATTTCTCAATCCAGAACCTGCCTTATGGCGTGTTCCGCGGTGCGTCGGACGAGGGGACACCGCGCGGCGGCGTCGCCATTGGTGATTATGTTCTTGATATCTCTGCGATCGCGCCATTGCTCGGAGAGGCTCAGGCGCTGGGGACGCTTCTGGCCGGGCCAACCCTGCAGCCGCTGATGTCGCAGTCGCAGGACGCATGGACCGCCTTGCGACTCGCTCTCTCAAACCTCTTGGCTGCCGGTCACAGCGACCATCATCGGGCCGAACGCCATCTCCATCCGATGTCCTCGCTCGAGATGTTTCTTCCCGCGAAGCCCGGCGGCTTCGTCGATTTCTTCGCGTCGATCCAGCACGCAACGAATGCCGGGCGAATCTTCCGGCCGGACAATCCGTTGCTGCCGAACTACAAATACGTGCCGATCGGCTACAATGGTCGAACCTCGACCATCGGCGTGGGCGCCGCGGTGCGCAGGCCTCGCGGCCAGACGCGGTCCGCTGGCGAGGACGCGCCGTCCTTTGGTCGAAGTCGACGTCTCGATTTCGAGACGGAGCTTGGCATCTTTCTCGGCAGACATTCGGTGCAGGGCGAGCCGGTGCCACTGGCTCAGGCTTGGCAGCACGTGTTCGGTTTTTGCCTGCTCAACGACTGGTCGGCGCGAGATATCCAAGCCTGGGAGTATCAGCCGCTCGGCCCCTTCCTCGGGAAGAGCTTCGCAACCACGATCTCGCCCTGGGTGGTCACGGCGGATGCGTTGCGCCCGTTTCGCGTGCCTGTGCGAACACGCCCGGAGGGCGACCCGGCACCGTTGCCATATCTTGCCGACGACGTGGATCAAGCGTCTGGCGCCGTGGATATCGTCTTGGAAACGCGCTTGGCAACCGCGCGCATGCGATTGCAGGGAGACGCGGCGGTTCGTCTGGGCAAGGCCTCGACACGCGAACTGTACTGGTCAATCGGTCAGATGGTCGCGCATCACACCAGCAACGGATGCAGCATCGAGCCTGGCGATCTGTACGGCAGCGGCACGGTCTCAGGTCATGACGACAGCGGCATGGGCAGCCTGCTGGAGATTTCGAGGGCCGGGGCGCACTCGCTGAGGCTTCCAGGCGGGGAGCAACGGACATTCCTGGAAGATGGCGACGAGGTCACCATCACAGGCCGGTGCGCCCGCGCCGGCTTCGTGTCGATCGGTTTCGGCCGTTGTGTTGGTCGGATCGTTCCCGCGCCTGCCGATTGAGACCGGGGGCGTCGCGTTGTCCCCCGCGCATGTGACTGACCGGTTCGTGCCAGCTGGCAGAATTAGGGTAACCCCACTCGATTTGCCGCGAGGCCCGTCTACCATGACCGTTCATACTAATGCCTTCAGCGAGGCGGTCTTGTCGCCCAGTGATGGCTCGCCAGCTTATATGACCGGCTTCGAGAATTCGTTCGCGACCGAAGCCGTCGCTGGCGCGCTTCCGGTGGTGCGCAATTCACCGCAAAAGGCGCCGCTAGGCCTCTATGCCGAGCAACTGTCCGGCACGGCCTTCACCGCCCCCCGCCATAGCAACAAGCGGACATGGTTCTACCGGGTGCGGCCCTCGGTCCTGCACGGACGGGGCTTTCGCGAGGTAGATGCCGCGTTGATCCGGACGGCTCCTCGGCGTGACGAGTCGCGCCTTCCGGTAGCGCAGCTCCGTTGGCCGCCGATCGCCGTCCCCGACGACCCTTGCGATTTTCTTTCTGGTCTTAGGACGATCGCGACTGCCGGTGATGTGCATCTGCAGTTGGGCATGGCCGCGCATGTCTACGTGGCCAACCGCTCGATGGCTGACCGCTATTTCTACAATGCCGACGGCGAGCTGCTGCTCGTGCCACAGGAGAATCTGATCCGGGTCTTCACGGAATGCGGCGTGATCGACGCAGCTCCTGGAGAGATCGTGATCATCCCGAAAGGCATGAAGTTCAAGGTCGATCTGCCGAGCGGCCCTGCGCGCGGCTATGTCTGCGAAAATTACGGCAGCTATCTCACGCTGCCCGAGCGCGGCCCGATTGGCGCGAACTGCCTCGCTAATCCGCGCGATTTTCTTGCGCCGGTGGCGGCCTATGAAGACAAAGAGAAGCCCTGCGAACTCTACGTCAAGTCGCTCGGCAGACTCTATGAGACGGACTTGCCGCAGTCGCCGCTCGATGTCGTCGCCTGGCACGGCAACTTTGCGCCGGTGAAGTACGATCTGCGCCGCTTCTCGCCAGTCGGCTCTGTGCTGTTCGATCATCCCGACCCCTCGATCTACACTGTGCTGACCTCCGCTTCCGAGACGGCGGGAACGGCAAACGTCGATTTCGTGATCTTCCCCGAGCGATGGGTGGTGATGGAAGGTTCGTTCCGCCCACCGTGGTACCACATGAACGTCATGAGCGAATTCATGGGGCTCGTCTACGGCGTCTATGATGCTAAGCCCGGTGGTTTTGTCCCCGGGGGCATGAGTCTACACAATCCGCTGATCGCCCATGGGCCCGATGCAGAAGCTTTTGAGAAGGCATCGAATAAGGATCTCGCTCCTGAACGGCTGTCAGGCACCATGGCGTTCATGTTCGAGACCCGCTATCCCCTGAGTGCGACCGCGTACGCTTCGCAGCTCGAACTGCTCGACGGCGCCTACTCCGATTGCTGGGACAGGCTTACGCGGAAATTCGTTCGACCGTAAACGATTTGGAGACAGGCTCCCGCCGGCGCTCGACGAGGAACGGCGTGAGCTAAGGTCGGCAGAAGACACTCATCGAGAGTGGAGCATCTGGTCAATAAACCCGTCGCCCAGGGCTGCTTGTGCCTGTCCAAAGGGGCCTGCAGGGGGGGCCTGCATGGCTTCTTCGTGTTTCTCATATTCGGAGTGAGCGCCGGAATTACGACCAGATCACCACGGAGTGAATTCACTCCTTGCTGTCGCCGGGTTTTGTGACGAGGATCTCCAATACAAAAACGCGGAGCGTCTCCATCTTTAGCCCAACTATCTTAGAATCAGTGTGCCGCGTCTCGTGTAGGCCGTGGGGCTATTTCGATCGGTATTCTTCGCATCTAGAGTTGGGTCAGGTTGCCGACTGCTCCGCTTCGGCCAAAAGGAATTTCACGCCGCACCGCAACCAACGACATCGACGAGTGGGCGTCCGGTCCTGTAGGCCACTATGAGGAATAGGGCCTTGTCCGTCGACTATTCAGAACGACGTTAGGCTTCCAAACATGTATCATATGCGCTCTAACAGATGGTGCAGCAAACGATGCGTCGCCAGATGAGCAGCGCTGTTCTTGACCTGGAGGCCTTTACGTGGACCGCCTTACAGAATTGGAAATGTTTGTTCGTGCGGTCGAACTTGGCAGTATCACGCGTGCAGCAGAGAAATTGGGCTTGTCGGATCCGACCGCTAGTCGCTGCCTCAGTTCGCTTGAGAGAAGGCTTGGGTCGAGACTGTTAGAGAGAACGACGCGTCGTCTTTGGCTGACGGATGCTGGTCGGGCATACTATCAACGGTGCGTACAGCTATTGGCCGATCTCGCCGAGGCTGATGTACAGGCTGCGGAGTCCACCAAACAGCCGTCCGGGGTGGTCTCAATAACCAGCTCACCCTCTTTTGGAATGATGCATCTAGCCCCAATAATTCCACAGTTTCAGCGGCTGTACCCCGGCATTTCCATCCATTTCATGGGGTCAAATCACCACCAGGATGTTATCGATCCAGGGGTCGACGTAGCCATACGGACACGGCCGTTCGAGCCAGATTCAAGCATTACGATTCGCAAGCTTGCGCGCGCGCGCTATCTCCCCGTGGCGTCTCCACAATACCTTGCTGAGCGCGGCACTCCGTCATCGCCAAAAGATCTGCAAGGGCATCCTACACTCCTGTATGGGTTCTCCCGGGGCGCTCAAGCATTCTCGTTTTCGCGCGGTGATAGGAAAGAATCGGTGCGATTGAATGCCGCCATGCTATCGACCGAGGGGCGCGTCCTTTGCGAAGCGGCTCTTGCTAATGGAGGTATCCTCATCCAACCGACGTATACGATCTATGACGATGTGCGCGCAGGGCGCCTAGTCCCCGTTTTGAACGGTTGGAAGTTGGATCCTGTAGTCATCAACGTCGCATTCCATACGCGTAAGCACCAGCCAGCTCGAATTCGCGTCTTTGTGGATTTTATTCTCAAGCATTTCGCAGCGAACAAATACGAACAGAAGTGGATGCGCGAGCGTTTCGGCTGAGTCCGGAGCGATCTGGCGGTGGGGTACACACATCCCGGTTTGAGGGCGATCAAGGCCGTTCAAGAGAATGATCTGACTGCGCGGCATTGCCGCCGCGTATCGACCACGCCCCCATTGGGGAACGTTATCTTCTCCAGTGGCCGACTGAGAGATTTGCGCATTTGTCCCGACTGGGGAGTCTGTCCCTGCCTTCGGAGCAGCCGCAATGAGCTGCTGAATGTCGAGATCGAAAGCCCAGCAGTTTCTCCACGGTGGCCCCGGTGATGTTCTGTGGTGCGCCATGGTCGGAGCACCACCCCGTCGAACGTATCAATAACGATTGTTCCACCGCGTGAAAGAGTTTCTTACGCCGGCGGCATTTGTTCTGTCCGGAAATTCGCATACCGATGACTCCGATATGAAACGTCAGGGAGGGAGCATGGGCGATGATATCGCGGCCACGGGTGCTTGGCAGGCGTTCTTGAGAACATGTCCTTCGCGCGAGACTTCG
>NZ_JBVVPN010000081.1:0-15187 GCF_055811035.1 Bradyrhizobium sp. MI1.10
GCAGTTGAAGAGCGTGGTCTTGCCGGCGCCGTTAGGGCCGATCAAGCCGAGGATCTGGCCCTTGTGCATGTCAAAGGACACGCCGTTGAGCGCGACGATGCCGCCGAACACGACGCTGACGTCGCGAACCGCGAGCAGGGGCGATGTCCCCTGCGCGAGCTGTGCCTGCGTCATCTCGTCTCGCCCACTGTGTTCAGTGAGCGAAGGGGCGATGTGAACCGCTCCCGATGACGACAAAGGCTATCTGATCCCCTCGGCCACACGCGCAACTTTCCCTCCTGATTTCAGCTTTTTGCTGACGTCTTTTTTGGAATGCGGCATCAGACCCCCAAGTGCCGCTTCGATGTTCCTTACCATCGCAAGCAGACGCGGTCCAATGTCGTTGATCAAACGCTCTTCCGTGAAGCGGAATGCCGGCGCGCCGCAATTGAATGCGTAAGGACCGGTTCCGTCGTTGAGCCTGAGCGCGACGCCGGCGGCGCCGATATCGTCGTGCCAGTCGCCGACCGAAATCGCAAATCCGTATTTCGCGACCGTCTCGCCGGAGCGTTCCAAACCGTCGCGCATCTTGGGCCAGCGGCTGCCGTAATGTTCGCGCAAGACACGAGACAGTTCCGCCCGATCGTTTTCCTCGAGCGCCCAAAAATAGGCGCGGCCCATCGCGCTGGTTGCAATCGGCACGCGGGAGCCGACGTCAAGTTGAACGCCGACCGTCTCGCTGCCGCGGCTTTGCCCGAAATAGATCATGCTGTGACGGTCGCGGCCGCCGACGGCAACGGCTCCGCCGGTCGCGCGCATCATTTCCTCGCGGAACGGTTCGGACAAATGCCGAACGCCGAGATTGGACAACGCGGCGTAGCCGAGCGCCATCGCGGCCGGCGCAAGCTGATATTTCTCGAAGCGGGGAACCGGCGTCAGATAGCCGAGCTTCGTCAACGTATAGGTCAGCCGCGAAACGGTCGGTTTGGGCAAATTGGTACGGGCCGCGATTTCCTGATTGCCAAGAAGTCCGTCGCTGGGCTGGAATGCGCGCAATACGTCTAGCCCGCGGGAAAGCGCGACGACGAAATTCCGATCGGTCGCTGTCTTCTTTCCTGTACGCTTCATCCCTGATCTGCTTCTTGCGCGGAGTCGTTGACAAGCCACGTGCTTCAAAATAACCCTGCCGTCAAGATGCGGAATTAAATTCCGCAGTGCGAAATTGAACAAAAGTTACCCCACCAAGGAGGGACACCGTGAGCGAAGTGGTCAAGCTTGAGCGTCATGACGAAGTCGGGATCGTCACGGTCGACAGCCCTCCGGTCAACGCGCTGAGCGCCGCGGTTCGCGGCGGAATTCTGGAATGCATCAAGGCCGCGGTCGCCGATCCCGCAATCAAGGGCATCGTGCTGACCTGCGCCGGCCGTACCTTCATCGCAGGCGCCGACATCACCGAATTCGGCAAGCCGCCGAAGCCGCCCGCCCTCAACGACGTGCTTTCCGAGATCGAGAATTCACCGAAGCCGGTCGTCGCCGCGATCCACGGCACCGCGCTCGGCGGCGGCCTCGAGGTCGCGCTCGCCTGTCATTTCCGTGTTGCGGTGAAGGAAGCCAAGCTCGGCCTGCCCGAGGTGAAGCTCGGCCTGCTGCCGGGCGCCGGTGGCACCCAGCGCCTGCCGCGCGCAGTCGGACCGGAGCTCGCGGTCAAGATGATCGTCGGCGGTGATCCGATCGGCGCTGCGGAAGCGCTGAAGAACGGTCTGATCGAGGAGATCGTCGAGGGCCCCGCCGCCGGAGGCGAAGCCTTCGTACGAAAGCTGCTGGCTGAAAAGCGTCCGCTGCGCCGCCTGCGTGACGACGACTCCAAGATCGCGGCGGCCAAGGCCGACCGCTCGATCTTCACCAATGCGGTCGCGGCCATGACCAAGAAGTCACGCGGCCTGGAAGCGCCGTTCGCGGCGGCCGACGCCGTCGGCTACGCCATCGACCTGCCATTCGATGAAGGGCTGAAGAAGGAGCGCGAGGGCTTCCTGAAGCTCGTCGCCAGCGATCAGTCCAAGGCGCAGCGTTATGCCTTCTTCGCCGAGCGCGAGGCCAGCAAGATCGCCGGCGTTCCTGAGGGGACCAAGCCGCGGCCCGTGAACCGCGTCGCCATCCTCGGCGCCGGTACGATGGGCGGCGGCATCGCGATGTCCTTTGCCAATGCCGGCGTTCCCGTCACTCTGATCGAGACCGGCGAGGAGCAGCTCAAGCGCGGCATGGGCATCATGCAGAAGAACTGGGAAGCGACCGCGGCGCGCGGCGGCATCCCGGCGGACGCGCCCGCCAAGCGCATGGCGCTGATCAACGGCGTCGTGGGCATCGAGAACGTCGGCGACGCCGACCTCGTCATCGAAGCCGTGTTCGAGACCATGGCGGTGAAGAAGGAAGTGTTCGGCAAGCTCGACCAGTACGTCAAGCCGGGCGCCGTGCTCGCCTCCAACACCTCGTACCTGAACATCGACGAGATCGCGAAGTCGACCAAGCGGCCGCAGGACGTGCTCGGCATGCACTTCTTCTCGCCCGCCAACGTCATGAAACTGTGCGAGATCGTGCGCGCCGACAAGACCGCGCCCGATGCCCTCGTCACGGCTGTCTCGATCGCACGCAAAATCGCAAAGGTGCCGGCCGTGGTCGGTGTCTGCGACGGCTTTGTCGGCAACCGCATGCTGGCCCAGCGCGGCAAGCAGTCGGAGAAACTGCTGTTCGAAGGCGCGCTGCCGCAGCAGGTCGACGCCGTCGTGACGAAGTTCGGCATGCCGATGGGGCCGTTCGCGATGGGCGACCTCGCCGGCCTCGACATCGGCTGGCGCTCGCGCAAGGACCGCGGCATCAAGTCGGAGATCGCGGATGCGCTCTGTGAAGCCGGGCGCTTCGGCCAGAAGACCGGCAAGGGCTATTACAAATACGAAGCCGGCTCCCGTTCGGCGCTGCCCGATCCCGAAGTCGAGAAGCTGATCGACGAGACGCTGCTTCGTTTGGGCCGCAAGAAGCGCGTCGTCAGCGACGACGAGATCCTCGAGCGCATGATGTATCCGATGATCAACGAGGGCGCGAAGATCCTGGAAGAAGGCATTGCCGCGCGCCCGTCCGATATCGACGTGGTCTGGCTCTATGGCTACGGCTGGCCGATCTACCGCGGCGGCCCGATGTTCTGGGCCGACACCGTCGGCCTCAAGCACATCGCCGATCGTCTCTCTTTCTATGCCAAGGAGACCAACGACCCCAGCCTCGAGCCCGCGCCGCTGCTGAAGAAGCTCGCGGCCGAAGGCAAGACCTTCGCGTCATTGGCCGCGACATCAAAGGCGGCGTGATTGGATTGGGCTCGGTGACCGCGAACACCTTCGCCAGGGCAACGCTCTCTCCGTTCCCTCCCCCCTTGTGGGGGAGGGTCAGGGAGGGGGGTAGCCCCGGGCGAGGTCCGAGTTCGTGGCACCCCCTTCCCCAACCCTTCCCCACAAGGGGGAAGGGAGCCCGTCTGTCCGTACCCGCCTTACGTTTGCAGAGCATTGATCGTTGATGACCCATCCCGGCGAACAGTTTTATCCCGAAGGCGTGCGCTGGGACGACACCATCGTCCAGGGCCCGCTGCCTGACCTGCTGGCAAAAGCCGCGGCAGAGTACGGACCGCGCACCGCGCTGGAATTCCGGGATCGTCCGATCACCTACACCGAACTCGCCGCGATGGCGGAGCGTGCGGCTGCCGCGTTCCTGCGCGCCGGCTGCGGCAAGCACACATCCATCGCGCTGTTCCTCGGCAATACGCCGGACCACCCCGTCAATTTCTTCGGCGCGCTGAAGGCCGGCGCCCGTGTCGCGCATCTCTCACCGCTCGACGGCGAGATCGCGCTGACCCACAAGGTCTCCGATTCCGGTTCGCGCCTGCTCGTCACCACCAACCTCGCGGCGCTGCTGCCGACCGCGCTGAAATTCCTGGAAAAGGGCCTGATCGACCGCCTGGTCGTCTGCGAGGAGGACACTTGGGGCAAGGTCGGCACGCCGCAGGCCGCGATCCCCAATGATCCCCGCATCGTCACCTTCAAGGCCTTTGTCGAGGGCGCGACCGCACCGGCGCAGTGGCCATCCGTGACGATCGACGATGTCGCGCTGCTGCAATATACCGGCGGCACCACCGGCCTGCCCAAGGGCGCCATGCTGACGCACGGCAATCTCACCTCGGCGGTGTCGATCTTCGACATCTGGGGCAAGCCGTCCCGAGCCGCGCGTGGCGATGTGGTCGAGCGCGTGATCGGCGTGCTGCCACTGTTCCACATCTATGCGCTGAGCCTCGTGCTGCTGTGCTCGCTCCGCCGCGGCTATCTGATCTCGCTGCATCAGCGCTTCGATGTCGAAGCCGTGATGCGCGACATCGAGGTCAAGCGCGCGACCTATTTCCCAGGCGTGCCGACGATGTGGATCGCGATTGCAGCGCTCCCGGATCTCGACAAGCGCGACTTCTCCTCGCTCAGCACCATTGGCTCCGGCGGCGCGCCGCTGCCGGTGGAGATTGCGAGTTTCTTCGAGCGCAAGGTCGGCAAGAAGCTCAAGAGCGGCTGGGGCATGACCGAGACCTGCTCGCCGGGCACCGGCCATCCGCCCACAGGCCCTGACAAGCCGGGCTCGATCG
Source organism: Bradyrhizobium sp. MI1.10 (assembly GCF_055811035.1). Lineage (NCBI taxonomy): Bacteria > Pseudomonadati > Pseudomonadota > Alphaproteobacteria > Hyphomicrobiales > Nitrobacteraceae > Bradyrhizobium > Bradyrhizobium sp. MI1.10. The sequence continues at coordinate 4,646 of NZ_JBVVPN010000081.1, forward strand.
GCCTGATGCTGCCCGGCATCGAGCTCGACGTCGTTTCCCTGGAAGATCCCACAAAAGTGCTGCCGCCGGGCGAAGTCGGCGAGATCCGCATCAAGGGCCCGAACGTCACCATGGGCTACTGGAACAAGCCCGAGGGATCCGCGGAGGCCTTCGTCGACGGCCGCTTCGTCACCGGCGACATCGGCTATGTCGATAGCGACGGCTATTTCTTCCTGGTCGACCGCAAGAAGGACATGATCATCTCCGGCGGCTTCAACGTTTATCCGCAAATGATCGAGCAGGCGATCTACACCCTACCAGGCGTGCACGAGGTGATCGTGCTCGGCATTCCCGACTCGTATCGCGGCGAGGCCGCAAAAGCCTTCATCAAGCTCAGGCCCGGCGCAAAGCCGTTCTCGCTCGACGAGCTGCGCGCGCAGCTCGCCGGCAAGCTCGGCAGGCACGAATTGCCGGCGGAGGTCGAATTCGTCGACGATCTGCCGCGCACGCCGGTCGGAAAGCTGTCGCGCCATGAGTTGCGCCAGCAGCAGAAACCATCACAATCCGCCCAACTTGTCACCCGACTTGCATCAGGAGATCGCTCTTGACCGACGCCGTCATCGTTTCCACCGCCCGCACCCCGATCGGGAAGGCCTATCGCGGCGCGCTCAACGCCACCGAGGGCGCAACGCTGCTCGGCCACGCCATCGGCGAGGCCGTCGCGCGCGCCAAGGTCGACCCCAAGGAGGTCGAGGACGTCGTGATGGGCGCAGCGCTGCAACAGGGTGCGACCGGCGGCAACATCGCGCGCAAGGCGCTGCTCCGTGCCGGTCTCCCCGTCACCGTCGCCGGCACCACCATCGACCGGCAATGCGCCTCGGGCCTGCAGGCGATCGCGCTCGCCGCGCGTTCGGTGATCTTCGACGGCGTCGAGATCGCCGTCGGCGGCGGCGGCGAGTCCATCTCACTGGTGCAGAACGACAAGATGAACGGCTTCCATGCGCAGGACCCGGCGCTGCTCGAGATCAAAGGCGAGGTCTACATGCCAATGATCGACACCGCCGAAATCGTGGCCAAGCGCTACGGCATCTCGCGCGAGAAGCAGGACGAATATTCGCTGGAAAGCCAGCGCCGCACGGCCGCAGCCCAGCAGGGCGGCAAGTTCAAGGACGAGCTCGCGCCGATCACCACCAGGATGGCGGTGACCGACAAGGCGACCGGTGCAGTCTCGTTCAAGGACGTCACACTCTCGCAGGACGAGGGCCCGCGCCCCGAGACCACCGCTGAAGGTCTCGCCGGCCTCAAGGCCGTGCGCGGCGAGGGATTTTCGGTCACCGCCGGCAATGCCAGCCAGCTTTCGGACGGCGCCAGCGCGAGCGTGATCATGAGCGACAAGGAAGCGGCGAAGCGCGGGCTGAACCCGCTCGGCATCTTCCGCGGCTTCGTCTCCGCCGGCTGCGAGCCGGACGAGATGGGCATCGGCCCGGTGTTCGCGGTGCCGCGCCTGCTCAAGCGTCATGGCCTCACCGTCGACGACATCGGCCTGTGGGAGCTCAACGAAGCCTTCGCGGTGCAGGTGCTGTATTGCCGCGACAAGCTCGGCATCGACCCCGACAAGATCAACGTCGACGGTGGCGCGATTGCGGTCGGCCATCCCTACGGCATGTCGGGCGCGCGCCTCACCGGCCACGCTCTGATCGAAGGCCGCCGCCGCAAGGCGAAGTACGCGGTCGTCACCATGTGCGTCGGCGGCGGCATGGGCGCGGCGGGGCTTTTTGAGGTGTTGCAGTAGCCGTCGTCCTGGCGGAAGCCAGGACCCATACTCCGCGGCCGGAGTGTGGTGCTCAGACAGTAATTGCCTTCGCATAACGAAGGCCGGTGGTACTGGGTCCTGGCTTTCGCCAGGACGACGAGGGAACAGGAGGATCCGATGGATCTCGCATTCACGAAAGAAGAGCAGGCGTTTCGCGAGGAAGTGCGGTCATTCTTCCGCGACAACGTGCCGCCGGATACCCGGCGCAAGCTGGTCGAGGGCCGCCACCTCTCGAAGGACGAGATGGTGACGTGGTGGCGCATCCTCAACAAGAAGGGCTGGGGCGTCAGCCACTGGCCGAAGCAATATGGCGGTACCGGCTGGACCTCCGTGCAGCACTACATCTTCAACGAGGAGCTGCAGTCCTATCCGGCGCCGCAGCCGCTCGCCTTCGGCGTCAGCATGGTCGGTCCCGTGATCTACACCTTCGGCAATGAAGAGCAGAAGAAGCGGTATCTGCCCCGCATCGCCAATGTCGACGATTGGTGGTGCCAGGGTTTCTCCGAGCCCGGCTCCGGCTCCGACCTCGCCTCGCTGAAGACGAAGGCCGAGCGCAAGGGCGACAAGTGGATCATCAACGGCCAGAAGACCTGGACCACGCTCGCCCAGCACGCCGACATGATCTTCTGCCTCTGCCGCACCGACCCGTCCGCCAAGAAGCAGATGGGCATCTCCTTCATCGTGTTCTCGATGAAGTCGAAGGGCGTCACCGTGCGTCCGATCCAGACCATCGACGGCGGCGCCGAGGTCAACGAGGTGTTCTTCGACGACGTCGAAGTGCCCATCGAGAACCTGATCGGCGAGGAGAACAAGGGCTGGGATTACGCGAAATTCCTGCTCGGCAATGAGCGCACCGGCATCGCCCGCGTCGGCGTCTCCAAGGAGCGGCTGCGCCGCATCCGCGACCTCGCCGGCAAGGTCGAGTCGGGCGGCAAGCCGATCATCCAGGACGCAGCCTTCCGCGACAAGCTCGCGGCCTGCGAGATCGAGCTCAAGGCCCTCGAACTGACGCAGCTCCGCGTCGTCGCCGACGAAGGCAAGCACGGCAAAGGCAAGCCCAATCCGGCATCGTCGGTGTTGAAGATCAAGGGCTCCGAGATTCAGCAGACCACCACCGAGCTGCTGATGGAAGTGATCGGCCCGTTCGCCGCGCCCTACGACGTGCACGGCGACGACGGTTCGAACGAAGCCATGGACTGGACCGCCCAGATCGCGCCGAGCTACTTCAACAACCGCAAGGTCTCGATCTACGGCGGCTCCAACGAGATCCAGCGCAACATCATCGCCAAGGCGGTGCTGGGGCTGTGAGTCAAGGATGACGGTGTCGTCCCCCGCGAAGGCGGGGGACCCAGTACGCCGCGGCGGTCGTGAGTACAAGCGGACGGCTGCGTTTACTGGATCCCCGCTCCAGTGCGCAATTGCGCACAAGGCGGGGATGACGTCTGAGAGTGAGGCGACGGCACGGCAATTCCGGCCGATTTGGAGAGAAACATGGATTTTGATCTGAACGAGGAGCAGCGGCTTCTCAAGGAAAGCATCGACGGCCTCTTGACCGATTCCTACGATTTCGAGAGCCGCAAGAAGTACATGAAGGAGAAGGGCGGCTGGAGCCGGACCGTCTGGGGCAAGCTCGCCGAGCAGGGCCTGCTCGGTCTGCCCTTCGCGGAGGCCGATGGCGGCTTCGGCGGCGGCGGCGTCGAGACCATGATCGTGATGGAAGCGCTCGGCAAGGCGCTGGTGCTCGAGCCTTATCTCGCGACCGTCGTGATCGGCGGCGGCTTCCTGCGCCATGCAGGCAGCGATGCGCAGAAGGCCGCGCATGTGCCCGGCATCGTCGACGGCAGCAAGACGCTCGCCTTTGCGCAGCTCGAGAAGAACTCGCGCTACGATCTCTTCGACGTCACCACGACGGCGAAGAAGAAAGGTGATGGTTGGGTCATCGACGGCGAGAAGTTCGTCGTGCTCAACGGCGAGAACGCAGACACCCTCATCGTGACCGCGCGCACCAGGGGCGAGCGCCGCGACAAGAGCGGCATCGGCGTGTTCCTGGTGCCGGCCGACGCCAAGGGCGTCGCCAAGAAGTCATACCCGACCCAGGACGGCCTGCACGCCGCCGACATCACCTTCACCGGCGTCGAGGTCGGTGCCGATGCGGCGCTCGGCAATCCCGACGATTCGCTCGCGCTGATCGAGCGTGTGGTCGACGAAGCCCGCATCGCGCTCTGCGCCGAAGCGGTCGGCCTGATGGACGAGTCGCTCAAGACCACGGTCGAGTACATCAAGACGCGCAAGCAGTTCGGTGTCGCGATCGGCTCGTTTCAGTCGCTGCAGCACCGCGCCTCCGACATGTTCGTCGCCACCGAGCAGGCGCGATCGATGTCGATGTTCGCGACCATGGCTGCTGATTTCGAGGACGCCAAGGAGCGCAGCAACGCCGTTGCCGCGGCCAAGGTGCAGATCGGCAAGTCGCTGAAGTTCGTGGGGCAGCAGGCGATCCAGCTCCACGGCGGCATCGGCATGACCATGGAGGCGAAGATCGGCCATTACTTCAAGCGCCTGACCATGATCGAGAACTCGTTCGGCGACACCGACTACCATCAGCGCCGCGTGGCGGATGGTGGCGGGTTGATCTAGGGCTCTCCACCGTCATTGCGAGCGAAGCGAAGCAATCCAGAGTCTTTCCGCGGAGACGGTCTGGATTGCTTCGTCGCTACGCTCCTCGCAATGACGGAGTACGCGGCCTCAACGGAGCAACAACAATGAAAAACACCCCGTTCGATCTCACCGGCAAGGTCGCCGTGGTCACCGGCTCCAGCCGCGGCATTGGCCGCTCTTCCGCCGAACTGCTCGCAAAGCTCGGCGCCAAAGTCGTGGTCTCCTCGCGCAAGGCCGATGCCTGCCAGGCAGTCGCCGACGGCATCAAGGCGGCCGGCGGCGAGGCAACCGTCATTCCCTGCAACATCGCGCGCAAGCAAGAGGTCGAGGCGCTGATCGCGGGTACGATCAAGCACTACGGCAAGATCGACATCCTCGTCTGCAACGCCGCCGTCAACCCGTATTACGGCCCGCTGCTCGACATCACCGACGAGGCCTTCGACAAGATCATGGGCAGCAACGTCAAGAGCAACATCTGGCTCTCCGCACTGGCGATCCCGCAGATGGCGGAGCGAGGAGGCGGCTCCGTCGTCATCATCTCCTCGATCGGCGGCCTGCGCGGTTCGACCGTGATCGGCGCCTACGGCATCTCGAAAGCCGCTGACTTCGCGCTGTGTCGTTCGCTCGCCGGCGAATGGGGCCCGAAAGGCGTCCGCGTCAACTGCATCGCGCCCGGCCTCGTCAAGACCGACTTTGCCCGCGCGCTGTGGGAAGACGAAGCAAATCTAAAGCGCCGCACCGCCACCACCCCGCTGCGCCGCATCGGCGAACCCGACGAAATCGCAGGCGCGGTGGCCTACCTCGCCTCGGATGCTTCGAGCTTCATGACCGGACAGACCATCGTCATCGACGGCGGCGTGACCACGGCGGCGCCGTAGCCGCCGCTCCTCCGCTACGGGCGGCGCTCGGCCAAGGTGCGTTCGATGGCGCTCTCGATGGCGCGTACGACGATCAGGGCCGAACGTTCGTCGAGATGCACGCCGTCGTCCCAACGCAGCTCGCGTCGCGGCGGATCGATCGGCAGCCAAAGCGCGCGATCCGGGAAGGCTTCGTCGACGATCTCGTTGGTGATCCGGACCATGCGCGAGCCTTCGATCTCCGGCGCAAACGGAACGTGAATCAGAAACACGCGGGTGCCGCGCCGCTGCAGTTCCTCGATGAGCTGTCTGACGCGGACCACATTCGCGCGTACCGGCACGGTCGGGTCAGCTTCGTTCATCTGCTCCAGCGCGCGGTCGAGATAGACCTTGTTGTCGAACGTGCCCGGCGGCTGGCTGAGCAGGCGATCCCGCTCGGCGCGCGCCCGGGCGGGATCGGGTTCACCGTGTTTCCAGCTTTCATAGCCCGCGACCGCTGTTCGCACCGGGCGCAGCAGCAGCGCTTCGGTGCGCGCGCCGCCGGAAAATTTCTCGATCAGCGCGCTATCCGGCTCGCGCGTCAGGACATTCGTCTCGATCAGCACGATCTTCGGCGGGGTCGGTCGGTTCGCGACGATCTCGAGACCCGTCACCGGTGAGCCGCCCGCCAACGAAAGATTGCGGACGCGCGGCGGCGAGAAATACTCCTCCTTGAGGCGCCAGGCGACCGAGCTGCCGACCAGCACGATATCAGGCGTGGGATCCCGCACATAGCGGTTGAGGCTGACGAGGCTGCCGCCGCGGGTCGTGACCGCCGGCTGCTGCAGGGCCGAGCCGAAGCGCGCCGTGGTGAAGGCGCAGGCCAGCAGCAGCGCGGCTGCCGCCACCGCGCACTTGATCAGCCATGAAAGCGAAAAATCCTGCTGCATGTCAGAACTGGAAGTAGATGAAAGTGCTGTCGGGCCCCGCCTCGAGACAGGCGAGCGCTGCGAGCGCGCCATAGAGATACGGCTCCCATCGCCGCAAGCGGCCTTCGACGAACGCGCCGATGCCGATATGCTGGATGATAACAGGCAAGGCGTAAAGCAAAGCCAGATTGGTGAACAGTTTTGGTGGATTGGGCGCGTCCGTCGCCATGAACATTCCCTTGAGATAGCTGAGCGCGTGGTCGAAGTTCGGCAGCTTGAAGAAGATCCAGAGCATCGTGACGCAGAAGAACACGATGCCCATCCGGATCACCCGCACCGCGGGGCTTCGATCGCCCAGGAATTTCAGGAACGGTCGTTCGATCACGAGCAGAAACCCGTGCGCCATCCCCCACAGCGCGTAGCTCAGGCTGGCGCCATGCCAGAGACCGCCAAGCGTCATCACGATCATCAGGTTGAGAGTGGTTCGTGCCGGTCCATGACGGTTGCCGCCGAGCGGAATGTACAAATAGGTCCTGAGCCAGCTCGACAATGAGATGTGCCAACGCGTCCAGAACTCCGAGAATGAAATCGAGATGTAGGGCAGGTTGAAGTTCACGGGCAGGCGATAGCCGAACAGCAGGCCGAGGCCGAGCGCAATCGCCGAGTAGCCGAAGAAGTCGGCGTAGATCTGGTAGCTGTAGAGGAACACCAGCAGCCAGCGGTCCTGCGTGCGCAGCGTCTCGTAGAGCGGGAAGTCCATATAGGACGTCATCTCGTTGAGATTGTTCGCCACATACAGCTTGAAGAAATAGCCGACCAGAATCCACTTCGCGGCCTCGACGAAGGCAACGTCGCCGAGCCGCTTGGGAACGATCTGCGGCATGAACTGGGCCGCACGCGTGATCGGCCCGGACACCAGCTGCGGAAAGAAGATGATGTAGAGGAACACCTCGCGCAAGCGCACGGTGCGCTTCTCGCGCGTCAGATCGACCAGCAGGCTGATGTTGTGGAACACGAAGAACGAGATGCCGATCGGCAGCGGCAGCCGCAGCAGGAAGTCGATCGGCGCGGAGCCGGTCAGATGGGCCGCGGCGGCGTCAACGAACAGGAACTTGTATTTGAAGAACGCCAGCAGGCCGAGATTGAAGACGATGCCGGCCGGCATCCAGAAAGTTCGGTTATCAAACGCAAGCACGAGGCAGAGATGGGTGCCGAGCACCGCGACGAGCAGCAGCGGCAGCAGCTCGGGCTGCCCGAAGCCATAGAAGAACACGCTTGCAAGGACGAGCAGCGGGACCTGGAAGCTGCGCAGCGAAGGCAGGTAATAGACGCCAAAGACGATCGCGACGAAGACGCCGAACTGAAAAGAAGTGAAGGTCATGCCGCCCCATCTGCCCGCCCGGCATGTAGCATTTTCGCATTCTCTGTCCTAGTCCGGTGTCCTCCCCCGCTCCAGGGCAGTGGCATATGAAATTCAAAAGGACCGCGCCGCTTGCTCCGCCTCTCCCGCTTGCGGGAGAGGCCGACGCGCCCCGGGCGATGCGAAGCATCGTCCGCGCGCGGCGGGTGAGGGCTCTCACCCCTTGGGGATTCCCTCCGCAATTCTCGACAGTCCCATTGCGGAGACAGCCCTCACCCCAGCCCTCCCCCGCAAGCGGGGGAGGGAGCGCACTGCCGATGCCGCCGCACCCCCCCGGGGAGGATCAACGCCGGCGCCTTGACCTGCTGCCGGCAATCCCGTTTTCTCTGCCCCAACACAACAACCCCTCCTCACGGGAACACGCCAAGGGCAAGCCGCCATGTCTTTCGTCCTCGCCATCGACCAGGGCACCACCTCCTCGCGCGCGATCGTGTTTCGCGGCGACATTTCCATTGCGGCAAAGGCGCAGGCCGAGTTTCCGCAGCATTTCCCCGCCTCGGGCTGGGTCGAGCACGAGCCGGAGGACATCTGGACCTCGACCATGACGGTCTGCCGCGAGGCGATCGCGCAGGCCGGCATCAGTGCAAAGGACATCGCCGCGATCGGCATCACCAACCAGCGCGAGACGACCGTGGTGTGGGATCGCGCCACCGGGCAGGCCGTGCATCGCGCCATCGTCTGGCAGGACCGCCGCACCGCCGACATCTGCGCGAGACTGAAAGCCGACGGCCGCGAGCCCGTGATCTCGCAGAAGACCGGCCTGATCATCGATCCCTATTTCTCCGGCACCAAGGTCGCCTGGATTCTCGACCACGTCCCCGGCGCGCGGGCGCGTGCCGCGCGCGGCGAATTGATGTTCGGCACCGTCGATTGCTATCTGCTGTGGCGCCTCACCGGCGGCAAGGTGCATGCCACCGACGCCACCAACGCCTCGCGCACGCTGCTGTTTAACATCCACACCGGGCAGTGGGACGACGAGCTCTTGGAGATCATCGGCGTGCCGCGCTCGATGCTGCCCGAGGTGAAGGATTCCTCCGCCCGCTTCGGCGAGAGCACGCCGGATCTGTTCGGCGGCGCGATTGCGATCTCCGGCATCGCCGGCGACCAGCAGGCCGCGACCATCGGCCAGGCCTGCTTCCGTCCGGGCATGATGAAATCCACCTACGGCACCGGCTGCTTCGCCCTGCTCAACACCGGCACCACGCCCGTGGCCTCGAAGAACAAGCTGCTCACCACCATCGCCTACCAGCTCGGCGGCAAGCGCACCTACGCGCTCGAAGGCTCGATCTTCGTCGCAGGCAGCGCGGTGCAGTGGCTGCGCGACGGCCTCGGCATCATCAAGCACGCCGCCGAGACCGGACCTCTCGCCGATCAATCGGATTCGATGCAGAGCGTCTATCTCGTCCCGGCCTTCGTCGGCATGGGCGCGCCGTACTGGAATCCGCGCGTGCGCGGCGCGCTGTTCGGCCTCACCCGCAACACCGGCCCGGCAGAGCTCGCCCATGCCGCGCTGGAAAGCGTCTGCTACCAGACCTTCGACCTCTGGGCCGCGATGCGGGCCGACTGGCCGAGCTCGGAGGTGGCGAGCGTGGTCCTCCGCGTCGATGGGGGCATGACCGCATCCGACTGGACCATGCAGCGCCTCGCCGACCTGCTCGACGCGCCGGTCGATCGCCCCCTGATCCAGGAGACGACGGCACTGGGCGCCGCCTATCTCGCGGGTCTCGAGGCCGGCGTCTATCCCGAACCGACCAAGTTCGCCGACAACTGGCGCCTCGAGCATCGCTTCAAGCCGAACATGAGCCAGGCGACGCGCGAGCGGAAGCTGGCGGGCTGGGCGAGGGCGGTGAAGGGCGTCCTCGCGAGCGACGAGGGCGAGGGTTAGGCCGATCTCGTAGCCCGGATGGAGCGCAGTGAAATCCGGGGTTCTCTGGAAGCGATTACCCTGACGCCGCGATGAACGAGGCGTATCCACAAACTCCGCCGTCGTCCTGGCGAAAGCCAGGACCCATAACCACCGTGCTAAGTTGCCTTGGACCGCTGTCGGCCCCAGCCTGCCGCAACGGCGACCAGCTGTGGTAATGGGTCCTGGCTTTCGCCAGGACGACCCGGAATGTGTGGCCGGCGCTCAGCTTCAACGGGACGCATCCCATGATCCTCCCCGACGGCTATTCCGACATCCCCGCCGGCAAGATCGTTGCCGTCGTCACCCATCTCGAGATGACCGCGCGCCCTGCGCGCCGCCCCGATCCGCCGGGCGCTCCATCAGGTCTTTGGACCCTGCGCAAGGTCGATACCCCCGCGCTTCATTGGTATCGCGACCTCCATCGTCGCGTTGGCGAGGAGTGGTTGTGGTTTTCGCGGGCGCGCATGAACGACGCCGAGCTCGCCGCAATCATCCACGCACCGGGCGTCGAGGTCTATGGGCTTGTCGTGGACGGCCACGATGAAGGCCTGCTGGAGCTGGACTTTCGCGAGGCCGGCCAGTGCGAGCTCGTGTATTTCGGTGTCACCGCGAAACTGATCGGGAGCGGTGCCGCCCGTTTTATGATGAACCGCGCGCTTGAGCTCGCATGGTCACGCGACCTGTCCCGCGTCTGGGTGCACACCTGCACCTTCGATCATCCGTCGGCCGTCGCGTTCTACCAGCGGTCGGGCTTCCGCCCGTTCCGCCGCCAGATCGAGATCGCCGACGACCCGCGCCTCGATGGCACCGCGCCACGGACCGCGGCCAAGCATGTGCCGATCATCGAATAGTGCGCAGCTGCCTCCCCGCCGTCATTGCGAGGAGCCCTTGCGACGAAGCAATCCAGACTGTTTCCGTGGAAAGATACTGAGCCTCCCCTAAATCGGTGGACACCTATAGCTTAGACAGCAAGAGGTGTCAGATGACGAAACGGCAGCGACGTT
>NZ_JBVVPN010000082.1:0-15111 GCF_055811035.1 Bradyrhizobium sp. MI1.10
ATTCGCGGGCCAATCTTGCCCGCCGTCAGGCAGAAACTCCACTTATCGCCCTGTTCAGATTTCCGGAGCCGGCTCTGCACGCAACTCCCACCAGCGGGCTTGCTGTTGCCGCGCAATGGCCACTGCTCGCTTCAGTTCGACCTCTGCCTGGTCACGCCTCCCGAGTATTAGGTTGATGCTGCCCCTAAGACGGTACAGCTCGGCCTCAAAGAACCTCTCACCTGTTGCTTCGGCCAGCTGAACGCCTTCGTCCAGCAGACGGAGTCCGACTTCAGGTTCTCCGAGCTGGGCATGGGCGAAGGCGAGATGGCCCAAGTACACAGTGCGGCGGCATCGCTCAGAGTTGCGGTAAGTTGCCGCCAAGGCGCTGCGCATCAGTTCAATCCCGACTTGAAGGTCTCCTGCTTGGGCTAACAGTGCTCCACGGAAAAAACGTGCTCTTCGTTCGATTGCCGCAAATTCATGCTCGATGCTGAGCGATATCGCCTCATCGGCGTGAGCCAAGGCGCGCTTTGCGTCGCCGCCGATTGTGCCCAAAACGGCTATGTTCCCCAGAGCCAGGGCTGTCGTAAAGCTTTGTTCTCTCGTTCGGGCAAGAGTCTCTGTGCGCTCGACGATTGTTGTAGACTGTTTAGGATAGCCAAGGACCAATAGCGTCGTCGAGAGCCACGCCAGGCTATTCACCGCGTCATCGACTCCGAAGCGGCGATAGGTCGAGATCGTGGCTGGATTGGTTGCGCATAGTGCGAGGGCGCGATCGAGGTGTTGGCGTGCATCGGCGAAGGCACCCGTGAAATGCAACGACTGCCCAATGAACCGTGTGGCTAGGACGGACACGCCGGGATGCTCATACTCTGTGGCCAACGCGAGGCAGTGCCGGGCGTCCTCCAGCGCTGAGCCATACTCCGCGCGCATGAAGTGGGCTAGGTAGTTGCCCCACAGGATCGTCATCCGTTCTTCTAGGCTGGCGCTTTCGCCAAGCAGCGCGCGAGCCCGTGAGAAGACCCGCGACGTTTCAGGCGCGGCATCACCCTCAGTCGCGGCAACTGCAGGCCCAAGGGCCAGATAAAAATCTAATTCTTTGCGGTCCCGTTGTGGCGAGCTCGGCAGTTGCTGGGTTAGCTCCATTCCTCGCGTGAGATGTTTTACGGCCTCGGCATTGGAAGAGCGGCCGAGCGCGCGCTTTCCAGCCTTGAGCCAATAGTCCGTCGCTTGCTCGAGCATGCCGGCTTCAGTGAAATGGTGCGCAAGGATTTCAGGGTCGTTCACGACGGCATCCTTGAATCCGTTCTCTAGGGCGCGCGCTATCTGAGCATGAAGTTGCCGTCGCCGTCTCTTCAGCAGGCTTTGGTAAGCCGCATCCCTGACCAATGCGTGCTTGAAGCTGTACATTGCATCCGGCAGCTCACCTTGGCGGAAAATAAGTCCGGCCTCCTCGAGTTCGGCGAGGGAATGCTGCAACCATGGGTCCTCTCGAGCTACCACAGCCAGCATCAAGGAATAGGAGAATTCGCGACCGATGGTGGCGCCGATCTGGGCGATCTCCTTCACCGAGTGCAGGCGGTCGAGCCGCGCCATCAGGGAGTCATGGAGGGTTTCCGGGATGGCGAAAGGCGGTAACGGCCCCCTGAGCTGATAGCGATCCTGATATTCAACCAGGATGCCTGCTTCGATGACAGCCTTTGTGAGTTCCTCCACAAAGAGCGGGTTTCCGTCAGTCTTTGTGACGATCTCCTTCATCACGTCGATCGGAAGCGCGCGACCGTTAGCCACCTGCGTGGCCACACCTTTGACATCATCTGGGTTGAGCCGTCCGAGGATCAGGCTTCCGACATTTGCAAGACCAGTCCAGGGAGGCTCGAACTCTGGTCGAAAGGTAACCAGCGCAAGAATAGGCAACTGTCGGGCTCGCTCTACGACGAGGTCGAGCAATTCGAGGGTGGTGTCGTCGGCCCACTGAACATCTTCGAGGAGCAAGAAGATCGGCTGTTTGCGCGAACGGCTCTCGAATTGATCGAGGAGCGCGGCAAGCGTTCGGCGACGCTGCTGGGCGGGGCTTAGCTGCAGTTTCGGATAACGATCCTCGCACGGAATCGATAGCAGCGCGGCAAAAAGGGGTACCACCGTCTGAACTTGCGTCGCTCTCAGCGCGAGCAGCGCCTCCAGCTTGTCAAGCCGCATCTCGGCCGAATCGTCCGCCTTAAACCCGGCGCTCCTTTCCAACTGCTCGACCACGGGATGAAGTGCGCTGTTGGCGTGATAAGGCGAGCACTGATAACGAAATTGCATCTGTGGTTGATGCTTAGCTGCACGCTCAGCCAGAGCGGCTGCTAGGCGCGATTTCCCGATACCCGGCTCGCCGGAGAGGAGAACAATCTGGCCTTCGCCGGTGCGAGCCAAACGCTGACGTTCCAACAGGAACTCCAACTCGGAATCGCGGCCGATGAGATGGGCGCGCTCTGCCGGACGCACCGCTTCAAAGCGGCTCTCGGAAGCGGAGAGGCCCTGAACGGCCCACGCGCAGACGGGCGCGCTGATGCCCTTGAGCTGGTGGGCCCCAAGATCGCGAAGATTAAAGATATCGCCAAGGAGACGGCGCGTCGAATCAGCGACGACCACTGTATTCGGCTCTACCAAGGCTTGCACGCGAGCCGCGATATTAGGAGCGCCCCCAACGACGGAATGCTCCCGAAGCTTACCCTCGCCACCCAGGTCGCCGACTACCACCATGCCGGTGGCGATGCCGATACGCACGGCGAGAGGTTCTCCTGCGCGGGTTTCGAGCCGTGCGACGGCAGCAATGATATCCAGTGCAGCTCGCACCGTTCGTTCGGGATCGTCCTCGTGCGCAATGGGATAGCCGAAATACGCAAGGATGCCGTCTCCGCGAAAGTCGGCGAGAAAGCCGTCATAGGAGCGCGTGATGCGAGCACAAGCAGCGTGATAGGCATCTATGACGGCGCCCATATCTTCCGGATCAAGCCGTGCCGTCAAAGCGGTCGAACCGACTAAGTCACAGATCATCACCGTGAGGTGGCGGCGTTCCGCGTACTGCGCAACTGCAGTATTCGCATCAGCCGAGGGAGGGCTGGAGGGAAGCGCACTGATCGCATTCATCAGGCGCTTGCGGTCGCCAAGTGGGATGCCGATCTTTTCGAAGTCGCCTTCTGTCAATTGCGGCAACACATCGCAATCGATGGCATTCGCGATGAATAGGGACTCATGCTGTCCCAGCCCTAGCCTTCTCAGCCAAGTCTTGATTTCCATGGCCGGACCCTGGTGTGTACGAAAGTTTCAGCATGTCAGAGCCAAACCTTGGTTCGGCTACTTCATCGCATTCGAATATCCATTCAAAGCAGTTCGGTCTTATCGCACCGACAATAGCATGCTGTCTGGCCTGTATATGTGAACAGCCTCGCAATTCGTCGCACCTAAATACCTCTTGAAGCATGGTAAGTGTTCCGTCCGACGGCTGTGGCTGTCGTTTCTGTCCCTACATCGCTCATGAGGAGATCCCATGGTGAGCGACGAGGGTGGCACGGTGATGTCGAGCGCTCCGCAGTCTCCATGTTGATCAGGAGCCCGAATTGGTCGACCGCTCAACCGGCAGATTGGGGAAGCTCGCCGCCGTTAAGGCTTTTGAAGTTCAATCATAGAAAGCCAGAGGATATCCACTCTTCTAGACTCTCCACGGCAAGTAGTTGGAATGGGACAGATTTCAGTTGACTGCCTGGGAGTCGGCATGAATTTCTACGGCGACTTGCTACGAGTTAAATCTGCCAATGCCAGCTCGAGCTCGATCGCTACAGCTGCTCTTGCTCATAAGAGAGTTCAACCAATTGAAGCTCTCGCTCTGTTTGATCCAAATCATGGTCGGAATCGCCTGGAGTATGGGACAGTCCGAAGGCGTGATCTATCGAAGACGTTGACTGCGACGTGGTGTCTCGTTGGCGGCGAACACATAGCGCGAGTTGGCGCTGGATGCCTCGCCGCGGCCTACCTGAAAAACGCAGCAGACTGGTCCGTCCCATCCTCAACGAAGGGCAGGTGGCCTGAGGAGGCAGGAGCTTCCCGGGCACCACCTGAAGTCGGAATGCGCCTGATCCGTGCCGTATAGGCGCTCCAGCGGCTCAGGTTTGCCCGGTGGTGCGCGATGCGCAAGTAACACACCGTCAATCGCCCAGCGCTAGAACAGGTCCTATCGCGGACTGGTGACGAGCACTGGGATAGGAATGGGAATTGAGAGCCCGGCGGACCTAGGCCGGCGGGTTTTTCTTTGATCAGATCGGGCCCGGGGCAGGCCAGTCCACGATGACTAAGTTTCACCCATGTGTATGATTCCCTTGGGCGGGGCTTGATTCGTCATGCTGGAAGCCATTCTCCTATTGCTGGAAATTGGGGCCGCAGCCCTTCTGCTGATCGCCTTCTGGGGACTGCAGCATCACGTATGACTGCGCCTCGGGGGCCTAGCGCCTCGAGGGCCGCCGGTTGACGCAGCGTGCTTGCTGTACGCGACTGTGATGACTGTTAGGAAAGGCCGTGTGAAGTAGTTCACAAGCGGGAGGTATTCCTGAGCCTAGCGTGCGTGCTTCCACTGGAGGGAAGCGCAATGAAGTGGAACTTGGCAACCTGTCGAATGCTCGCGCTGACCGCCGCTGTTCTGGTGGCGGCTGGTACTACTATGGCCGTCGGTACTCCTCGTGGAGTCCATGAACCAATGTTGGGGTCCGATTGGCAATGCAGCCGGACCATGCTGCTCGTGACCACGTGTGCGCACTGAAGCATTGATCGGATAGCCGCAGACGCGTTCGGCAAGGCCAGCGGGCGCTGGTTCACACATCTCGGCCCTCACGAATATCGGCCTAACAATCAATTAACGAAGAACCCATAGCGTGTTCCGCCGCTGACCTGCATCCCGTGACGCATGGCGAGGTGGGTCTAGGACGGGGCCGATACCATGGCGGACCTAAGGGAAAAATTGGACAAACTCCGTGCCGATGCCGCGGATTTGGCCCTTATGAGCAGGCGATCGAGCGACCCGCAAAAGCGCGCACTTTTCGAACGCTTGGCAGATGAGCTCGCCATAGAGGCTCTCGAACTCGAGCAGGTGGTGCAGCTGCAAAGCCGGCGCTCCGGTCACAGCGACATGGATAAAGTCGTGCCCCTCCGCGTACGTCCAGATCGTCGCTGACCCAATCCCGCTTCCCCTTGTGGGCCACCGCCGCAGGCACATTGCGGACGAGGGGGCGGGGCAGTCCGGGAAGATGCCCGGCATCCTGGGCAAGTTGCCAACGCTGCTGTTGAGCGGGGCGAACAGGCGACGAGTCGCGTGCACGTTTCTCTTCATGGAGTAGAGATTGGACACGATCGAGTCTCCGAAGCTGCCTGGCGGGGACGGGAGGCCAGTTGCAGAAGAGTGGCTGCCGGTGGCCCGTAAGCTCCGTCGCCGCGCGGCTTTGCTTAGTCTGCTATGGATCGCCCGGGGGCGGCATTCTTTGGCTGATCGCTATTCATGAATGCAGCGGCCTCGTCGACGCTGCCATCACCTCGGCGGTCGCGGACTGATGGATCATGTGTCCGGCACCAGCGATGCGGTGCAATCTGCTTTGCTCGCTATTGACGTGCAGTCTGGCCGATTGCCTCTCGAAGTCAATTATCCGGTCATCTTCGCGGCTATGGCCTGATCTTGGACATCCGTCGTAATCATTGCAGTGGGCCTTCTTCCCAATGTGATCGCGGCGCTCAATTTGTCTGCCGCTTTTGAACCGAAGCCTGGTCGATTAGAAAATCGTCCAACTTCCGGCCACCTCGAAGCTGCGGCCGCAGCCATCGAGGCAGTCTGCCGCGGCCGGACCATGTCTCCGCCGGGTTCTTTGGGTTGCCATATTTGGGGCGAACGGGCGGGTATGGACGGCGCTTACGATCGAACCGTACAGCTTTCTCGGCCAGTCCAATTTTGTGGAGCCGCTCCTCCAACCGTGCTTTTTGCACCAAAATTTTCTGACTGAGGGTGGCGGCGACCTGTTGGTGAAGTATCCAAAGTTCGTCAAGGGAAAGCGAATTGAAATGCTCGGTGTTCATCGCTCGATCCAACTCTTGGGGGAAGGCCCAGGCAGACAAGTCGGGAATGAAGGAGCAGACAAGCCATCAGTTATATAGTCGTCGTACAATCCACATTTAAATGAGGAGGTAAACGGGAGAAAGGCGCGATGGCGGTAATATCGTGACGGAGCATTTAATTTGGTGCCAGGCGAATCCTCACCCCGGCCCGCACACCGGCATCGTATTATCCACAACCTACCGCTCGACCAGTTGCGCTTCCACATTGCCATTGCGAAGGTGAGCGCAAACACTGCAGCGAGTGATCAACCGGGCGGCCGCGTCGCGGATCGCGAGCGGGATCGACGCCCCACGTAACGCATGTGGCTCGACTTAATTGAACGCGCTGCCCCGTTTTGCAACCGAAGAGTGTTGGATGGCCTGTTAACTCGGATGGCCAGGAGCACAATTAATCCATCACGTTGCCAGATTTAAGCCGCATCGGAGCCCATGTCGCCGCGAAGGCTCGTGCCGAGTAGGGGGCGCAGCACCGGGAGTTTTCGATGTCCCGTCATTTGCGATTTTACTTCGCCGGTTTAGTCCTTGTCGGAGGTCTTCCGGCGACACCAGCGTGCTCCGACCCTTTTACTAACTTGTTCAATATTGCTCCGCGCGAGCCCGCTGCAACCTCATCGGTGCAGCCGGAATGCCTGCCGCGGCCCGGCAACTCGCATGGCCCACGTCAGCACTGGGTCTATCGGCGGGACGGCCACCGCAAATGCTGGTTCCTAGCCGAAGGCACCGCGACAGTGCGACAACCGGCTCATGGTCGTGTGGCCAACCGCGCCGCCAGCTCCGTCGAGAACGAGGCCGAGCAGCAAAGGGCGAGCCCCGTGATCGATGCGCGCGCGGAGTTGCCAAGCTCATCGGCGGCCGAGGGGGCTCAGCAGACGCCGCCGGCACACGAACTCAAGGTGGCCGATGCCGCTTCTGTTTTCGATGCGGGCACGCCGGCCCCCATGCCGGCGCGACCCGCCGCGGATCTTCCTATCACCCAGCTCACGCCCGAGCACTCCGTGCCGCCCCAAGTTGACGTGGAGAAGCTTGCCGCGGCCGCGCGAGCCGACTCACCTCCAGCTATCCCGATGGCCGCGCACAATGAAGAGGTGCGCGACGAGCCGCGCAGCTGGACGGTAACCTCGTTAGGTGTGCTGCTGATGACGCTGGGGGGCTTTTCGATTTTAAGCTCGAACCGCACGGTTCGGCAGACGGTAAAGCTACGCCACCGATGCGCGTACACTGAGCGGGTTAGTTGACGCAGCCCCGCGATCGATGAGTTCACGCCGTTATAGCCGAATTGCCACACGTACAAAGGTTCCGCGCGCCTGCACTCAGTTCGGCGCTGCCTTAGACGGACATTCGATTAACCTGACGATCCCCTTTTTGGATGGGACTGCCATCATGCGGGTACAAAGTGTTCGTGGTGGACTGCGGCAAGTGATCTGCGCAGCAAAGCTTGACTGTATTGACGAGCAAGCGGCGAGACGTCGAGCCTAGCAAATGTATGGCGAGCACGACGTGCAGCTTTGGGAAGGCGATCGGCTTCCTCAAATGCATTCGCCAGCTCTTCTGTACGGGGCGAATAAGGACGTCGTGCGCTACCGCACTGGCCTCCATCGTGACGTTTCCCGGTCCGCCGTTCGGGGAAGCTGGCTCGCTCGATGAAGCCAAGCGCGCCGCTTCAAGGTCGCCTGGGAGAACTCCAAGGCGAAACATCGGCCAAGCTGATCGATATCGCCTCGCTGATCGGCGTCTTTGGTAGCTCCAAGTTGCTCGGGGAGCTTTTCCTTTCGAGCACGCAACACTCTCCGCGCCCTCCGCTCCTGAGATTGCCACATCCGCCGCTGAGATGAAAAAGACCGCAGGATCAGCTCATCTCCTGCGGCCTTTATTGTCCCGGGAAAATTGAGTGCTTACGTAATGGACACTTCCAGCCCCGGCTGTTGGCGATGATTGCAGAACCTGGTTTGCGGGTTGAGTCCAAAACATGTGTTCCGAAGCGGAACATGGGAGGCTGTTGCGCCTGCGCCACGTCTTGCCCTGATGCGGAAGAGGGCGGACGCATAGCCCGACGTTCTGCCGTGTTTCATCGAGAGTCCCACCCAGTATTCTTGCGGGCGGTTGAGACGTTGGAATCGGTGTAAATTCGGGGAAATGGTGAAAATGCAAGTCCACCATCAACCGTAGCACCAAGCACGGCCGACAAGGAGGGAAGCATGGTTGCAGCTCTGCAGATAAACTTTGCGCTGTGGGGAATGATTGTTTGCGCCGCCTGCGAGTTTCTGCAACTGGCCGAACTATTTTAGAACAGCGGAAGCCTCCAACTAACCACTCTGAAACGTTTATGGGCCATGGTACGCGCACCGGTCTTAACTGCGAGTGGGCCGGTACAGAATGGGCCCTAGCGCATCCAAGCAGCGCTAGGGCTTTTTCGTCGAGCCGTGACTCGGACCAGAGCGAACAGCTCGGGTTCACGCCCCTCTATTTTTTTCACTCGCGATCTTGGTACTTTTCACTACACCGGAAATCACCGCGCTTTACGAGGTCGACCTCTTGAAGGGGCGCATAACAGTGAAGCAGGGCGTATTGGTTGGTATATGGCGCAGGTGAGCGGACGCAAACGTTCGCGCCAACCGGTAGATCGACCAACTGGCCATCCATCAGCATGTAGCTGCAATTGTCTTTTGCTTTGTCTTGTCCGCCGTAGTGTCATCGGCCCTGGCTGCGCCCAGTGAGGCGAACGCCAGGCCTGCGATTATAAGTGCGCGCATCTGGTTCCTTTTCTTTCCACACCGGACGTTCTGCCCTGCGCTTGGATCGTATCAGGTGCCGCGTGATCGTTCAGCTCCGGTTCTGGAGGCGGAAATGTTCAGTCGGAGCAGCGTAGAGTAAACCTGCGCCTCGAGCGGTTCATCCTGCTTCGGAGCCGACCTTCGACGCGGCGGCTTGCCGGCGGGTCCTCGCCGGGCGGCCGGGCGCCTTCTCGCTTACGGGTAGGCCTCGGCTGAAAGCCTTTACTCGATGTTGGCCAAGATCGACGCCATGTTTGAGTAAGCGGGATGCCATGAAGAAGTCGGAGGCGCATCACAACACGGGCGAGGTGCTGGTAGGGCATCGGTGGTGAACCTCATCAACACCAGGAAACCTGACAAGAACTCAGGTTCCGGGAGCCTTTGCTATGGCCGTCTTCTGGCCGACACTGAGGCTACCGTCATTCGCCCCCATCCGGGTCCTTGGAGACATCGGCATTTGTCGAGCATCTCCAAGCGAAAGATGTGCCACATAATTTTGTATTACTTGTGCGTCAGCTTACCGGCGGAATCATCCCACGCGCGTCCGCAACGGCGCATGGCGCCGCGAAGGTCCATGCGGGTTAGCGACGTTGCAAGGGGGAGGGGAATGGCACTTTTCAGCCACGATCCGTGCTTGCTCACCGCGGCTTTCCCGTTTTACACGCATCTGCAATTCAGAATATGGGTCTAAATTGCGGCTAGGGCAATCGCGAGCATGGTCCGCGATCTGAAAATCGTATTGTCTCGGATTGATCTGTCGCAAATGCTGACACTCGACCAAAGACTATATTGAGACCCGTTTATGGAGCTCTGCCATGATCATAGAGCGCCGTCACATGAGGATGGAAGATCGCGATTTTTTTCCCGTGGCAGTTAAGGTTCTCGAGCCTCAAGATTGGACTGAGATCGCTTCAGCCGCGACGAGTCACAATGACCCGCTATTCAGCGACGTTGCCGAGGAGCGGTTTGACACGCTGCGCGCACATATTTTGCGGCTTGAGCAGGAGGCTGACGCGGAGCGTAAGTAATCGCTACGGCGTCGCGCAATGCATTGTGCCGCGCGACGCTGAGGCCAACGGCGCAAGGGAGAGTCAGAATTGGGCTGCGCCTTTCCTTGCGCGCTCATATACGCGTGCGGCCCGAAGCGGGAGGGTATGATGCCGCTGCACACCAACAATCTCGAATCGACCATGCGATACCCCGGCCCGTAGCATCCAGATCCGTCGTAGTCGATCTTTCCCTTGCTGTATTCCAGCATTTTGACAGGCTGGCCGGTGGTTAGCTAGTCGTAGACGCACTTTGCTTGCGTGTACCTGCGCTCAGCCGAGGATTGTTGGTCCAGAGCGATGACAATGGTCGTCACGATGCCTGCTATTCCAATGAGCCCAGCAAGGGCAAGACCCACGCGCTGGAAGCCGCGAATAAACCGAGCCCCCGCTGTGAGCGGAGGTCTCGGCGGGGCTATTGGTCCAATCTCTCTCAACTGGGCCACCATCACGTCCCGCCATCCGGCAGCTGAAATCTCTTCTCGACGGCCGCAGCGACGCAGCTGGACGAATACATGACCACAGAAATCAGAGCGCTGGTAAAATACACGATCGCTGCCAAAACCATGTCGATCACCGTCCTGCTGGACGCTAGGATGGCGAAGCAGACGACAAGTGAAACGACGCTGACCACTACCGTGAAGACGTCTCCAGATCTGGCTGCGTAGATTAACGGCGCGATCGCGGTCAAAAGGAAGGACAAACCGATCGCCAATATCCCGATGGAGGACCCGCCGGAGGCGAGAGAAGGCGCGATCTGCTCGCCTAATGCCTTGATGTCAGGTCGTGGCAGCTCCCCCGAATATACCAGATAAAAATAGCCACCCACGATCGTCACTAATAGGCAGATCACAAGTACCTTAAACGCGAACTTCACGTACTGCATGGCCTGCTAACCTCTGTTGCCGACGCTTGAAGGCCTGTTTGAATTTTCTAATCACCGCGGGATTTCGGTCATGTTGCGCCATATCGGCCGGGCCTGTTGCCCTGGTTAAGCGTGGCGTTTCTAGCATTGCTTATGCCACGAGAGCCCTAAGTGTTTCCTTCCAGCCAGTCGAATGGACGATGCGCGCCGTTTGGAGAGACGCATCCAAAATTTGCTTCTTCGACAGCCGAGAAGCCGCCTCCCAATCATGTCCGAATACGTAAATCGCGTTGTCGCGACGGATGCTTTCGAGGACCACTAGATCTTGTGTTTTGAATTCGTATGCAATGCATCGCTAAATCCATTGACTCCGACGTATATGGTGTTCGGTCCAAGGGCCTAAGGTTTCCTGGCGATCCTGAATGACAGCCGCCACACCTTCAGATGCCCTGCGCGACGCGAAGGTAAGGTGGCTCTTCATTCTACTCCATGGGTACTCGCCTGGAGGCAAGAGATTCCAGTTGATCTGTTTTATGTGTGGGGGAACGAGCGACTTCAGGTCGGTCGCTGTGATTTCGCAGTAACCGATCAGCTCAAGAAATAAATTGATGACGTGTTTTAGGTCTTCTGCGTCGTCGACATTAACAGTCGGAGAAACGATGAGGACACGAGAATCGTAGCGTCTGACCGTGACCTCTACAGAAGGTGGGGGCGTGACGATGCGCGGATAACACTCTTGGTGAATATCCCTGAAATCTTCCTTCTCTTTGCTTTGTCCCCTTCCTGACCACTGTTTCCACTTCCAGCGAACTGTCCGAATGTATCGAGACTCCTTCGGTTTTGTTCTTGTCCGGTTGCCATTTCCCATCCGCGTTGAAGCGAGAGACCGGACCCCTAATCAGCGGAAGTAGCGTGGTCCCGTCAGGAGAGTCTTCAGCAAAGCCAACGCGCAGGCCGACTCTTGAGCACCTACCGATCGATTTGCGAGATTGCGGCGCTGCTCCTCTGCTGCGATGTCTGACTGAGCTTGGGTCGCCTCTTGGTTAGCTTCGGCCACCGTCATTTTTCCCGCCTGCACGCGTTCGGCTATGACAGCTCGCGTGGCGCAGTATTTATCGAACAAGTCGGTGTAGGTCGTGAAAGGCCTGATCGCCAGCGCGGCGGTGGCGTTGCACTTGTTCTTCTCGATCATGTTTTTGGTGCCTTCGGGGAATTGCACCTTGCAGTTTTCAAAGGCCTGCTGCATGGCCGCAGCAGCTGCTGCTTGTTGCTGCTCACGCTTCGGCGCGCGGCAAGTCCGCAGCCGCCCAGCGCGACGCAAAGCGCCGCGACGCCAAATCTACGCATGTGAAAAGCCCCCCGGCTAAAAACAACAGGGCGCACTGAACCTCAACCAATGCGCGAAATCAATAGGTTGCGCGCGTAAAATGCCGCAACTTGGGAAAAATATGCAGGCCTGTGGACGAAGGCGGAAGCGCCCCGAGGCGGGTGTTTGTTCTGCGCATGCGGAGGAGCTATCGGATGATCAGCGTGCGGAGGTAGCCGCCAGACGGTCGGCGGCGGTTCTGCAGGCGGCCAAATAGCCCTGATTTGCCATTCGGCCCGCTCCAGCCGCAAAGCTTGGGCGGGGCCCTCCGCAGGCGAGCCAGAACAGTAAGGGAGAGCGCTGCCGGGCTCGAAATGCCAGTCCCCCCGGCGGCGCTCTTGTCTCAGACTGGGCACTGAAATCCCACTCCTGTTCAACTCTGCAATGATTATGCCACAGGTTGATGACAGCGCCTTCCTCGACCGCCGGTCCGTGCTGGCGGCACAGGAAGCGCGACCGGCAGCGGCTGATGCCACATCGCCTGCGGTTGAGGCGGTAACCTGACGTCAATAGGTACCGCCTTACGATGCAGCATCGCGGATTGGTGACGAGTACCGCGGTACGCATGGGCATAGAGAACTCGTCGGCTACCGGAGCCGGCGGGTTTTCATTTGAGCAAAAGGGGGCGTTAGACCGCAGCCTTCGGCCGGGTTACGAGTGAAAGATAGTCTTATCCCCGGCTTTGCTGACAATGAGAACGCCATACCGTAGGGGTTTTTTCCAGATCGCCACCCGTTTCGCCTCTGCGATTGCGTCATCGTCATTTAGAGCCTTGATCGGAAAAGAATCGCAGGTCACCCCATCCGGCTTCGTCACGTCAGGAAAATAACAATCCATCATGAAATGAGACATCTGCACCTCCCGACCTTGAGCCGATCAGGCTACCTTTTCCGCTCGCGATCTTCGTACTTTTCCCTACACCGGGAATCGCCGCGCTTTACGAGGTCAATCTCTTGAAGGGGCGGATAACAGTGAAGCAGCGCGTATTCGTTTGTATATGGCGCGGGTGAGCGGACGCAGTTTGCGCCAACGGGTAGATCGACCAACTGCCCATCCATAAGCATGTAGCTGCAGCTGTCTATTTTCTTTGTTTTGTCTGCGGGACCATCATCGGCCGCCCCGGCTGAAACTAGCGAAGCGAGGGCGACGCCGGCGATTATGAGAGCTACGCATTTGGCTCCCTTTCCATTCGAACGCGCTACGAATGTCTGGCGCGGCCGTAGTGTCCGCAAGCGATTTCGGTCGTTAGCCACCGCGGCCGACATTGGAGGAGGCATTATCCAGCCATCGCCGCGTTGCATCGTCACTCCATCCGGGGACTGCGAAGCGCGCCCGAGAATTGACATCCAGGCTCGGACGTTCCGCCGCGGGTTGACGTGCCCGAGAGTGACGCACCTTTGCAGCGTCGGCCGACGTGCACAGGAGCACCACGAAACTCACCGCCAAAGCAGAGCGCATAGCATCAGTTCCAATCCCGCAACTGCCCTATCTGATGCTCTGACTGTTTCCCCACAAGCTGCACCGGCTTCACAACTACGAGAAGGAGGCGAAAGCGCGCGAGCTACCAGGCGTCGTGGGGAAGCTCTGGGATGTTGTCTCTCAGCAGCGCGGGCAAATATTCATTCTCCGTTTCAGCTGATCTTCATCCGCTTGCTGTCGGGCGTTTTCTTCTTCCCAGGTCATCGGCTTAGACACCAACGAAGGTTTTTGCCCCATTGTGTTGGCACGCTTGCGGGTCCGTTGGTTGGGCAGGGAAGTCTCGGGCGGTGGTGGATATAGCCCGTCTGGCCCCGCCGCCCCCTGCTGGGCAATGCAAGCATTTCCGGATGCGCAGCAAATCGCGGCCAGCAATAGACCAGAACGGATGTTCATGGGGCTCCAAGCGCCAACTCGCGCCGTAAATCGCTTAGTGTCCACCTTACCCGCCTTCGCCAAACTGGCCCGCGGGTTCAAGCTAGGGAGCGCGTCGCAAATCACGCCGCCGGACTCGAAATGTGCATCCCGGCGGCGCTTGTTTCAGTCCAGCCCCGAGATGGGGATCAGCAAAAATCCCGGATACTGTTGAGTATGGGGGTGGAGTGTGAAGGTTCAGTTCGCATTGAAGATCGAGGCCCACCGGTCACGCTGGCGGCCCCGCTGTTCTCCGGGCGAGAACAGATTGTGATAATTATAATCTTCGTTTGTTCGCACCGCGTGTATTTATAAGCGGAACGCCCAGAAGTAAGGTCGTCTCAGTTGGCGGCATGGTCCGTATGCGCCGGGTTCACGCTGGCGGGCCTTATACGTTGGTTCCCATCTTTGGAGTGGCAAAGACAGGCCGAACGTCAGCGCCGCGACTACCGCAGCCTTGGCAGATAAACTGCGGTTCAAATCTGCCGGCCATCGGCGTGCGTAGGGCGGGCGCCCTGGTCAAGGCCTGCCTCCACGTCCTCATGTGGCTGTTCTTCCCAGACCAACTCGCCGCATTCGCATTCGAAGATCCGGAGGAAGCCGGGTGGCCTTGAATTCCAAATGCGCTCTATCACCCGTGTCGGTCGGCCGCACTTGGGACATCGGACGGAATCTTGTCTTGATGTCATAGGAACGTCTCGCCACTACGTGGGCAGACTCTGGACGCAGCTTTATGTTCCCCAAGGAAGCCCCGCCGAGTAAGGCAAGGCCGCGCGGCTTAGAGACGGCCCCGGCTTCAGGGGGGCTGGAAGGATGGGCCGGGGCCGCTCCGCCAGCTCAGGAGAGGAGCTAGCAAGACAGCAAGCCGGGCAGTGATGCTAGGTTCCTACGGCTGTCACCAGCCGCACATAGGTGCCGCTCTCATGTAGCTCCAGCCAGCCCTTTTCGACATCGCACCTAATGCCGGCACCGAACTCAGAGCTGGTCCCGGTTGTCTGAACAGAATCTCCGCGTCGATAAGTGGAGCCTCTGCCGGGGTTAGGCCGCCATGCG
>NZ_JBVVPN010000083.1:0-14541 GCF_055811035.1 Bradyrhizobium sp. MI1.10
GAGGGAAGAATGAAACGAACATGCTCGCTGTCCTTTATCGACTCAGAACTTCAGCTCAGAAGATGAACACACCGCGGCCGCTGGCCACCACCGGTCGGCAAGCGTTATCGGCGATCTCGGCATTGGCGGTGTGGTAGGAAGCCTCGGGTGGAGAACGGCTCGCTCAACCAATAAGGGGCCGCATCCTTCATCCGCCGAGGGCGGAGGTTGTGTTTCGCATGCTCGGTCGACCGCGGGACACAGCGGCATCTGCGACGAACGGGTCAGCACCTGCAGGACATTGATTCAATCGAATAGTCATCTGATCTCTCGGAGCCGGTGGGTGCAACACGAGCATGGTCGTAACGGGGTCTTTAGTGGCGGCACGGGACAAGAGCAAGAGTTTTGCAAACCGCTTCACTCTTCTCACTTGCGGTGTGGCTTGCGACGATCTGACTTGCGTGCGCTTACTCCGCTGAAATCAGCGGCCGCTATCTATGCTCGCACGCGAAGGTGGATTGCGACGCTGTTGGAGATGATCTGCACCGCAACCTGACGCAGCGTTCGGTTCACGCATTTCTTTCAGCGCAAATGTTGCGATGCAGTTACAGCAATTCGCGCGGACGTTGTTGAGACGCATGAGGCTCGGGGCACTGAAGAGATGAGAGTAGAAATGAAGAACTTGTTGCTTGCGACTGTGAGCATTGTGGGGCTTGGCGCGTTGGTGCCCGCATTCGGCTCGGATCTGGCTGCGCAGCCCGCCAAGCCTCTCTACACCAATGCTCCGCGGCCTGTCGCGGCTGCAATCTACGACTGGAGCGGCTACAACGTCGGTATGAACGGCGGCTTTGGTACAAGCTCGAATTGCTGGGATTCCGATGGTGGCAAGCCTGAGGGCTGCCATGACGCCACCAGCGGAAGCGTGGGCGGGCAGATCGGCTATCGATGGCAGACGGGCCCGATCGTGCTTGGTGTTGAAGGCCAGGGGAACTGGGCTCATTGACTGGTTGGAATCCCAGCGTTGCTTTTTTGGATATCAACCAGACCAAGATTGATGCGTTCGGCCTGGTAACGGGGCAGATCGGTTATGCCTCGACAACGTACTGCTTTACGCCAAAGGCGGCGCCGCGGTGACGAGCAATACGTTTCGGGTCATCTGGACGACGGGCGAGTTAGGTTGGAGAAAGCAAGCACGTTCTTTGGGGCGGCGCGTTGGCAGCCGGTTTCGAGTACGGCTTCGCACTCAATTGGTCGATTGGATTCGAGTACGCACACCTGTTCATGCGGCCAACCATGGTGGGCTTCACCGAGCCCGCTGGTGGGGTCGACCGCATCCGCCAGGATCTCGATCTTATGACGGCAGGGCTCAACTATAAGTTTGGCGGCCCGATTCTTCTCAAATACTGATCTATCGTTCAAAAGGTGGATCGAAGGCCTTGGCCTATGGGCCGGGGCCTATTTTGGTGCGCCAGGCAGGCGCGGAGCGCCGCGACTGGCGCGGTTGACCGGCTTTCAATTACCCATAACTTTCTCCGCTTGAGCTGATCCGCTGATCAGCAAAACCTTGAAGAATCAATTGTGATTCCTTGCTGAGCACCTGATGCGCGAGGGGGGCTCTATGGGGCTCACATTGAGGGATCGATCGGCAAAAGGCCGTTTGCGATTTTTAGGCGGTGAATGTTGGATTGATCGCGAGACTAGTGGATGCCAGTTTAGGGACGCGCGGCTCGGCGACAGATTCCGCTGCTCACGCAGATTGGAAGCGCCATCGGAGAAAGTATTCCGCTCGTCTGCCAATTGGGCGAATACCAAGGCAGCTTATCACTTCTTCTCTAATGACCGGGTCAGCGAAGCGGACATTCTGGCGGGCCACTTTCAATCGGCGCGTGAGCGCACGATTGCCGCCGGCGGTCCGGTTCTAGTGCTCCATGATACGACCGAGTTCAGCTATCAAAGATAGAACTCCGACCGATCGGAATCACGAAGAGCATAAACAGCGGCCGGGGACAAGGCGGGCTGCCTGAGGTCGCACGCGGTTTGCGGCATCCTGATGCACTCGAGCCTGGCGGTGACGACTGAAGGGCTCCGCTTGGGCTGGCCGCCGTCAAATTCCGGACCCAGAAGAAATTCAAGGGCCGCCGCGCTCAAGAAGACTAGGATCCAGGTTCAATTGAGCCAATATTCGACGAGAGCGGCAAGATGCGCAGCGGCCAAGAAATTCCGGCCGAGCTTGTCGCACCGCGGGGCGATGCGCCGCAAGTCCTTGAGCCTGCAAAAGCAGTGTTCGAGACGTTTCGGCCTTTGTAGGCGCATTTGTTGAAGCGCTGGATGGCAACACGGTCAGATTTTTTAGGGATTACGGGTTTCGCGCCGCGATGAATGATTTCGCCGCGAAGCTTGTCGCCGTCATACACTTTGTCGGCGAAAAGCGCACTGATAGGTGGCGCGAGCGCCAGGACTTCGGGAGCCGCTGCGATATCGGCACCCTGGCCTGCCGTCAGATGCAGGACGACCGGCTGGCAAAGGGATCGCTCAGCGTATGGAGTTTCGTCGTGCGGCCTGCGCGCGAGCGGCCGATTGCTTGATTGTGCTCCCCCCTTTTCCGCCGGAGGCACACCGGTGAGCTTTAATCGAGGTCGAATCGAGCGACAGCACAACCCCATCTTTGCCAGGCTTGGCCAGCGCTTCGAAGATTGCGCAACATCGTCCTCGCTTGGCCCAGCGATCAAGCGATTGTAGATCGTCGTGTAAGGGCCATTGCTGTGGAAGGAAAATTGAAAACAGCAAGTGTGAATATGGTTGGCTGCGGTCAACCGATCGGCGGAGCGGTGAGGAGGCGGTTTGATCGGCCGCCGGTTGATCGGGCCGTTGCTTTTGCTGCAACATGGTTAGGGTTGGTGGGGCATAGTATGTTGCAAGCTCCAGTCCGCACTGAAGGAAATTCAGCATCCATCGAACGTTCGAATACGCCAAGCACGACACTGCACGGCCCTGTGAAATATCCGCAACGTGCCGCTAAGTCCCGATCTATCTCAGTATAGGCAAGAGCCTCAAAATGTTCGACGACTGACCTTGACCGGCCATGCGAACAGCGCCGGCCACGCAGCTGTGTCGGTTCTTGCACAATCGATGTCATCGCTTGCGCGCCGCAGCCGACCTGCAGCACCAGACCATGATCCAGGCGGCGACAAATGCAAAAAATCACAAGCCAGAAGACGTCTCCGCGTGCATTAGTCGCGGGTGCCATGCAGATCGCACGTCTACTACAACATCCGGTAGATGCCAGCGCTGACGAAAGGGTGGCGTTTTTGTGCGGTAACCCACGCGCGCTCGTGGTGCGCCATGACGCAGTGAGCCGGTCGGTTCAATTTAACGACAAGCTCATTGCGTTCGCGAAGCATTGGGGCTTCCGTCCTCGCGCCCGCGCTGCGTATCGGGCGCGCACGTAAAGCAAGATGGAGAATGGCCTCGGCTACGTGAAGAAGAACGCGATCGCGGGTCATTCATTTGCGGGTTGGTCGGACCTCGACCTGCTTTGCAGGGTGGCGGCAACCAAGCAGGCCAGCACCCTGCGCTCTGACATCGCCGTCATCGCTCGCGAAGCGCTGATGCGGCTCGACCAAGAGATCATCTGTGGCGCGGGCAGCGTGCAATGGCGTGAGCCAACAACCGCGGAAACAGACGAACTCCTGGAGAAGCGTCAAGGCGGTGTCGACAGCATGACGTGAGTCCGCGGGACCACTGACCCGGACCCCGACTGACCACAGCTTCACCTTTCCGCCACTGGAAGAGCATAAGCTAATCGCAGCGCTTCGGCACGACTACATCAGGGCACCCTGCGTCGTCCGGTGCGCTCTCATCTGGAATGGCTCCGACCGCCCCAGCGCGCCCTGAGGCGCGGCGTGACTCAAGCTGCTTCCACATGACAATTTGAATTTTGGAAGTTCTTGCTTGGTGGTTGCGCGACCATTGGAATGTTTGTGCACTCGGTCGCGACCTTGGAGACATATGTTTCTTTCTTCCTTTCACGGTTGACAGTTTTCTCTTGTCCTCCATACGAAAGCATGGTCCCCAGGATGCGCGTAATACTCAGCCGCGTCGCTCGCAACATCGGATTACCGTTCGCCTAGTTGATGGAACGTATCAAAAATGAGCCACGCTTCGGAAGTGTCAGTTGAGCGGGTCACAATTCCAATCTTGCAGCGGTGGAAGCAGGAGCGGCGGCGTGTCACCATGACCACCGCCTATGATGCGGTTACGGCAGGCATCGCCGACCCAATCGTCGACATCATTCTTGTGGGCGACAGTGTTGGCAATGTCTGTCTCGGATTCGACAACACGTTGCCGGTCAGCATGGCAATGATGAACCATCATCTGGAGGCTGTTGCACGCACAAGGCCCCGTGCCCTGCTCGTGGCCGATCTGCCGTTTCTTAGCTTTCACCTTGGTCCGGAGGAGACGATACGCAACGCTGGAGGGTTCCTGCAGCGAGGCGCAGATGCCGTGAAACTCGAGGGCGGGGCCAAACGCGTGGAAATGGTGCGTGCCTTGGTCGATTGCGAAATTCCTGTCATGGGCCATCTCGGCCTCACCCCGCAAAGCGTCAATGTCATGGGCGGATTCAAGGTGCAGGGCCGGAACGCCGATGACGCTTTACGGCTGCTCGATGACGCTCACCGTCTGCAGGAGGCCGGATGCTTCGCGTTGGTGCTTGAAGGCATTCCGGCCGAGCTAGCCCAGCGAGCGACCGCATCGCTATCGATACCAACCATCGGAATCGGCGCGGGTCCCGACTGCTCGGGCCAAGTGCTCGTATTCCATGACGTGCTGGGGCTAACCATAGGTCATCGGCCCAAATTCGTTCGCGCCTATGCAGATGGTTTTCAGATGTTACAAGAGGCGCTCTCGCGCTGGGCTGCCGATGTCCGCACCGGTGCGTTCCCGGCGCCGCAGGAGTGCTATCGGCTTCCTGAAAGCCTGAGTCACATTATCGCAACCTGGGCTCCTCCCAACCCAACCTGATGTAAGGTGCAACGATGCAGACAATTACCACGGTCGCTGAGCTTCGTCGTGAGCTCGGGGCGGCTTGCAGCGCGGGCAAACGCGTCGGGTTAGTGCCTACAATGGGGTATTTGCACGATGGCCATCTGGCCCTGGTCGAGGCGAGCCGAGCGCAATGCGATGTCACCGTAGTTAGCATTTTCGTCAATCCGACTCAGTTCGGACCAAACGAGGATCTCAGCAGCTATCCTCGCGATTTCGTGCGCGATGAAAAATTGTGCCGCGATGCCGGTGTTGCGATTGTGTTCGCGCCGGGTGCACAGGAGGTCTATCCGGCTCAATTCGAGACCTTCGTCGAGCCGGGCGAACTGGCGAAACCACTCTGCGGGGCTTTCAGGCCTGGGCATTTTCGGGGCGTGGCGACCGTCGTGTGCAAGCTGTTCAACATGGTGCATCCGGCCGTCGTGTTTTTCGGGCAAAAGGATTTTCAGCAATGCGCGGTCGTGCGTCGCATGGCGACAGATCTCAATCTTCCCATCAAGATCGTCACAGTGCCAACCGTTCGGGAACCGGACGGGCTCGCGATGAGCAGCCGCAATCGGTATCTCAGCAAGGAAGAACGTGGGCGAGCCGTTGCCATCAGTCGTGGACTGTTCGCCGCGGCGGAAGAATTCCGCGCAGGAGTGCGCGAGGTGGAGAAGCTGATTGCGATCGCCGAGCGGCAACTTGAGACAGTTGATCGGCTGCAATATCTTGAACTTGTCGACGGTGACACGCTCAAGCGCGCCGAGAGTCCCCTGCGGTTTCCGGCGGCGCTCTGTGTCGCAGCCTACGTTGGTTCGACCCGACTGATTGACAACGTCCTACTGGGACCACCAACTCCGTAGCGCAATTCAGAACCAAATCGATAAACTATCTTCTCGTTATAATCCACGGATCGGCCGACCGATTCACCTTTTCAGGCCGTGGGCCCAACCCAGCGATTTGAGACGGTGCAGGTCCCCGCAACCACTGATGCTTGCGATAGCAAGCCATCCAGAGCCCCGGCCTCCGAAAAGAAGTCGGGGTTTTTCTTGCCCGCCGCAAAGCGCAGGATCGCGGCCAGATCTCCGCGCAATATGATCGCCAGCTCTTCGCCATTGGGGACGAGCGTCACCTGATCGACCAACGTGCGGCAAACCTCCGCTGCTTCGGCTCTCTCGCCTTCACTTTGCAGGCTCTCGTACAGGGCGGCCACGCGTTGATGGTAGATCTCCGCCATATTCGGATGGAGGAGGGGCGGCGGCTCCTCCGCGTTCGCAAGGAGGTCGACCAACTCGGCCTTGCGCTCTTCCAGAGCACCAATCTTGTCCTTCAACTTTGCCCCCGGTACACCCTCAAGGATAGCTTGTACCCCCTTATCCAACTCGCGCTCAGTCCGCTCGAGCTCGCGCCTTTGCGCCTCGATATCGGCTCCGCGCTCGATCCTCAGCCGATTAACCTCCCGGGTAAACTCTTGGCAGAATTCCTTAAACAATTCGGGTTCCATGAGATGCGTGCGGAGGCCGCTCAATACGGACGCCTCCAGCGCGTCGCGCCGGATGTTCAAGCGGTTATTGCACGTTCCCTTGTTGCGCGCCGTTGCGCAGCCGAGCAGGTGCTTCGAAATCATCGTGTACCCGCCGGCGCAGCATCCGCACTTCACGAGGCCGGCGAAGAGGTATTGGGCCGGCGGCGATCATTGAGCCTGTTCTCGCCGGGTGCTGACTGCTCGTAGGCGAGCGTCTGCTGACGCGCCTTGACCGCATCCCATCTTTCCCGATCGACAATGCGCAGCTCGGGGACTTCTTGGATCACCCATTCGGATTCGGGGTTCAGCCGAGAAACGCGCTTTGCGGTATCCGGGTCTTTGAGATAGCGAAGCCGATTCCACACGAGGCGGCCGACATAGAGCTCGTTGTTGAGGATGCCAACGCCGCGCTTTGGGTTGCCGTGAATGGTCGATGGTCCCCATTCAGCGCCCTGTGGTCCGGGCACACCGTCGCGGTTCAGCTCGAAAGCGATTGTTCGCGAGGACTTGCCGGCAGGTAATCTGCGAAGATACGTCGAACGACAGCCGCTTCGGCTCCGTTGATTGTGCGGTCACCTCGGAGCAGCTCTCCATTTGCGGCGAACTGTTTGACGACATCATAACCGAAGCAGAGTCCGCCGCCGGACTTTCCGCCCTCGACGCGACCGCGCAAGCCTCGTCGCGTCTTGTCGGCCAAGTCCTTCAAGAAAAGGGCGTTCATCGTGCCCTTCAGTCCGACGTGGAGATGCGTGACGTCTCCTTCCGAGAGGGTGACAATCCGTACCCCGGCGAAGGCCATGCGCTTAAAGAGCCCAGCAATATCTTCCTGATCGCGGCTGAGGCGGTTCATCGCCTCGGCAAGCACAACCGCAAACTTTCCGCGCATAGCGTCACTGATCAGTTCCTGGATACCAGGGCGAAGCAGCGATGCGCCGGAGATCGCTCGATCCGTGTAGCTGTCGGCCACTGTCCAACCTTGCTTCTCAGCGTGGAGGCGGCAGAGCCGCAACTGATCTTCAATCGATTCGTCGCGCTGATTGTCGGACGAGTAGCGGGCGTAAAGTGCGATCTTCATGACGCCTCCTTAGTCCGGGAGACGGTCATGCTTCCGGCTGTTGGTTTCGGCTCGAACGAAATCCCGCGCGGCTTGCCGGGCGAGCAATCGCACCAGATTGAGAAGGCGAGGATCAGGGTTGGACGCGACGGATGCAACCGTGGTTCCGGGCGCCGCATCGACGACCACGCGAAGCTTTTCGGCTGTCGTTCCTCTCGCTCGCGCCACCGCCGCGTCCTCGCCATTGCCCGGAGATCGCGAGTTACACTTCCAAGACAAGGAAAAACTTCTCGTAATATCAGTGTGTTGCATCGTAGTCGCGCGCTGATCCGAGATGAGAAGCGTAGCAAATCGGGCTGGCGCAAAGCCGAGCGTACAGCAAACATTTCCGTGA
The DNA here is from genome assembly GCF_055811035.1 of Bradyrhizobium sp. MI1.10. Lineage (NCBI taxonomy): Bacteria > Pseudomonadati > Pseudomonadota > Alphaproteobacteria > Hyphomicrobiales > Nitrobacteraceae > Bradyrhizobium > Bradyrhizobium sp. MI1.10. The sequence continues at coordinate 7,978 of NZ_JBVVPN010000083.1, forward strand.
TGGCGTGTCCAAACCGCCCATTTCCTTGATCGCGACGTGACGCACATCTCCGCCCTCTTTTTATCTGTGCCGCGCTCGGGATTACAAGAGCCGCGGCCTTGCAGCGAGCCGAAGATTCGGCTATATATCCAGATATGGAGGTGATCAGTGAGCAAGAGCGCACAGAAAAGGGCGATCGAAAATTACCGATCCCGGCTGACGAAGCGTGGCATTGTGCGGTTCGAACTCCAAGCCCTCGAGACCGATCGCGACCTCATCAGAGTGCTTGCGCGTAAGCTGAGCGAGGAAGGGCCAGAAGCTGGTAATCTCCGACGCACGGTTCAACAGGCCGTTTCTGGCGAGCCCCCCAAGCCCGGAGGCATCTTGAACGCATTGCGTCGCTCACCACTTGTCGGCGCCGATCTCGACCTGACGCGCCCGCGCCAAGAAGGGCGCCAGGTCGATCTGTGACTCGCTATCTTCTCGACACCAACATCATCAGTAACGCCGTCAAGCCGCAGCCGTCAGAGCCGCTAATGGCTTGGATGGCAGCACAGCGAGATGAGGATCTGTTCATCGCATCACTTACGATCGCGGAAGTCCGGCGCGGCATCCTGGAGAAGCCGAGCGGTAAAAAGCGCGCAGCGCTTGATGCCTGGTTCTCTGGTCCGGAGGGGCCTCGAGCTTTGTTCGCGGATCGCATCCTGCCGTTCGACGAGAATGCGGCCCTCATCTGGGCGGAATTGATGGCGGAAGGAAGAGCCGTCGGCCGGCCACGCAGCGGGCTCGATATGATCGTCGCTGCCGTCGCCAGCGCGAACGATTGCAGCGTGGTGACAGACAACGAGAAAGACTTTGCCGGCGTCCAGATCATCAATCCGATGCGTGGACCGGCGTGATGCAACGAAAGACTACGGCTTCCGCTTACGGCGCTTTCTCGATCGCCGCGATAATGCGATGTGCCGGACCGCCCAACACGAATGATGCGGGGGAAGCGTATCTCCGCAATCGCGGCATTACGTCTTTGGACGAAACCGGAAGTCTGCGTTTTCACCCGCGGTGCTACTACAGGCCCGACGACCACAGTCCGACCGAGACCTGGCCGGCGATGATCGCCGCCGTCACCGATCTCTCCGGCCACCTGACCGGCGCGCACCGCACCTGGCTTGACCCCGACGGCTTCAGAGAGAAAACGCTCGGCAAGGCGCGGATCGACACCCCGAAACGGGCGATGGGCGACCTGCTTGGTCACGCCGTTCGATTTGGCGTAGCTGATGAAGTCATAGCAGCCGGCGAGGGCATCGAGACGATGCTGTCGCTCCGCAGCATCCTGCCGACGATGCCGATGGTCGCAGCCCTCTCGGCGGCGCATCTCTCCGCCATCCTTCTCCCGGACACGCTCCACCGGCTCTACATCGCCCGCGACGACGATCCTGCTGGTGACGGCGCCATGGCGACCTTGATCGACCGGGCGCAGGGGGCCGGGATCGAGGCGATCGTGATCTCGCCACGGCTTGGCGACTTCAACGAGGATCTTCGCCTGCTCGGATTTGACGCCCTTCGGGCCACGAGCCGCGTGCAGATCGCGGCGCAGGACGTCGCACGCTTTATGGAGCTGGCGGCATAGCCGGAACGAGGGACGAGGGGCGATGCGCCGCTTCGTTATACCACGAGGCCGTTGGTCCTGCTTCCCCTCGGCGGCGGAGAGGACCGCACCCACGGACTTCTGAGAGGGCGATCGGGCGGCAAGCGGTCCGGACCGGCAACCTCGTGGGCCGACTATTTTCCGTCGGCGGCAGAGCCGCCTTTACACCGCGAGGCAAAATAGTCGGCTCCCTTCGGTCCTCCGCCAAGGCTGCGGCCCTCCGCTGCGCTGCGGGTGCAAGTCCGTTCCGCCTGCCGCTTTCGTCGCCATGAAGGCCGCGATGGGCGGTCGATCCGACGAGGGAAAGCCGCGATGACTACCGACCACGACAACGATTTCGAGCCGCACCAAAGCTCATCCCCGACCGATCAGGTCCTCCAGGAACTCCAGCTCTATGGCTACTGTCCCTTCCACGATGAGCCCGATCCCCGGAAGCTCCCTGAAGGGCGAGTCTTCGCCGGCAGCATCGCCGATATCTTCGATGCCCTGGTGGTGACGCTGTCCGATACCCGTCTTGAGCCGGACCTCGAAGACCTGCTCTGGTCGACGGCGAACGTCTTCCATCGTGCCGTCGACAGGATCGAGCGCGAGCTCGACGACAACGAGCTGGCGCAGCAGCGCTCGCAGCGGGAGCAGGACGGCAGCGAGATCAAATCCGTCGAGCTGGAGCGATTGACGGCGGAAGGGCAGACGCTGATCGAGCGACGCAACGCCTTCGAACTGATGCGCGACCAGGCCGCCGACGAGTTCGAACGCCACACCCATTCCGCCTGGCGGCCGCGCAACGGGTCGAAGGTCAACCACCGCAATCTGACCTCGGCGATGATCGACAGCCGCGATTTCCTCGCCGCGAAGAAGCGCGCCGACAACCAGGTGCTTCTGCCTGCAGGACCGAAGGTGGCGCTGACCGGTGGACTTGACTTCAATGATCACCGGTTGATCTGGGCTAAACTAGACCAGGTGCATGCCAAGCATGCGGACATGGTGCTGCTGCACGGCGGATCGCCCAAGGGCGCCGAGCTGATCGCCGCCAAGTGGGCCGACAATCGCAAGGTTTCGCAGATCGCCTTCAGGCCCGACTGGACGAAGCATGCCAAGGGCGCTCCGTTCAAACGCAACGATGCGATGCTGGAGACCCTACCCATCGGCGTGTTGCACTTCCCCGGCACCGGTATTCAAGACAATCTCGCCGATAAGGCCAAGAAGCTCGGAATCCCGGTCTGGAAATTCGGCGGCGCGTGAGCGATGCCGCATCTTCCCTCCGGCTCGCTCAATGCCGCTGATTGTGCAACGAGCCGCGGCCCGCGCGCATCGGCCGTCGCTTGGCATCAGTCTCGCTCAGATCACAATTTCGATTAAGGCTCCCACTCACGTCCCGTGCGCGGCCTTGATCACTTCTCTGACCACGCGGGCGGTGTTGGCGATTGTCCATCCTTGCAGAGCGGAGGTCTGCCGTACCTCCTCATCGGTCGCTGCGAGGACTTCCTTGCTCAATGAGTCGAGCAGGCGGGCCAAATCGAGAGCAGGGTGCCAGCGTGTCATCACTTGCTCCAGTTCTGTTGATGGCGCAGCAAGGTGCGTCGCATCCGCCGTCGCGTCGTGTCGTAGTCGAGCTCGGACATATCGTAGACCCTGCAAATCTCCCTGACCGCCAGGCCGTCAGCCATGCCCGCGATGATCTTCAGCGCTAGCGGATCGGCTTCGAACAGCCGATAGACGTTGGCCAGCGTCTGTGCGGCGGCAAGGACCCGCTCAGGATCGGGCACCTCATCGGCTTCCTCACAGGACCAGCTTCGCTGGTCCGGATCATCGCGGCTCACAAGTAGCCTTTGCTCGAGCCGCGCACGCCGCCAATGGTCGTTGCAGATGCTGCGCATGACGCCCGACAGGAACGCCAGGATGGGGACGTCGGGCGGCCAGGGGCGCGAGCCGTCGAGGGCGCGTGCAATCGCTTCGTGGAGGATGTCGCTCCAGCCGAGTCCTCCCGGCAAGTCGCGGCTCCACAGCCGCGCCAGAGCTTCTAGTCGCACGAGGTCGACGTCGGACATTGCATCGATGGCGGACGCGACATCAGCCGCGTGGGCACCCCGGTCATCAGCTTTGGGAGCTATCGTCAATGTTTCCATGGTCACACGATATATGCGCTTCACCGAGCCCAGTGCATGGACGACACGTTGGCAGCGGCGCGCCGCTGGTATGCAGAAGACCTGCGATACAAAGTCCCGGTCCAGCGCAACCCCCATGTGATCGAGGCATTTGCGTCTGTTCCTCGCGAGCAATTCGTGGGCCTTGGGCCGTGGCGCATCATCTCGGACCCGTACAGCGACGCATTCCTGACCCCCGATACCGACCCGCGCTGGGTCTATCATGACGTTCTCGTGACGATCGACGCGAGCCGCAATCTCAACAATGGGATGCCCAGCTTCTGGGCGCGCAACTTGGAGCATCTCGACATCGCGCGGGGCGAACGCGTGCTCCAGGTCGGCGCCGGGACCGGGTACTATTCCGCGGTACTGGCCGAGATTGTCGGCTCCACTGGTCGCGTGACGGCGGTTGAAACCGACCCAATGCTGCCCTCGCAGGCCCGGGCGAACCTCGCGACCTGGCCGCACGTCGATGTCATCTCGGGCGATGGCCGGACGGTGGACGTCGGCGAACTCGATGTGGTCATCGCATTCGCCGGATCCACCCACCCATCCCGGCGCTGGCTCGATCGCCTTGCCGAAGGCGGCCGGCTTATGATGCCGCTGACCGATGAATCCTGGAGGGGCTTTCTTCTCCATGTGGTCCGGCGTCGAAACCAGTTCGAGGCCTCTTCGATTGGTGCCGTGTCTGTTTATCCTTGCATGGGTGGACGCGACGAGAATGCTGGAAAACGTCTGCATGCCGCGCTCGAAGGCCTGCCGCCTGGCAAGGCTCCGATTCGCGCGCTGCACGTCGGTGATCCCGGCTCCGACGATGCAGAAAAGGTCTGGTTTCAAGGAGCCGGATTTTGGCTGGAACGCGAGCCCGTCGATGCGAATGCCGGCGCTCCGAATTGATCGGAAAGGGTTTTGATAGTGTGAGACACTCTCACGCTGGAGCGCATCAGTTGTTTGCCACCCGATCCAACTCTCTGAAACAGGTCGTCCGTTCAGACAAGCCGCCGGTGTCTATTTGTGATTCGTCCCATCGAAACGGATGTATCCTAATTGCCGTTCTAGGGCGGCCAAAGCTAGGCGGGCGAACTCTAATTTCGCAGTCGCCTCCACCAGGGCGTTTCGCGCTTCGTCAGACCGCGCAACGACTGTCGCGCCGGTCTCGAATAGGCTGTCCTTGAGATTCGGCGCCGCTTCGCCTCGCATGGCATGACGCAAATCGACGAGCGTGCGCGTCAGTGCTCGATGCGCGTCGGAATCCTCTCGTTCCAGATGTTCCACCCGTGTGAGGGCCCCGCGATATTGTCGCATCGCAGCGACGACTTTGCTTTCGAGATCGGTGTTACCGCTCATCCGCCCTTCTCCTCGCGAATGTTTGATAAATTTGTGCAAGCCTGAAACGAGCAAAAATTAGGCGGCTCGTAGGCCGTGAGAGAGACAAGATGAAGTCAATTGGCTTGAAAATTAGGCCACGTACTCATCTGTGGACGCCCCGCGAGATGCAAGCGATTTTTGAAGAAGATCGGCACGTAGTCGGATGCTGCCATCTGTCCGGCCTCTGATGGTGCAGCGATGAAGCTGCGGGCCCGTATGGGAGTTCGCGGACCGGAACCAAATCATAAACGCGTGCTCTGGGCACGATGAGTACACCTGGTTCTTCCGGCCCCGTCTCGCCGACTGTTGCGCCATACCCTCCTTCGACCGACTACATCTCTGACGACCTCAGGCCCCCCAAGATCAAGCCTTGGCTGAGACCGGAGCCGAGCTCATTTTGCTGAATTCGGTATCGGGCAAGGCCGGCAAAGAGTGGATGGTCTGGTGGACTTGCTGAACGATGAGGAGCTGACGCTACCGACCCATGCCCGCATCGCAGTGACTGTTCTTGTGAACCAACTGAAGGAATTGGACCGGCAGGCCGAGGCCATCGAGCGTGAGCTGGCTGACATTCAGAGAGTAAATCCGATGGCGAAGTTGCTGTCCTCGATTCCCGGCATCGGTCCCATAACGGCCACGGCCCTCGCCGCGACCGTGCCGGACCCGACCATGTTCCGCTCCGGGCGAGAGTTCGCGGCTTGGCTGGGCCTGGCGCCTAACTTGACCTCCACCGGCGGGAAAGACCGGCTCGGCCGCATAACGAAGCAAGGCGATTCCTATCTCCGGCACTTGCTTGTCATCGGGGCACGCAACGTCGTTCGGTATGGTCTGTTCATACTGGCAGAGTAACGAACTTGAAAAAGCGCAAGCAAAAAAAGACCCCGGCATTTTTCTGCCGGGGATTTCACTTCAGACAAAGTTGGATCAGAAGTCCATGCCGCCCATGCCGCCGCCCGGAGGCATTGGGGGCGCGCCGGTGTTCTTCTTCGGCAGCTCGGCGACCATGGCCTCGGTAGTGATCAGCAGCGCCGCCACGGAGGCAGCGTTCTGGATCGCGGTGCGCACGACCTTGGTCGGGTCGATAATGCCCTTGGTGACCAGGTTGCCATACTCGCCCGTCTGCGAGTCGAAGCCATAGGCGTACTGCTCCTTCTCCAGGATCTTGCCAACGATGACGGAACCGTCTTCACCGGCGTTGATCGCGATCTGGCGGGCGGGAGCCGACAGTGCCTTGCGCACGATCTCGACGCCGGTCTTTTGATCGTCGTTCTTGGTGCGCAGCCCCCTGAGCTGCTCGGAAGCACGGAGCAGGGCGACGCCGCCGCCCGGGACGATACCCTCTTCCACAGCCGCGCGGGTCGCATGCATCGCGTCATCAACGCGATCCTTGCGCTCCTTCACCTCGACCTCGGTCGCGCCGCCGACGCG
>NZ_JBVVPN010000084.1:0-5375 GCF_055811035.1 Bradyrhizobium sp. MI1.10
AGGTGGGCGACATCGTCTCGGAATCCACGGGCGACTTCATATCGGTACGCCTGGGCGACTTCGTCGGAATCCGCACGAAGGGCGGCGGCGTCGAGCATCTGCTCGGCTAGAAGCTTCTTCAGCTTCGCGTTCTCGTCCTCCAGCGCCCTCAGCCGCTTCGCCTCTGAAACGTCCATGCCGCCGAATTTGGCCTTCCAATTGTAGATCGTTGCTTCCGAGACCCCGCGCTTGCGAGCCAGGTCGGCCGTCTTTGCCCCAGCCTCATGCTCCTTCAACACTGCGATAATCTGTTCTTCCGTGAACCTTGCTCGCTTCATCTGTCCGTCCTTCTTCGGGCCGGACTCTAACTCCATCTGGAGGAAATACGCAGGGGCAGGTCACGGAGTCCTCGGGAAATCTTGCGTTCTCTCAAAGAGCGGTCAGGGGCGCCGAATTGATTTTACAATAACAAGTTGACCATTTTGAATGACGCAGTCATTCACGTTCGTCCACTCATCGATGATAAAGTCGGTGATGAAAAACTTGCGCAAGGGGAACGGTCCGACAAAGCACACATTCTTCATTCGCAAGTGTGCGTTCATGTAACCATCGGCGTGAAGACGCAGACCAAACGGGCCCCCCTGGAACATGACGTTTTCCAGATCAATCAAATCGGGCTTCCAACTGTCGGCGACAAATATCCCGGCGGTTGCGGAGGTGTTGTGCGCGACAATGGAAGTATTGCGCAGAGTGATCGTTCCGTGATTGCCGGGACCATAGGCCTGAATCACATCGGCATGGTCATCGCCTTGTCCTGTAGCCTCAAGATAAGAATCGGCAATTACGATATTGCCTTTAATCGCTCGGATACATTCGCGCGATTGGATTCGGAGTCTTGTTAAGGTGCAGCTGCCCCAGCAGCCAACCGTGTTGTCGCCGACTTCGTAATAGATATAGCTTCGATCTGTGAGTGATCCACCATCCGGTACGCCATCATCCAAACGGCTGTGGGAGATAGCACTGGTAAAGCGCGGATCGTTAAAGGAAAGCGGCGGTCCACTCGAAGGCATCGATGACGGAGCCGGTGCAGGAGTAGGAGCGGGGGCTGCTGCGGGAGCCGGCGACGAGCTAGCTGGGGGAGGATTGGAATTGTCGTTACCGCGAGGACCATCTACGCCGTTATCGTGAGCGATGCGCCATGGGATATAGCCGTTTGCGCTTGCCCGACCAGCGACGAGTTTATCGTAAACCCCGGCAGGTTGAGTGCCAAGTAGGGGGCCACCGAGTGAACCACTGGCTCGAACCCTCACCTGCCGCGAGGCCTCGACGCGATCGCCAAGGTTAAACCTGGGCGGTATGGATGAAGTTGAAAATCTAAATGATTTCTGCTCTTGAGCGGCGGCGGTCGGCGACATTGCTCCGATCCCCAAACTCAAAGAGATCGACGCGATAGACGTCAATATTTCTGCGACTCTCATCAGTCCCCCTAAACGGCCTCGATCTTCTGCAGCTTTTCGCCAACTGGAATTCGATAGAAAATCGCAGGGCTCACAATTGAGTTTAGAAAAACCACCATTGGCCGCATCAGGGTCAGCTTCCCGGACATCGATATCCATGCCATTCCACGCGGGAAGAACGATCGCGTCCCCGAACAGTCGCAGTTCGACGCTCACTATGGCCGGCGCCCGTCAGGACCCCACCGCGAGCCCCAGAGCGGAGGCGGCTGAGGGGTCCACCCAACGTCGGATCGTACCATCAAATATATCGGCCCCGTAGAGCCACCCGTCGGGGCCCTTCTGCAGGTCGACGATGCCTGGTGCGTTGTTGTCCACCAGCTGGACGCTGGCAACCTGCCGGCTTGCGTTCAAGGTCGCAGCGAAGATCGTTCCATTGTAGACATCGTCGAAGAACATGGTGTTCTGATTGTAGAAATCTCCCGCGGTTATCACGTGGGCACCGTCCGGAGCACCGTGGCTCTGAGTTAGGATGGGAAATACGGCAGGCGGGTCCGACGTATTGTTGCGGTTGCCATTGTTGTAGAAGCTGATCGCCTGGGGGAGTGTTTGGTAGCTGGCGGTCCTGTCTGGGCCCTCGAGATAGGGCCATCCGAAATTCGACCCGGCCGGGCCAGTATTGATCTCTTCCCAGCTGTCCCAACCTACATCTCCGAGCACGGGCAGATTGGTGACCGGATCGAAGCTGAAGCGATAAGCGTTGCGGACGCCGTAGTAGAAGACTTTCGACTGATTGCTGTTTGGATCGCTAGCTTGATAAAATGGATTGCCGGCTGCTCCCTCACCTGTGGTCGGATTGATCCGCAACAGCTTGCCGGAGAGATTGTGGATGTCTTGGACCCGCACTGCGCGAGGGTCCGCGAAATTATATGACGTGCCGTCGCCGACGGTGAGGTAGAGATAGCCGTCAGGGCCAAAATGAACGGCACCGATGGTATGCGAGTCGCCGTCCGACGCCAGATAATCGCGGATGTTCTGATTCTGAATCCCTGCCGAGTTCGGATCGTTGTCCTGCGCTCCGGTCTCTATCTGGCTGGCGGGGGCCGTTATGGTGGTGCCGTTGACGATACCTGATGGAGGAATGCTGGGATCGCCGTTGCTGTCCAAGTCCGGACGGCTCGTATACGCCCAAGTGCTGTTCTTGCCGACCAGCACGAACTCGCTCGCCGGATCGGCGATCATGGTGGTAGGGTCGACAGTCACCCTCACCAGACGAGAAGGTCGGTTTCCGGCCTGATCGGGTCCCGCGAGGCCCGTCTGGCCCGCCGTCTCGGGCGGATCGTAGGTGTAGAGCAGGTAGACATAGGGGCTGCCTGCGAAGAAATTTGGGTTCACCGCGATGCCCAGCAGTCCGCGATCGCTGACGTCATTTACCTCGCTCGACAGGTTGATGAGCGGCGTAGATCGCAGGGTGCCGTTGTCCACCACGCGCACCACACCGTCCTTCTGCGCGACGAGCATATAGCGGCCGTCGGGAGTCCATTCGATCGCTGTTGGTTCGTTCAGCCCCGTCACGGCCGTCTGGCCCACCAAATTGCCGAGGTCGGGGTTGTCATTATCCAGGATCTTCACTGTCGTCGTCGCCTGTGCGCCGAGAGTGGCGCCCGTCGGGTTGCTCAAGGTGACCGTGAAGGTCTCGTCGCTCTCCGGTGTCGCATCATTGATGATCGGGACCGTGATGGTCTGGGTCACCTGGCCAGCGGCGAAGGTCACCGTGCCGGACGAGATCGTGTAGTCCAATCCCGAGACCGCGCTGCCGTTACTTGTTGTGAAGCCGACCGTAGCTGCTTGATTGGCGCTGCCGCTGCGCAGCAGCGTGATTGTCGCTGTCGCTGTGCTCTCGGCAACGCTCACGGCGGCGTCCGCCATTGCTATGGAGGCGGGTGAGTCGTCGTCGATGATGGAGACGAGCACAGTGCGCGGGGCTCCAAGGGAGCCGGAACCGGGATTCTGAAGCCCGACAGCGAACGTCTCGGTACCCTCGGTGAGCTGATCGTTCACAATTGGGATGGTGAAGCTCTTGGTGCTCTCCCCGGGTCCGAAGACGATCTGACCGGTGTTCGACCGACCATTGAACGTGGGCTGGGTGTAGTCCAGTCCCGCCGTAGCCGTGCCTCCGGTGCCGATTTCGTTCGTCGTGTACTCCACGGTCGTTTGAGACTGGAGGTCGCCAGAGCGTACAACAGTGATGGTGGCCGTGCCCGCCGCTTCACTGACATAGATTGTGGAACTGTTAAGTAGCGCGATGACGTTGGATTGGGCGAATACGACGTCGCGGAAGTAGTTTGCGTTCTGATAGACGTTGGTCGGGAAGACGCCGCCAGTGGGGTCGTAGGCGCCGGCGCCGACGGGAGCGTTCAGGCCACCATTGCTGATGCCGGACGCGAAGCCTTGGGTGGTGGAGACATAGTAGCTGTTGATGTTGACCGAGACCACGTAAGTCGTGCCGGCCGCGATGGTGAGCGGGGTGGCGAGCGCCTGCTGCTGCCAGCCCGATGCGCCTTCGTTGGTGAAGGTGACCCTCGCCAGCTCCTGGCCGGTGGCCGACCAGATGTGGCCCACATGGGTGCCGGTCTCGTTCGAGGCCTTGTAGTACCGGATCGCCTGGATCACGCCGGACGTGTCGCTGGTGAAGCGCATACCCAGCTCGTAATCCGCTCCTGGTCCATCGGTGTTGTTGGTCAGATCGGGTGCCTGGGTGGTGAACAGCGTGGTACCCGAACTCGCAGCTGCAACCGTCGCGGTGGCCGCGCTCGTCACGTTCTCGCTGGTGCCGAGCTGGTCGGTGTAGGTGGTATTCACCCGGATCCGCTTGCCGACCAGGCTGCTGTCGAGAGTGAGGCTCGAGGTCGTGGCGGCGAGATTCGTCCAGGTGGTGCCGTCCGGGCTGCTCTGCCAGTGATAGGTGATGCTCGCTGGCACGCCATCAGGATCCGTGACGCTGGCCGTCAGCGTCTGGTTCTGGCTCGCCGTGCCGTTGATTGTGACGGCGCCGACGTCGTTGACGTTGGCCACGGCCGTGGCGGTCGCGGTGCTCACTGGCGCCTCGCTGCTGCCCAGCAGGTCCGTGTAGCTGGCGGTGGCGCGTATGAAGCTGCCAACCTGGGCCTGCCCGAGGGTCAGCGTGCGCGCCGTCGCGCCACTGATGTTGGTCCACGTGCTGCCGTTCGCGCTCTGTTGCCACTGATAGGAGATGGTACCCGGCACTCCGTCCGTATCGCTCACCGTCGCGGTCAAAATCTGGTTCTGCGTTGGCGTCCCGCTGACGCCCACCGCGCCGGGGTGATTGCTGGGATTTGACGAGCCCGCGGCGAATACGACGTCGCGGAAGTAGTTTGCGTTCTGATAGACGGCGGTCGGGAAAATGCCTTTTGTCAAGTCGTAGACGCCGGCACCCGCCGGGGCGTTCAGGCCACCATTGCTGATGCCCGAGGCGAAACCCTGAGGGGTGGAGACGTAGTAACTGTTGATATTGACCGAGACCACGTAGGTCGTACCGGCCGCGATGGTGAGCGGCGTGGCGAGCGCCTGCTGTTGCCAGCCCGATGCGCCTTCGTTGGTGAACGTGACCGTCGCCAGCTCCTGGCCCGTTGCCGACCAGATGTGGCCGATATGGGTGCCGGTCTCGTTCGAGGCCTTGTAGTACCGGATCGCCTGGATCACGCCGGAAGCGTCGCTGGTGAAGCGCATACCCAGCTCATAATCAGCCCCTATCCCGTCGGTGGCATTGGTGATGGACGGCGACTGAGTGGTGAACAGAGTGGTGGTGGCACTCGCAGCTGCAACCGTCGCGGTGGCCGCGCTGGTCACGTTCTCGCTGGTGCCGAGCTGGTCGGTGTAGGTGGTATTCACCCGGATCCGCTTGCCGACCAGGCTGCTGTC
>NZ_JBVVPN010000084.1:5475-13969 GCF_055811035.1 Bradyrhizobium sp. MI1.10
GTCTCGTTCGAGGCCTTGTAGTACCGGATCGCCTGGATCACGCCGGAAGCGTCGCTGGTGAAGCGCATACCCAGCTCGTAATCAGCCCCTGGCCCATCCGTGTTGTTGGTCAGGACGGGGGCCTGAGTGGTGAACAAGCTTGCCATGTTGTTCTCCCGCGCAGTCGCTTCTACTCAGTAAGGAAAATTCAACGAATCAAATCACGGAACGCGAAGTTAAATGAATTAAAAAGAATTTATATTTATTAGTGACATATTTTAATACCCTTGTGAAGCAAGCGGCGTTTGCACGGATGTCAATTTCTCTTGAGAAGGTGTGGTCCCAGTCAGCCTCCGGATCATGAACAGCTGCTGTCGGCTGCTCCCGTTGATGCAGCCCGCCCCAGGCGCGCTCGCTTCAGTGGAGGCGAAGATCTCGGCGCAGGGGTTCCGCGCGCTTCCAGACGAACAATCGCCGGCGGCGGTTTTGCAGTGCGGCGCCGCGTCACGCCCATAAGCTGGGCGAGAGACACCAAAAACGGGTGGCGGGCCGCGTACCCGCGCGATCGTCCTCACGATGTCGAACTCCTATGGCTCTATCCGTTTCGCGATCAGATCGGCGAACTCACCCAGGTTCCGGGCCGTCTCGACTTCGCCAACGCGGAATCGCACGCGAAACTTCTGCTCGACGGCGATGACGAGCGAGATCTGCATGAGCGAGTCCCACTCCTCGACGTCGGCCGCCGACAGCTCGGGCTTGGCCACGATCTTCTCAAGGAAGATACCGTCGAATACCTCCTGCAACTTCGCCAGTACCTCAGCCTGCTTCATAAGCCCTCCGGGTTACGCGGATCTTTGTCGAACGCGTCTGATACTTCTCCGCCGCGAGCTCGAACTCTTTTCGGGCGGCGGAGTCTTCCGTACGCACGAAGCCAAACTCCTCGTAGATCCCGGCGACGATCCCGTTCTTGGCCGTCGGAAGATAAATGCCGCGCACTTTCGCGCAGCCGGCGACCTCTGCAAGCCGAAAAATCTCGTTCATGATCTCGTCCTCGACCTGGCGCTTAAGCACGCGGCAGCTCATGAGCCAGGTATCGAGAACGAAGACGCCGCCCTCGATCTTTGCAATGACCACAGAGATGAGCCCGGAATCGCCGAACCGATCCTCGAGCCGCATCGTGAAGCACCGGTAGTCCGGCCTTTTCAGGAGCCCCTGGATCTCGGTTTCGGATCGACGGACCGTCGTCAGGTTGAACTGGTTGCTGCGCGCGATCAGCTGGGCAATGCGGGGTAGGTCGAGCGGGTCGAACTCCTTGATCGTGCCTCGCATCTCGAGCGAGGCTAGGTAGGCTGGCATGTCGGTTACGCTCGCCGCGAGCTCCGTACGTCGCCGTTCCTGCCCGTATTGCGCCGTCCGCTCGAGATCCTCCTCGGTGACGTTCCGTGGCTCGAAATGGCGCCCGGCCTGGAGGCGGCCGATGAACTCGGCGGGATCCGGCCCTAGGAGCACGCCTTCAACCTGGGGCTGAAACTGGCGCACGATCTCGATCTCCGCCGGGTTGTCGTCGGCAAAGACGAAGCTGTCCACGCCAACGCGGAGTTCATCCGCGATCCGCTGCAGGTTGTCGGACTTCGGGTCCCAATTGGCTTTGAAGGCCGCGAAGTGCTCCAGCCGGAGAACCATCTCGGGATGCTTCTCGAATACCTCGATCGCGCGCGCATGGTCGTTCTTGCTGCACACCGCAAGCAGGACGCCGCGTTCGGAAAGCGCAAGGAGGTACTTCTGGAAAGCCTTGAAAGCTTCGCCGCGGGGAGACGAGTCCCCAAGTTCGATTCCCTCGATACCGTCCTCCGCGATCACGCCGCCCCATAGCGTCTGATCGAGATCGAGCGCCAGCACCTTCTTCGGGCCTTGCTTACGGCAGGCGATCAGATGGCTTAGCTCTTGCGCGACGTCCACCAGAAAATCAGGTGAGCCGAGCTGCTTCGATTCGTACCATGCTCGCGCATCCTCCGCAGCCGTGATCCCTCGGCGTGCCGAGAGGAACTCGACGTCGCAGATTTGCACCTCAGCCGGGGCCCGGAGCCCGAGCTCAAGGTTCACCGCCTTGCGGAAACTCCAATCGGCCCCAAGCGTGCGCGAACGAAACGAGCCGAGATCGAGGTCGGCGGGCAGCGCAAGATTCGCGAGAATCACCGCCGCACCTGAGCGTTCGATGAAAGTCCGCGCGAGGTTGAGGAGCTGCTCCGCGGCGCCGACTGCAGCTTCGCGCTGATGTTTCACGGCATCGAGGAGCGAGCCCGAAAAGCGGCAATGGCTCGCGTTCGGCAGAATGAAGGCGAGATCCGGCTTGAAGGCGTACAGCGGACTCGAGCCGTCGAGGATTTCCGAGACGAAATTATCGTACTCGCCGAGGAAGCGTTCGCACTCGATTCCACGAATGGCCAGGAGGTGTTCAACCAGTTCATGCAACGGATACAGGTTGTAGCCGCCGATCAAGGCGAGTCGGAGTCTTGGCTGACCACTTTCGGTCGCATGTAGCTTCGCCTTTTTTCGAAGCGTCGACAGAAAGAACAGTTCGGAAAAACTCGCGGCCTCCCGCGAGCGGGCGGCGAGATGCCCCCAGAACGCGGCATCGCCGGACAGCGCTAAGGACTTGAGTTCGGCATCATTTACATGCCGGACCGGCAAAACGGGGACAGCGGCGAGAATAGCGAGCCTCCACTCAGAAAAGAAGCATCGTTTGATTGTCAGTCACATTAAATAATGATAATGTTCAGGTCAATTAAATATATTTAAGCCCATTAAATTAAGGTGAAATAAATAGATGACGGCGCATATGGGATCAGAGCCGCCGAGCTCGGGCACGCTTGCCGCCAAGACTGAGAATCTCAAACGGCTTCCTGAGGGAAACAACCTGGTCCTTCGAGAGGTCCGGCTGGAGGACTCCGCGCAAATCATCGCTTGGCGGAACGATCCCGTTCTCGGCAAGTTCATGACCCGCGAAAAGCTGACCTTGACCCAGCAGGAAGAGTTTTTCCGAAGTTACCAGGCGAGGGCGGACGACTACTATTTCATTGCGGAGTTCAAGCGCTCGAGAAAACCGGCTGCCAGCATCGCCCTTGCGAACCTGGATTTCGCGGCGAAACGCGGCGAGGTGGCGCGGTTAATCGTCGATCCGGGTGCGCGCCTCTTTCTGGCCGAGATATTCGATCTGCTTTTAGTCTTCGCGTTCGCGCAGCTAGGGCTTTCGGTCGTCGTAGCCAACGTGCAAAGCAAGAACGGGCCTGCGAAGAACTTCCATATTCGCCTTGGCTTCCAAATCGAAAAGATTTCGCCGAAGGCTTGGTGGAACGGCGACGACGTGATTACGTTTCGGATGTCGCGCGAAGATTATCCGCGGTTGAAGCAGGCCTGGTCGGCGCTGCTCCTTGATGCGCGGGAAGGTTAACTGCCCCCCGCAACTGGCCAGAGCAACGGAAGCAGCGCATCGCGCTTCCGGACGCACCCGTCTCATTGCGCTAGCAAGGGAAGAAGGAATAGCAGATGGACTTGCATTTTCATCATTTGGGAATGGCGTGCCGAAAGATCGCGGCGGAGTTGACGGAACTCGCGATAGCTGGCTACAGGCCTGAAGGACCGATATTCGAGGACCCGATCCAGCAAGTTCGGATCCAGTTCGTGTCAGGCGGCGGTCCGCGCCTGGAACTCATTGAGCCGGCCGGCGCACAATCGCCGGTGGAGGGTATCCTTAAGCGCGGCGGCAAATTCTATCATCTTGCTTACGAAGTGGGGCGGCTCGACGACGCGATCGCTTGCTTCAGGGAGCGGCAGTATCTTCCCGTATCGTCGCCTGCGCCCGCGGTCGCGTTCGACATGCGTCGCATAGTGTTTCTCGCCTCCGCGACGCGCACACTCATCGAGCTCATCGAGGCTAGGACCTAGTGTGAATTGGCGAAAGCTCGACGAGGGGCCGAGTAACGAGTTGCGCGAATCCGTCAGACGAAACGGTTCTACTGCGCCGAACCCACTCAGCAGCGCGGAGGCCGCCTGCCTGCAGTCTCACGATCGGTTCAGGGCCAATCTCCGACAGGAGAATGCCCATGTGCCCCAATGCCGGAGGCGCTGTTGGCCAAACGGCCAATCCATTTGCTGACAATACAGTTCGATCCATATCGCCCCAGAACTGCACGATAACGCCACCGGCGGGCGCGCAAGCAGCGAGGTGCGTTGCTTCCGGCGAACCGATACGAGGCTGAGCCGCCGGTCGCAGCGCGACGATGATTGCGTCCCACTCGTCGCGATACACAGCTTGGACGTTGTCAAAGGTGTCCACGCTCGCTCCAGAGCTCGTGAGACCGGCGCGGAGCGAGCCAACAAAGTCATTGTCACACAGCACACCAATGCGATTCCTGTACACGGGTAAACCGCAATCGTGGAGTTGCTTCACGCACAGTGGACCGAGAAACGAGAAGACATCGACTGACGGGTGGCGTTCGTTCACGCCGACAATCGGAATTCCGCGCCGTAAGCATGCTTCCATGTCGAGGTCCTTGGGGCGAAATTCCCAAGCCTCAAACATCAGGGCGATGACGGCCTCCCTTGGTAACTCATCAATGAGCGCCGCGGTAAGAGGCCGAAGATGGCCGCTGTTAGTTACAATATCCGTTTGATGGAGGATATCCGGGGTGATCTGCTCCAGGACGTCGATGCGATCGGCCACACCGACCGAATCTGCAAGCTCCAGAGTTTGTTGCCTTGCGTCAGCTGGTGTGCCGTGCCGCGTAGGTTTCGTGAAGGCATAGACGTGCCTGGCTCCGGCCATCGCTGCGAGGACGGCCGTCACGGCATACGCGCCGGTCGCAGCCTCGGTGAGGACCGTTAGTTCCGACAGGTCTAAGAGCGTTGCCGTCAGCGCTCGGCTCATCAAGGCTCCTAGACGCGGCAGTGAGAATCCTGGTCGCAAAGCCGTGTCGAAGCCAGACCGCAATTGCCTAAATGCTGCTCCGGTCTCGGTTCCGGTCATGAACTGACTTTCGTTTTTACCACTTGGCAAGAGCGATGCTTTGTGCGCCGCATATGTGATCGAGCTGCCCGGAGCTCGTTATGCGCCGAAAGGGTTTTATGAGCGAAAGTTGCTTAGAGTTAATTAATGTATTTATAATTATAATATTTCCAATTTAATGTCAATGGCTGCCCTGTGGCCGAGACGGCGCGTAGTGTAACCTCAATGCTCGTAACGGACTGTGCTACCGGGGCGCCGTTGAGGGCTATGCTGTGACGGCGGTCCGCATTTTAAATTGTTGAATTAACAAATTTAATTTGCAGGTATGTCCATTCTGACCTATTTTCACCTCCGAGACGATTGGAGGAGAGGAGGACACTGATGACCCACCTCGATACCGACGGCGAAGATCGTCGTGAGTTCTTGAAAAGCTGCGGAAAATTTGCCGCCGTCACCCCTCCTGCCATGACGCTGTTGCTGTCCACCTCTCTTACTTCAGCCGCGATAGCCAGTTCAGGCGGTCATATTGTGCACGGCAACAATGGCTACGGCAACGGCAGCGGTGACGGCAGTCCGAACAATAAAGAGGATCGCGATCGCTAGATGTTGCTGTGGACAGCCGCGCCATAGCGGTGTCTACGGCGTCGCGACCGTCGCGGGGCTCAACCGGTGCGGCGGCGCTTGCGGCTGGATGAACGGTTGATCAACAAATCGTCCAGCTTCTTGCCGGCTCGGAGCTGCGCCTTCAACCAGCGGGGTTGCTTGCCACGACCGGACCAGGTCTCGGACGGGTTTTTCGGATTTTGATACTTCGGCAGCACTGGCGGGTAGGGGCGGCGCGCACGTTCGCCGTTGGGGGCCCCGGAAGTTCCCTCGATCCTGCGAAGCCGCTCTTCGAGCTTGGCTTTTTCCGCAATCATTCTCCGACTAAGAACAGTCGTCACTTCATCGTAAAGCCGCCACAGCTCGGCTGTGGCCGCGGATGCCCACTCGTCGTTCCCCATGGAAGCCGTCCCCACTACTTCCGATTTGAAATAGGAGGGGGGCTTATCAGGTCGAAGCCCCGTCGGGCAAGCCTGATCAGCCTGCCCGCAGAACTCTAGTGTGCAGTGCGGTACTTCTTGGGGCTACCAGCCGGGCCTGTGCCTTCGACCGGCCGGTCGCCTCCCAGCCGGTCTCCGCCGGCGGACCCTTCGCATCGGGCCGAGCAAGCGCTGCTCGGCCATCGACACACGACTACGTAAATTCTGCAATTCAGTGAATTGAACGATCAGAGATTCATGCGTTTGCCGCAAAACAGCCGAAGAATACATGTGACCACCTACTCATTACCAGCGATGACCCGTGACCGCAGATTGAAGTTTGCCGGGTTAACGAAAATGTCGCCCGAACTTTGCTGACCAGGTTTTCATCGGTGCCCCTGCCGAAGCAGCCGTTATCGTTCGAGACGTCTGATTAATGGTTAGAAAATTTCCACTCCTCATATTGATGTTGGATGAAAAGTCTTACTTTTTGAGCCTCCTCCGTGTTATGGGTCGAGGCTTTTCAGCCTCCTCGCTCCGGTCAAGTTTGTCGAATGTTAGATTTGAATCATGAATGTGACTATATATCGTTCGTAATAAGTGGTCGGTGATGAGCTTGATGGCTGTTAACCAATCCTGACAAGGCAGCCACATACTGGACCGCCAGATCTGCGGGAGAGTTTTGCAGATCATGGCCAGCTGAGAAGGCGCTGTTTTGTAGATGAATCGGCTGCTTCGGATTTTCCGTGGAGGACCGCAATCCTACGGTGCTGCATGCATTCTCAAAGCGAGTTACAGTGGTGTGGCCATCATGCGTTGCCGATACGCGCCGCGACGAATCGACAGTGCGGCGTTTTGGCAGAACGGATTGGTTGTGCTTCCCGCGCGTCTTGAGGTGAATGCAGGAATAAAAACTGCCGCGCGGGGTATCAGGGATAGGCAGGGGAAGCATGCGCCGCATCAGAGTCGTCATCGCGGATCGGCACCCGATCGTCTTGCAGGGGATCAGCAGCGTCCTTGCGGCGCAGCGCGATTTTGCGATCGTGGCCGCCTGCGGCGATACTGCAAGCTGCATTGGGGCGATCCGACTTCTGGTGCCGGATATTGCACTGGTCGATATTGCAATGCCCAGTATCAGTCGACCGGACATTCTGGCTATCGCAAACACCGCTGGCCAGGGTACCCGGGTCATTTTCTTCGCTGAAAAGGCCGGCGATCAAAGGTTGCAGACGCTGGCCGCGGGCCGCGCCTGCCTCGTCCTCACGAGGGATGCTGAGCCGGAGATGCTGGTCGCGACCCTGAGGAAGGTTGCGGAACGCCAGGGACCGGCATCGCGGTCGCCGTGCACAGGTGGCGAGGTCCGTGGGGAGTCTCACACCGGTGAGGAAAAGGCTCCGACGCAGCTGACCGACCGGGAGCGGCAGATCATGAGACTTGTATCGGAGGGGCTGTCGAACAAAGAGATTGGGCGTTTCCTGAACATTACCGACGGTACGATCAAAGTCCACCTTCACCACATCTTCCAGAAGCTCGATATCAGCAATCGAACAGTTCTCGCGGCATTTGCAATTTCGCAAAACGGGAAACATGCGGCCGCACGTGAACTCGCCTCTTCCGGCCTACTACAGCAGGATTCGGCGGTTCGAAACGACGAGGACGTTAAGCGAAGCAATGTCCTTCCGGAAGGTACGCGTTAGCTGGACACCGCATCATGCTGGGCGGTGAGCATCGGTTGCGGCGCGCAGATGCTCGGCCATGTTGCGGCAGGCTCCTTCGGCCTCAGCCAATGTTCGGAAGGGCGACCCGCTGATCTTGATCGCGCCATTGTTCTCGTAGAGTGGTCGCCAACTCGCCAGGTATCCGGAGCGTCCGTGAAAGCCTGGACCGGTAGGGCTCTCCAGGCTGATCACAAACGAGAAGCCATCGCCGCTCGCGCTCCAGATCTCCATGTTTTCGATGGGCCGGTGAAATTGCAGTGGCATGGCAATCATCCGTCGTGCGCTGCCCTTAATCAAGCTAATCAGATATATGCATATTAAATATTAGTTTGACACTCCAGATTGGGGTCCCGGCGCCGGGGCGAGCAAGCCCGAGGCCATGGAAATGCTGGCAATCTGCTGGCGGCGCACGCTTCGCAATCTCCATCTTTCAAACAAAATTCTGGTTGAAAGTCTATTTAATATATAATAGGAATAAAGCAAATTTAAATCAAGGGGAGCGCATCGTGAGCCAAAGTGGCAATGAAGATGACGACCGGCGGGCGTTCCTGAAAACCTGCGGAAGATTCGCGGCCGTGACACCCCCCGTCATGACGCTGCTGCTGTCGACCTCGCTGACCTCGACGGCCATCGCGCGTTCAGGCGGACAGAACGGAGCAACGCATGGCGACGACAGGGGCCAGTCGTTCCTCGACAACGACCGCCCGTCCTCTGCAGCGTCGGGGTCCTCTGGCGGCGGGGCACCTGGAGGCGGTGGCGGACCTGGGGGG
>NZ_JBVVPN010000085.1:0-13918 GCF_055811035.1 Bradyrhizobium sp. MI1.10
GACCAACTCCGCCCCAACCTCCGTCTCGTCTTCGTGGGCACCGCTGCCTCGACGCGTTCGGCCGAGCTGGGGCACTACTACGCCCATCCCGGCAATCGCTTCTGGCGCGCGATCGATGAGGCAGGGATCACGCCGCGGCGCTATCAGCCGGGCGAGTTCGCAAGCCTGCTCGAGCTCGGGATCGGCTTCACTGATCTGTCGAAGTCGGGCGCCGGAATGGATCACCAGATCGCGGCTGAGACAATCGACGTGCCGGGGTTCAGGGCCAAGATCGAAAAGTTTCGCCCGAGGACGATTGCATTCACGAGCAAGAAGGCGGCGAGCTTGTTTTATGGCAGGCCGTCGAGCGGGATTGCGCTGGGGCGGCAGCCGCGGGATGAGAGCTTGCCCGAGGTGTTCGTGCTGCCGTCGCCGTCGGGTGCGGCGTCCGGGCATTGGACGCTGGAGCCGTGGCGCGAGCTTGCGGCGTGGGTCGCTGCACTGGACACTCAACACCCACAGACCTCATCCTGAGGAGACCGCGTAGCGGGCGTCTCGAAGGATAGCCGCGGCGGGATGTGGGCCTGCATGGTTCGAGACGGCGCTACGCGCCTCCTCACCATGAGGAGTTGGCACCGTCACCACGGCCCGCCCCTCACCCCGCATACGCCCTGTCCAGGTCCGCAATCACGATCTTTCTCATCTGCATCATCGCCTGCACGACGCGGTTCGCCTTGCTGCGGTCGGGGTCGCCGAGATAGCGGCCGAGCGCTGATGGGATCACCTGCCAGGACAGCCCGAACTTGTCCTTGAGCCAGCCACAGCGGGATTCCTCGCCGCCGTCGGCGGTGAGCCTGTCCCAGAAATAATCGACTTCCGCCTGCGTTTCCACGCTGATGAAGAACGACACCGCCTCGTTGAACTTGTATTGCGGCCCCCCGTTGAGCGCGTTGAAGCGCTGGCCTTCGAGCTCGAACACCGCCATGAAGTCGCTGACGGTCTCAACCTTGGCATTGGGAAACACCGATTTGTAGAAGGCGACGGCCTCCGGCACGTTGTTGTCGAACCAGAGAAACGGCGTGATGGAGGTCATGAATGGAAATCCTTTTGTCTCGCGCGGACGCGCGGCGGCGCGCCGATGTTCCAAGGACGAGGCAGGAGGCAACGATCCGACAGTGGCGGCGGGTTTTTCTTGTAGCCCGGATGAGCGACAGCGACATCCGGGGCCGGCAGCTGCCCCGCATATCGCTATCGCTCATGCGGGCTACGGGGTCCACGAAAACCCATTAACCTGTCGGAATCCACTCATTCCATTCGTCCTCCGAACGCAAAACGCGATCAACCCCGGAGACCTCCGATGCCTCCCACCATCACCGCCTTCGCAAACTCGCCCGACCGCGGCCGCGGACAGGCCCGCGACATGCGGGTGCGCTGGGCGCTCGAAGAGGTGGGGCAGCCTTACGAGGTCCATCTGGTTTCGTTCGCGGACATGAAGGGGCCCGCGCATCTCGCGCTACATCCATTCGGGCAGATCCCGACCTACGAGGACGGCGACCTCGCCTTGTTCGAGACCGGCGCGATCGTGCTCCATATCGCGGAGCGCCATGCCGGGCTGCTGCCGACGGAGCCGCAGGCCCGGGCCCGCGCGATCGCGTGGATGTTTGCCGCGCTCAGCACACTGGAGCCGCCGATCGTCGAGCTCGGGATGGCCATGCTGTTCGAGCGCGACCAGAGCTGGTACGCGGAGCGGCTGCCCACGCTGCAGGATCGCGTCCGTGTCCGGCTCGGCGAATTGTCCCGCCGCCTCGGCGATGCCGACTGGCTCGACGGTGCGTTCAGCGCCGGCGATCTCATGATGGTGACGGTGCTGCGCCGGTTGAACGCGTCAGGCCTGCTGGACGAATATCCAGAAATCGCCGCCTATGTCGCCCGCGGCGAAGCGCGGCCGGCCTTCAGGCGCGCTTTCGATGCGCAATTGGCGATATTCACCGCTGCATCGAAGGGTTCGCAGGACCGTTAGCGCCCTAAAGATCGAAATTGGTCGGCAGCATGACCACGTCACGAATTGTCATGCCGCGTGGCCGCGTCAGCATGAACATCACGACCTCGGCCACGTCGCCGGCCTCCAGCAGGCTTCCCGAGTCCCTGGCTTCCTTCAGCTTCTCGGGTGGCCAGTCCGCAAGCAGGGCGCTGACGACCGGGCCGGGCGAGATCGAGCCCACGCGGATACCGTGCTTGAAGACCTGGCGCCGCACTGTCTGGACGAAGCAGTTGACCGCCCATTTGGACGACGCGTAGACCGGCTCCCATGGCGTCGGAAAATGCGCCGCCAGCGAGCTCGTGACGATGATGTCGCCGGTCCCGCGCGCGATCATGTGCGGCAGCACGTCGTGCACGTTCTTCATCACGACGTTGACATTCAGGTTCAGCATCCGGTCGATCGCCATGGTGTCAGCATCGACCAGATCGCCACCGACATACGTGCCGGCATTCGCATGCAGGATGTCGAGCTGGCCGGCCTGCTCCAGAACGCGCGGCAGCAGCGTTGCGCAGTCTTTTGGGTCCAGCAGGTCGACGAGCAGCGGGATCACGGCGTCGCCGTGCTTGTCGCAGAGCGACTTCAGCGCGGCCTCGTCGCGGTCGACCATCACCACGCGCGCGCCCGCGGCCAGCATCGCCTCGGTGCTGGCCAATCCGATGCCCGACGCGGCCCCGGTCACGGCCGCAACCTTGCCTTCCAACTCTCTCGCCATAGGGTCACCATCGCTGACGTCACGGGGATGCGGAGTATAACAATCCCGGATGGCGTTGTCGGGGCAAACCAGCAACGATGCAATCGTCCTCCGATCGAAGGAGGCGGCGCACAAAGCGCGGAACTGTTGCAAGCGCGTCACGGCGGCGATACGACTTCAGCGCGAGGAGCGTCCCATGCTGACCCTCTACTCCTATCCAGACCTGTTCGGTGTCGCCGACAACAACGGTTACGGCCTCAAGGTCTATGCCTTCCTGAAGCTCGCGGGCGTACCGTTCGCGCATGAGCATGTGTTCGATGCCTCCGCCGCGCCGCGCGGGCAGCTGCCCTATGTCGTGGATGACGGCGAGACGATCGGCGACAGCGAGACCATCATCGCGCATGCGACCGCGAAATACCGCCTCACCATCGACGCCGCGCTAACTGCGGAGCAGAGGCGGACCAACCACTTCGTCACGCGCATGCTCGACGATCTCTATTGGGTGATGTCGTATTCGCGCTGGAAGGACGAGCGTTATTATCCCGCGTTTCGCGACGCCTTCATCGCGCAGCACAAGCAGATCGATGCGGCAGGATTCGAGAAGGCGAAGGCGTATAATGCGCAGCGTTATCACTTCCAGGGCATCGGCCGCTACACGCCCGAGCAGGCCTATGCGCGGGGGCTCGCAGATCTGCAGGTGCTGGCGGAGATCGTGCCGGCGGCCGGCTTCGTGCACGGCGCGGCGCCGACTAGCGTCGATGCCGGCATCTACGGCTTCATCGCCAACATTTTCTTCTTTCCGATCCCGACACCGCTGAAGGCGTTCGTCGATGCGCACGCAAATCTCGTCGCACATTGCGAACGGATTCACGCGGCGGTGACGGGAACGTAGCCCGGATGAGCGACAGCGACATCCGGGACCGAGGGTTGACCCGCATGTCGCTCTCGCTCATGCGGGAATTGAGCTGATCGCCCCTACCGCATCGTGATCGCGAGCCCGCTCAGATCCGCATTCGCCATCAGGCCGACTTGCGTGCCGGACAGCTCGAGCACGGCGCCCTTCTGGTTGGTCAGCACGATCGCACGCGCGCCGCGGCCCACTGCGATGCCGGCACCGGCGGCGCCGTAGACGCCGGCGATATCGGAGGGCCGGTTGATGTTGGAGACGCGGCCGCGCAGCACGGTCTTGGAGCCGCCGAAGACGAGGCCGTAGTCGAGACCGCCGGTCGAGAGCGAATAGGCGCGGCCGCGGAAGTTCAGTACGCCCGAACCGCCGGAGCCGCCGATGATCCAGCCCGCCTTGTAGATCGTCAGCACCACGGTGCCGCCGTCGGCCAGCGCCGAGGTCGAGAGGCCGGCAAGCGCGGCAATGCCGACCAGCGCGGCGCGGAAGGTGGATGCGAACTTCATGAGGGTCTCCGGGGGCTATTCTTCAAGGGGGAAACGAATCAGACGCGAATGTATCCGATGCATCGCGGCGGCAACATGATGGGCGCGGACGTGAGTCGGGGTCTGTAGCAACACACTCAACTGTCATCGCCGGTTTAACCGGGCGATCCAGTATTCCAGAGAGGGCGATGGTGAACCGAGAAGCCGCAGCGCCCTGGATGCCCCCGGTCAAGCCGGGGCATGACGGCGGAGTTTGGCGCGACAAGACGCTCACCCGCCATCATGCCATTCTGCCCCTGTTTTGCCCGACGGAGCAACGGTTATTTTGCTTTTCCCGAAGTCAAAAAGAAAGCTCAATGATTCCCGCCGGATGCCTACTGTGCATGGGGTTGGTTTCGCGTTTTTTGTTGGAGGCGCCCCGACCTGCCGCTACGCTTGCGCTTCCTGCCGTCCATCCGAGGTGATCTCATGCCGATCCAGCATTTCGCGCCCCCGCCCCACATCAAGGCGCCGCCGCTGTCCTTTGCCACGCGCACCGGCGATCTCCTGTTCGTCTCCGGCATTCCCGGCTTCGACGCGAGCGGCGCGCTGCCCGATGGCTTCGAGGCGCAGTTCGCCAACGTCGCCGTCAACATCAAGCGCGTGCTGGCAGAGGCCGGCGCCGCGATCCGCGATCTCGTCAAGGTCAACGTGCTGCTGACCCGCGCCTCCGACGTCGCCGCCATGAACGCGCTCTATGCCGGCGCCTTCGGGCCGCCGCCCTACCCTGCCCGCACCACCTGCGTGGTCCACGCACTGCCCGATCCGAAGATGCTGATCGAGATCGAGGCGGTCGCGTCGCTGGCCAAGGGGTAGACGTGTGATAGTCCGGCGACAGTCAAGGCATAAGGGGCATCCGAACAGCCGACCAACGACTGACATGTCCGTGAACGGTCGCCGCCCCGCTTGCCAGCCGCACCATTTTGCCGCACCAGTTTCCTCTCACGTTCCCATCAGGAGATATTTCATGCGTCGCGTTCTCGCCCTCTGTGCCGTTGCCGGCATCGCCACCTCCGTGTTCGCCGTGCCGGCGTCGGCGGCGGTCGGTTATTACGTGATCCGCTGGGACAACACCGGCATCTGCCAGGTCTGGAACGAGGACCTGAAGTACAAGCCGTTCCAGTGGGGCGTGTCGACCTACAAGGTCGTCAGCAAGCCGCTCCCGACCTTCACCGCCGCCTCGGAGCTCCAGATCAAGCTGCGCGGGGAGCGCCGCTGCACGCTCTAGGCCTGAGGCGACAGATCGGATTTCAAAGGGCGGATCGCGCGAGCGGTCCGCCTTTTTTCTTTTCGACGCGCCACTGGTTTTTCGGCCGAGATCGCGCATTTTCCGCGCACCCGCTTTGAACCTGGCCAGCTGGCGGACCTACTCACATCTTGTTCGGGGCGCCTCCCAGCGTCCCGCGCCAACCAGCATCCTTGCCCGCTTGTTTTTGCCCGCTTGTTTTTCACCTCGCGGCTTTGGAGCCAATCGATGCGCGCGCCGACGAAAGCCACGGTTCTGGCCGCATCGCTGCTGATCGCCGCAACGGCAAACGCACAGGCCCCGCAATCCTTCCGCGTGATCTCGCCGGTGTTCGGCCAGTTGGTCAGCTTCGCGATGCCGTCGAATTTTTCCGCGGTGTTCGAGAACACCAAGGGCGGCCACTACATCCGCGAGGCCGTACTGAAGGGCGAGACGCCTGAACGCTGGACCGAGATGATCACCGTGACCGGCGAGAAGGGCATGACGCTCACTCCAGGTTCATCGCCCGAGAAATTCGCGGGCTCGATCGCAAGCGGTTTCAAATCCGCCTGCCCCGACAGCTTTGCGGCAAGGCCGCTTGGCGCCACCACGTTCGGCCGGTTCGAAGGTTTCGTCGCCGTGATCGGCTGCGGCCGCGTCGACAGCGGTCCGACCCGGCACAGCGAAACCGCACTGCTGGTCACGCTGAAGGGCACGAGCGACTACTACACGATCCAATGGGCCGAGCGCGGCCCCGAAACCGACCAGCCGCCGGTGAACGACGACCGCTGGCAGGCCCGTCTGCGCGCGCTCAGCCCGATCGAGCTCTGCCCGATCGTAGCGGGCGAAGCCGCGCCCTATCCGAGCTGCGTGAACAAGAGCTGAGGCTCGACTCCAAGTCCGACGTCCGTAGCCCGGATGAGCGAAGCGATATCCGGGAATTCAACCTACGCCCGGTCAGCCTCCCTCGGCTCGCTCACCGAAAGCAATCCCGCTTTCGCCGGCATCGCCCGCCCAATCTTCCGGGAGCAATCCCGCCCGCACATATCGGTGAAAGGACGAATGCGGCCAATCACAAACGCGCTGGACGTAGCGATGTTTAATTGGGTTGAAGTGAATGTAATCCACGTGGCGGGCGAAATCATCTTCGTCGCGAACCGTGTGCTCCCAGTAGCGTCGTTGCCACAGAGCCAATTCTCCATTGGACTGGCGGGCTACGTCGATACCCGCATGCAGTAGTGCGCTGCTGAAATGCCCCTTGATCCTTCGCCAACGTCCCGCGAAATCGGCGTCATGCGGCGGGAGGTTCATGACGACATGCAAATGGTCCGGAAGGATCACAATCGCATCGACCTCGGACGGGCGCTCCCTGCGAGCGGCCCGAAAAGGCATCGCGCAGGGCGTCAACGTTCTCAATCAAAATGGTCGATCGGCGGTCGAAGAGCGCTACAGTAAAAAAGTAGGTGCCGCCGGGAAGAAAATTTCTGCGATACAGAACCATGGGCTAGACCCGTCCCGGATGTCGCTTCGCTCATCCGGGCTACAGGATAGCACATGAGCTCTCACGCGTCCTTGTAGGCGCGGGGATGGATCAGGATATCGCGCGCGGCGGCAAGGTCGATGAACGCTTGGGCGCTGCCGCCGTGGTCGGGGTGCATGCCCTTGGCGGCGCGGCGATAGGCCTGGTTGATGTCCTCGCAGGTGAGCTGCACCGCGAGCGGCAGGCCGAGCACCTTGCGGGCGCGATCCTCGCTGGACAATTTTTTCGGCGCAGCATTGCGGCGGCCGAAGCGCGGCGCGGTCAGGTCGTGGACAACGTCGAGCACCACGCCGAGACGGCGCCGGGCCGCCAGCGTGACGCTGTGATCGTCATTGTCCACGGCCTGGCGCAGCACCGGAAGCGCCTGCTCGGCGGCCTGACGCAGCATGGTATCGGTGCTCATCCGCGCGACCTCGGCGACCAGCCGGCCCGCCTCGGCCCAATCGGCGCCGTCCGCCGACCGCAGGCGTTCGAGTGCGAATTTCCAGGATTCGAGCTGTTCCATCATGCGCGCAACGTTTAGCAATCAAGACCAGTATGCCAAGGCCGCCGTTTCCGACCCCTTAATTTCGAGTTAGCCTTTCATGAAACTTCGAAAAGAAATCGGGAGGAAATTGTCATGGCATTGCTCGCGAACCACATCGCAATCGTCACGGGCGCCGGTTCGGGCATCGGCCGGGCCATCGCGGCCGGCTACGCCCGCGAGGGCGCGCAAGTGGTGCTGCTCGACGTCAACGCCGACACGGTCGCGGAAGCCGCCGAGGGGATCCGCAAGTCCGGCGGCAAGGCCGAGAGCTTTGCGCTCGATGTCACCAAACGCGACGACTGCTTCGCGCTCGCCAAGCAAGTCGCCGACGAGGTCGGGCAGGTCTCGATCCTCGTCAACAATGCCGGGATCACTCGCCGCAACGCCTTCACCGCGGAGACGGAGACGGTGGCGAAGGACTGGAACGACATCATCTCGCTCAACCTCAACGGCGTCTTCAACATGACGCAGGCGTTCCTGAGCCCGTTGCGCGTAGCGAAGGGCCGCATCGTCAATATCGGCTCGATTCAGTCCTTCGTGCATCTGCGCACGCCGAGCTCGGCGGCCTACACCACCTCGAAACACGGCGTGCTCGGCTTCACCAAGGCGCTCGCGGTCGAGCTCGGCAAGGAGGGCGTGCGCGTCAATGCGATCGGGCCGGGCTTCATCGAGACCAACATCAACGCCAATGTGCGCGCGACCAATCCGGCGCTGGTGCAGGCCTTCGTCGATCACACCCCGCTGGCGCGCACCGGCAAGCCCGAGGACATCGTGGGTCCCGCGATCTTCCTTGCGTCGGACATGTCGGCCTACGTCACGGGAACGATCGTGATGGTGGATGGCGGATACCGGACGGTGTGAGCGGGATGATGCCTGCTTGGCAATGCGGAGTATGCTCGCGGGAACATGCAATCCGTGCCAATCGCGGCGGTGCGGCGGCATTCCCAAGGTCAATTGGTGCGATCGCCCCGCGGTTAACCTTTCGTTAACCAAACCCGCCCACCGTAGATTTACGGCTTGGGGGTCGTTTGTTCTCGATCCGCTTCCAAAGAGGGAGGCGGGCGTTGATCGGGGAGTGTGTCGATGACCACTGTTCATGTCGCTGCGTCCGAACCGGGCGCATATTTCCTTTCACCGAACCAGATCGTTCCGCTGCTGATCGGCGCGACCGTCGACGAGGTCGAGCGTGAGCTCGTCCTGCAGACGCTCGCCCGTTGCGACGGCAATCGCACGCGCGCCTCGCGCGTGCTCGGCCTCTCGGTGCGCACGCTGCGCAACAAGATCAGGCTCTACGCCGCCTCCGGCATCGAGGTGCCGGCCTATCACGACTAGCGCGCGACGTGCGGCCGATTGGTGTTGATCAAGCCCAGGCGCGAGCCCGGCGGAATTGCCGCTGTCGTCAAACGCCGCTAATTAGCTTGCTTCCGGTCAAGGGAGCAGCGGCGTGGCAGACGAACAAAAACGGCAGGGACCTCAGGGACCGCGCGGACGGCAGGGCGAACCGGGGCGGCCGGGACCACAGGGCCATCCGGGCAAGCGGGGCCCCGATGGCGCGCGTGGCAAGCCGGGGCCGCAGGGCAAGCCGGGTCCGATCGGAAAGGCCGGACCACTGGGCAAGCCCGGCCCGCAAGGCAAGCAGGGCGAAGCCGGACCGCGCGGGGCAGCCGGTGCACAGGGACCTGTCGGACCGCAAGGGCCGGCGGGGCCGCAAGGCCCGCGTGGTGAGGCCGGTCCGCCCGGCCCATTGCCGTCGATCGAGCAGGTGCTGCCGTGGCTCGATCAACTGTTCGACGCCTGGGACGAGCGCCGTCGCCAGCGCGAGCGTGAAGCCGCCGAGCGCGAGGCGCTGGAGGCAGCCGTGCAGGAGACCGACGACGCGCCCCTCGGTGACGAGGACGAGGACAGCGAAGGCGACAATCACAGGAAGAAGAAGAAAAAGAAGAAGCACGGCTAGGACTGACAGACGAATCTATTTCGTCCCATTCTCGCGTCGCGGCAGCATGCCCATACGCTCGAACTGCCAGCGCATGGCGCGGTACCAGAGATAACCGACCGCTGCGCCGCACAAGGCCAGGATCACGACGTTCGCGCTCGAGAACGAACCGCTCCACCACGTCATCCACGCTGTCCACAGCAGCGTGAAAACGACGGCACCTGCTTTCAGCGGAAGAAGAGGGCGGCTCATGGTCGTGCTCCCGGGTGTCAAAAGCCCGGCGAACATCATCGCGCGTTGCGACCGCTTTCACCGTGAGCCAGATCACGGAACGGACCTTCGAGCCGCCTAGCCGAAGCGCAGCCGCGAACGTTCCTTGGCCTTTTCCGCCTCGGCCTCACGGTCGCGTGCCGGGGCGTGGGTGTGCAGCGACGTCAGGAGTTTTCGCGCAGCCTCCGCGACCTCCGCCACCGCACGATCGAAGGCCGCCTCGTTGGCCTGCGAAGGCTTGTTAAAGCCGGACAGTTTCCGAACGAACTGGAGCGCGCTGGCGTGGATCTCATCCTCCGTCGCCTCCGGCTCGAAGTTGAACAGCGTCTTGATGTTGCGGCACATGCACTCTCTCCTGACCTTTCCCTCAAGGACGACCGGCGAAAACGAAATCCTACATCCTTCCGGACAGTTCTGCTAAGTTCCGCCGCAACGCGGCCGCCGACCAGAGCCGCACGGGGGAAATAGACATGAAAGCTTCTTGCGCGGCGCTGTCAGCCATCCTGTTGTCCGTCTCTGTGTCGGCCATCTCGACGTTCGCATGGGCGGCCGATTATCCGGCACCGAAGCAGGGCGACTGGGTCGTCAGGGATTTCAAGTTCCACACCGGCGAGACCATGCCGGAGCTGAAGCTGCACTACACCACCGTGGGTGAGCCGAGCGGCCAGCCGGTCCTGGTGCTGCACGGAACCGGCGGCTCGGGCGCGAGCATGCTGTCACCAGCCTTTGCCGGCGAGCTGTTCGGCGCGGGGCAGCCGCTGGATGCCTCCAAATATTACATCATCATCCCCGACAATATCGGCCATGGCAAATCGTCAAAACCGTCCGACGGGATGAAGACGAGCTTCCCGAAATACGATTACGAGGACATGGTCGAAGCCCAGTATCGCCTGGTGACGGAAGGGCTTGGCGTCAAGCACCTGCGGCTCGTCATCGGCAATTCCATGGGCGGCATGCACACCTGGTTGTGGGGCGAGAAATATCCGAAGGCGATGGACGCGCTGATCCCGATGGCCTCGCAGCCGACCGAGATGGCGTCGCGCAATTGGATGCTGCGGCGGATCATGCTCGACACCATCCGCAGCGATCCCGACTACAATGGCGGCAATTACACCGGCCAGCCGCGCATGATGAAATACGCGATCACCGCCTACGGCATCGCGAGCATCGGCGGAACGCTGGCCTATCAATCGCAGGCGCCGACGGCGGCGAAGGCCGACAAGATCGTCGACGAGCGGCTGGCCATGCCGATCACCGCAAATGCCAACGACTTCGTCTACCAGTGGGAGTCCTCGCATGACTACAATGCCCGCGAGAAGCTGGAGGCGATCGAAGCGTCGCTGCTGCTGATCAATTCCGCCGACGACGAACGCAACCCGCCTGAGACCGGCCTCACGGACGCTGCGATGACGCGGGTCAAGAACGGCAAACTGTATCTCATCCCAGCAAGCACGGAGACGCGCGGCCACGGCACCACGGGGAACGCCAAATTCTACAGCGAGCAGGTCCGGCAGTTTCTGCAAACCGCGCCGCAGCGGACGATGTAGGATTGCCAGGCTTGCCGCCATGTTCGCCGTGCATCATATGCGGCGCCTCGACGCCGCATATTATTTGAGCATGCATTGCGCTGACAGGTCGGGCTTAATCGCATCAACGATACGAATCGACGCGCGGGGCAATCGCGCGCCAATGGCACGACACGCGATGAGGAGGATCGCATGCACAGGCTCGTACTGTGCGTTTGGCTGGCGGCGCTGACGGGCGCAGCGTTCGCGTTCGACAACGGGCAATATGATCACGTCCCGCCTGACATCCGCGCCTGGTTCAAGAGCGTGATCGCACCGAACGGCGTGCCCTGCTGCGACGTCTCCGACGGCCATCGCACTGAGTACGACGTGCGCAGCGGCGCCTATTGGGTGCCGATCGAGGGACAATGGATGGAGGTGCCC
Source organism: Bradyrhizobium sp. MI1.10 (assembly GCF_055811035.1). NCBI lineage: Bacteria > Pseudomonadati > Pseudomonadota > Alphaproteobacteria > Hyphomicrobiales > Nitrobacteraceae > Bradyrhizobium > Bradyrhizobium sp. MI1.10. The sequence continues at coordinate 11,583 of NZ_JBVVPN010000085.1, forward strand.
GAGCGCGCCATCATCCGCGACCGCGGCAATCCGGTCGGCCAGGCCGTAGTGTGGTACGTCCATCACCGCGGCGCCATCATCATCAGTTGCTTCGTGCCGGCGGATGCGGTGTAGCGCGATAGCGCCTCGACGCGGTGCTAGCTCGGCCGATGGTTCCTGTGAACGACAGAACGCGCGCTTGCGCTCTATGCGCTTTGCGTGTGGGCGGCAAACATCAAGCATGTCCTGGAGGGCATCGACCTTCCACGCATCCCCAACAGCTGGCTCTACCACGGGCCGCGGCTGGCGCTTCAGCCGGTCCTGATCGGGCGGGCTCTGTATTGCGCTGGCGTGATCGAGTGGCCGCGGCGGCGTGACAAGGGGGATAGCGATCGCGCCGGGAGATGATATTCTCAGGCATTCCACCAGGGAGACCTTCGTGACTGATCTTTGCGCCGAAGACCTCGCCACCATCTATGCCCAGCCGAGCCCACGCGTGATCGCGAAAGCGCGCCCCGCGATCGATGCGCATGCGAAGAAATTCATCGAGATGTCACCGTTCTGCGTGCTCGCGACGTCGGGAGCGGACGGCAGCGTCGATGCCTCACCACGCGGCGGCGGCGTTGGCTTCGTCCACGTCGCCGGCCCCAACCAGCTGCTGATGCCTGATCGCTCCGGCAACAACCGGATCGACAGTTTTCGAAATGTCGTCGAGGGCTCGGGCTTCGTGCATCTGTTGTTCTTCGTCCCCGGATTCGACGAGACGCTGCGCGTCGGCGGCCGCGGCACGCTGTCCGCCGATCCGGACCTGCTCGCCTCGATGGTGGAGTTTGGCAAGCCGCCGCGCGCGGTGCTGAACCTCGCCGTCAGCGAAGTCTATTTCCACTGCGGCAAGGCCCTGATGCGCTCGAAGCTGTGGTCGTCCGAGAAGGTGCCGCGCTCGGTGATGCCGAGCATCGTCGAGGTGGTCCACGAGCAAACCGGCCTTGGTGAGCCGCAGAGTCAGGAGATCGTGGAAGAGCTCTACAAGACGCAGTTGTAGCCGGCTTTCGAACCGCACACGGGCGTCATGCCCGTGCTTGTCCCGGGCATCCACGTCTTCGTTGCAGGGTAGCACGTGGATGGCCGGGACAAGCCCGGCCATGACGAATGGAGAGTGCGGAGTAAGGGACCTAGTGTCCCTCGCCCTCGAGCCCGCCAACGTGCTTCTGGGTGTAGAGTTCGAGGCCGATGCGGCCGATCAGGTCGAGCTGGGTCTCGAGGAAGTCGATGTGGTGCTCCTCGTCGCTCATCAGCTTCTCGAACAGGTCGCGCGTCACATAATCCTTGACGCTGTGGCAGTAGGTCGCCGCTTCCTGGTAGAGCGCCCGCGCGCTCATCTCGGCAGCGAGATCGCACTCGATGATCTCCTTGACGTTCTGGCCGATACGCAAGGGATCGAGCACCTGCATGTTCGGGAAGCCGTCGAAGAACAGGATCCGCTCGGTCAGCTTGTCGGCGTGCTCCATCTCCTCGATGGACTCCTTGCGCCAGACCTTGGACATATCCCGCAGGCCCCAATTGTCGAGGAAGCGGTAGTGCAGCCAGTACTGGTTGATTGCAGTCAGCTCGTGACGCAGTGCCTTGTTGAGATAATCGATAACTTTTGCGTCGCCCTGCATGGTTCACTCCAGCTCTTGCAGTCCAAATCGGCCGTAAACCGAATTTAGAACGCTTCTAAATGAGTTTGAAGACTGGAGCAACCGGCTACGGGACGCAGCCGGTGAAATGCTCAGCCATGGTTGCGGAAGATTTCAGCAGGCCGCGAGGGCGAACTCGGCCGGCTGGGCCGTCTCGTCATTGGCCGCCACAGTGTGGTTGTGCGGACAGCCGGAGCAGCAGGACGTGGCACAGGGGCCGAGTGCTTCGTCGATAATGGTCTTGATCGTCCGAGCGCAGCGGCCGCATTCGGCGCTACAGCCGAGACACCCATACACCTGCTTGGCATGGCGCACAGCGTCGTCGGACTCGGCGACGGCGGCGCGGATGTCGTCATCGCTCAGCACGTTACAGGAACAAACGATCATGGAAGCGGCAGGCCCTTTGGTGATGCGCCATCATCGATATTTAAGGGGCCGGCCGGATGCAAAAGGAAAAAGCGGAATTTGAAGCTATTCCAAACTAGCCCGGAAACAGCCTAGAACGGCTCTAAAATAGGGCCTTGCGCTGGATCAAGATTGCGGCGGATCTAGTCGCCCCCGCCGCCTCCACCATCGCCGCCGCCCCCGGCGCCCGGGGGGCCCGGCGGCTCCTGGGAGATTTACTTGATGTAGCTCGCGTCGAAGAGATCCTCGACCTTCGGCGCGGCCTTGATGATG
>NZ_JBVVPN010000086.1:0-13497 GCF_055811035.1 Bradyrhizobium sp. MI1.10
CAGGACCTCAAGCGCGTCACCGTCGACACCACGGTGCAGCCGAAGGCCATCACCTTTCCGACCGATGCCAAGCTGCTTCATGCGGCTATCAAGGGGCTCAACCGCCTGGCGAGAAGGCACGCCCCGGGCGCCCGGTGGCCTGTTCGTACTGCACGCCAGGTCGCTGCCCGATAATCCCTACGACGGTCATACCCTGCGGAACGTCATCGACCGCACCGAGGCGCTCACCGGCTGTCCGATCGAGCGGGCCTATGTCGACAAGGGATATCGCGGCCACGACACGCAAAATCCCCGTCGCGTCTTCATTTCGGGCCAGAAGCGCGGCGTGTTCGGCGCCATCAAGCGCGAGCTCCGGCGCCGCTCCGCCATCGAGCCCATCATCGGACATCTGAAGGCCGAAGGTCACCTTGGCCGCTGCTATCTCAAAGGCCGCGCCGGCGACGCCGCCAACGTCGTGCTCTCAGCAGTCGGCCACAACTTCCGCCGTATCCTCGCCTGGCTCAGAGAACTCTTGTGCCTCTTCCTGATCCAGCTATCGCATACGCTTGCCTGTCCGCTCCCGCTCAATTCGGCTTCTTAACGGACGACTAGAAAGGGTCCGCCCGCATCGCGGCCTTACGGTCCCCGATCGACGCGCCCGAGGTCCGACTGGCTGATCCATGCCAATTGAACATGTTAGGCTAGACTGGCCGCGGTACTCGTCCATGGATGCGGGCTTGCGAGACCTCGTTCTGGGAACCAGGTCCTGTCTGTTCTGCGGCTCTGACCATGGACGCACGGCGACCGTGTAAAGCCACCGCCGATGGGCCCGGCGATCTACTGGTCAGGAGTTTCGACGCCAGCGTCAACGCTCTCCGGTCAGACCGCACGACCCACGTCAATATGGTCCATCACGGCATTACTATTGCCAACGTCGCGGAGGACCCCGGTGCAGATGAGAAGTGGGTGTGGGACCTCGCCATTGAAATGCTAGGACGGCGCTATCTGCGTCTATGCCTCGGAGAACACCGGTCCAGGGGTTCACCGGATCCGGAAGCGAAAACCTCATCGACCTGATCAGGTTGTACAAAGAGGACCTGGATTGCTCAGACGGTAAACCTGGGGCCTACGCCGTCGATAAGATCGAACGGCTGTTGTTGAGCTTGCGGCTTGCGAATGCCGCATGATCAACAGGAATTGCGAGCCGAAGCGAGAGCGTAGCGCCGTGATCAGTTTGACCAAGGGGGACGCCACAGGCTGAGCGGATGCTTCGAGACGGAGGCGTGGCGGAGACCAGCAGCCAACGTCCTCTCCAAGCTTCTGGCGCACCCGATCACGAGCGCACTGGTGTTTGGTCCTTAGAAAACGGCACAAGGCGACGTGATCGTCACATCCGCGAAATTCCGCCGCTACTGGAGAAAGCACCAAATCGGTGATCGACCGTGCTCACGGCTGGCGCGTTGCGCCATCGCATCGGTGACTGGCGGCCTTGGCGCGGCCGATCACCGGCATTTTTGAAAGCACTCGGCCGAGAACTGAGCGCGACATCGGCGCGCTTCAGATGCCACCACTCGCGCGACGGGCCTCCTTGCTCCCTCACTGAGGAGAAAAATAGCTGAAGAAGGAGGTCTATCGGGGAAAGCGCTGCATGCGGCAATACGGCTTTCCCAGCAGATTGTCCCACTATAGCCGTTGCTCCTCCGCAATCCACGGCCGATCAGGGCCTACCATTGATCATTGGTTGCCCAATGCTGGCCTGATCCGTCAGGCCCCACTTGCGCAGCAGCTGCCCATAGGTGCCATCGGCGATAACCCCAGCCAGCGCCTGCTCAAGCTGTTCACCGAGCTGGAGGTTATCTTTCGCGAAAGCGAAACCGGTCAGCAGCTTGACGACGGGTTTGCTGATGACTGCGTACTGGTTCCCCTCCAGCTTGTTCTGATATGCGATGACGCCTTCACCGGTGATAGCGGCATCGGCGCGGCCCTGCTGTACCAAAAGTCGGCTTTGGGCCGTATTCTCACTCGGTAACACCTCGACCGCCGGCTTGCCGTTCTTGACGCAATTCTCCTCGCTCCATTTCTCAATTCCCTGAATCTCGATAAGGCTGGAGCGTGTCGCCGCTACGTGCTTACCGCATAACGCCTCAAGGTTCGTGAAGCCCTCCGCTCTTGTGCTTAAAGTGTAGAATATCTGATTTGAATACACGTAATCTAGGAAGTTCGCGTTGGCCCTTCGTTCGGGCGTATCACCCATTGTGCCCAAAAGGACGTCCGCGCGCTTTGTGTTCAGCGGTGCAAAGCTGATCATGAGAGCGTAACTTGTCTCGGTCCAACTGACCTCCGCTCCAATTTTCGTCGCCATCGCTTCCAAAACATCAACATTGAAGCCCGCTAACTTCCCGGTGCTTTGATCTTTGAATTCGAACGGCGGATAGGTAGTCAGCGCCATGGCATTAATAGCCTTTTTTGCGCTTTGGGCATACGCGTCATTGCCCATCACGCCAATTATGGCCGCAACAGCGCTGATAACTACACGACGGATAAACTGTGAGGACATCTTATTTCCCTTCTTTAGTGCACCGGAAAGTGTCTGGCGAACCGCAATCCGACAAGCCATCGAGCCCGCATGCCGTGGAGTGCTCTGTGGTGGCTCGTTACGGCGTCTTGCCATGATCCGCTGTTGTTCTAGAGCCATAGCGCCCGAAGAAACGGCGCTAAGCTCCACGCATTTCTGGGTTAGGCGCGATCGCGTACGTCAGCAGACAACTCCGAACAGCTTTTTGATCCGCACCCGCGAAGTTCTGCGAATTCTAAACAATTTCTAGGCTCGTGCTCGTCGGCGTTGGGGCCGAAGCGCGGCGAGCGAGCACCCCAATCGCTTGAATGTTGTATGCAGCTCACGATTTTGCTGCGGGTCGCGCTTGTTAATCCGATAAGCCGTAATGAGAGCCAATACGGAGTTGGTAAAGACGGTTGCCCATGTTCTCTCTTCTGCCGGCGTGCCGACTGAGCTGGTTATCGGCGCATTTGTGGTAATCCCAACGCAATCGCTAAGATCGACCGTGCTTAGTCTCTAGTGTAAGCACTCCTCGAGAGCTATTGCTGCGCAAATGTGCGAACTCGAAGAGGAAATTCGGCTCTAAAACGGCATTGTTGCACGATTTCATCGCTATAGTTGCACGCGTGGCAAGCCAATCATGAAGGTTAGCAAGCTGAAGTGTGTTTGGAGTAGCCGCATTGCAAGCTGATGTGAGCGCGCCGTGAATTGGCCGCTTTCGCGGCTGAGTTGAGGAGATCCAGGTCAGCGCCAGCAGCGTATCGGCCGCCCGGGTAAGAGTAGGGCTGAATCAAGCTAATGCTAGGCCGCGGCGCCGGGAGATCTTGATTTGGCCGATCGAAATATAGATTATTGCGAATGGCCTCCCTTAGATCCCTCCACGAGTGACACAACCGAAGCATGTTTCTCCTCAACGAGCACACCGATATCGCTGTCCTTTAGGCTTGTCAGACGCCGAGATGTTGAGCCTCGCGGCCGCTCGCGAGGTCGAACGATTTCTGAGCTATCGCGAGGGACACAAGGAAACGCCTCTCGTGTCCTTACCGGGCCTTGCTCGTGAGATCGGAGTTAGTTCGGTTCATCTCAAGGACGAAGGGCATCGCCTCGGGTTGGGTAGCTTTAAGGCCTTGGGTGGCTCTTATGCGGTGATCCGTCTGGTACTCGGGAAAGCAAGTCGGCAATTCGGTCGGGACGTCGACGTATGCGACTTGTACAAGCCTGGAGTGAGGTCGGTTGCAGCAAGTATGACGTTCACCTGCGCGACGGATGGCAACCATGGCCGATCGGTTGCTTACGGCGCGCAACTTGTTGGCGCACGATGTGCCATCTTCGTTCATTCAGGCGTGAGCGGCTAGCGGGTTGCCGCCATCGCCCGGTTTGGTGCGGAGATCGTGCAAGTAGAAGGCAAGTATGACGACTCGGTTGCACAGGCAAGCCGAGTTGCTGTGGAAAAGAGTTGGACTCTGGTATCCGATACCTCGTGGCCTGGCTACGAGCAGGTCCCGAGGGTGGTAATGCAGGGGTACACTGCCCTACTTAGCGAGGCCCTGCGTCAATTGCCGGAGCCTCCCACTCACGTCTTTATTCAATCAGGTGTCGGCGGCATCTCCGCCGCCGTTGCCGGGCACTTATGGGTACTATTAGGTCGTGACCGACCTTTCTTCACCGTTGTGGAACCGTCGCGTGCAGCATGTCTGTTGGAAAGCGCACGAGTCGGAAGAGCTGTAAAGGTCGCGCATGGCCAATCGACGGTCATGGCAATGCTTGAATGCTATGAGCCGTCGCTTATCGCTTGGCGTATTCTTTCGCGCGCGGCAGACGCTTTCATGACTGTCGAGGACGAGGAAGCAGTCAACGCGATGAAACGTCTGGCAAATCCAGCCGACGGAGACCTCGCAGTTGTCGCAGGCGAAAGTGGCGGCGTCGGTCTCGCAGCTCTGCTGAGGGCGGCGTCCAATCCCGCCTTGCGGGCCGCAATTTGTCTTGGCCCAGATGCACGGATATTCCTGATCAACACCGAAGGCGCGACCGATCCCGGGCAATACGAGAAGCTGGTCGGTGCGACGCCGGCGAGTGTGACCGGTGCCAATTCGGAAAGCGCCGGTTAATACTCCAAGCAAAGCAAGACGGTATCGACGCCGCACGATTCCGGTGGTCAGCGTCGTGCGACGTCGATCGCGTGCCGGAGAAGCACCTCGCTGGCCTTGCAGGATGTGAGTTGATCCGGCTCTTCGGGACGCGCCGACCCCATCGAGTGCCCACCTCGTGAAGACTTCGTGTTCAGCGCGATGCGGGAAGTCGGTCTCGGCCTTGGTCTTGACCTCGTCGAGCGTGACGTCGACTGCGTGCGCGCTCCCCACGACCTATGCTTTCCCGCAACAGCAATGACAAGCGCTGCAGGCGCTTGCGCACGTCGGTGTAGCCGGTCGCAATCCAGATCCGTGCACTTGAAGAGGATCGGACCATTGACGCTGGAGAACCTGCGGCGCCCGCGTCAGTGCCGCCGCATCGACGCTGCAGCCGACAATCTCTCGACGATTGTTACCAACGACGATCACTCGCCCGCTGGTCGATGTGGCAGCAACCGCAGGCGAGGCGTCCGCGGCCGGAACAATCCGCGCAAAGCCAGCGTGTTTGCTTTGAGGGTTGATGGGCACGAACCCGAACGCCCGAACGTGCGGAGGCCATGTCATCAACGACCAATGCGATGAGCCACCGCACCGTGCGGTCGATAATATAAGCGCTTTGAAGCTCTCGCTAACAATCCGCAGCTTTTCGTCATCCGACCAGCGCCGACCTCGACTAGTCTCCACCAGCACAAGCTGTTCAATTACTGCGGTCATGGCCGTCCAGAGGGACTGTAACGCATCAAGGCTACGATTGTTGTAGGCCTAACGATTGGAATCGCTAGGAGTCCTGCGCTAAGACCCCCATGTAAGACGCGTCGACTGGATGCGTCGGGGGCGTGAAGACGAATGCGGTTCTGTCGAAAAGATCGTGCAATGTGCAGCGAAGGGCAAAGACGAATTGTCGAGTGGCCTGCTCCCGCGCGCCATACGGGGGAAAGCATCTGGCTGCGGGAGGGATCTATGTCACCAGGGCGAGCTCCGAGTGCGGAGCTCGCTGCCGGCTTTACGAGCCTTAAACGCCCGCGACGTTGGCAGGCGTTGATCGCGTCGATGGGAGTCGATGCTGAGTGGCGCGTCGTAATTGGTTGAATTGATCGGTGCGTCGTGTTGAAAGTGATCACGATCGGTATCGCCCGTCACTTCGTGATATTGGGCCGCGCCGCTGTCCCAAATCGCGACGTCACCGGGGATCCAACTCCATCTCACCGTGTTTTCTGACGCCGTCATATGTGAGTGTAGTAGAGCAAGGAGCTTGTGGCCGGTATATTTATGAAGGCCAACGAAACCCTGTATCGAGCTCCCTATTGCGAGGACGCGCTCGCCTGTTTCTGGGTGCACGAGAACGGCCGGATGCTCGCTCTCAGAGATGGTAGTGGTAAAGACGCTTGCCAAATACTGTTCGGATGCCTCGGCACCGTGCGCTTTTGGGCCATAGCTATGGACCGTGTTGTGAACTGTCCAGAGCTGATCGGTGAGCATACGCAAGGATAGCGGAAGTGCTCGATATGCACCCGCCATATCCGACCAAACGGTATCGATCCCGTAGAGCGGATTTATCAGGTTGCGCAGGAGGGAGAGCCTTGGATAGTTACCAAATGTAACCGCGATATGCCGCCAATGGTCTGCGCGACGACCGCTGCCGCCCGCTAGCGTCAGAAGCGACCGCATCGACTTGGTCGTACTGAGCTTATCATCTGAGGCCAGAACACCTAGCCGGACGACAAGGCGCTCATGTTCGACTTCATTAAGCGACTGCTGATCGCGGAAGAAGAGTACCTTATGCTCGAGCAGCAAGTAGTTTATCGCGCGGATAGCTTCGTCTGACAGATCATCCGATAATGAGATGTTGCGCACCTCGACGCCAAGGCAAATCCCGCGCCTGATGATGTCCGTGTAAGGAATTACCTTCTGCAAGGCTGCTGAGTTTGTCATGGTCACTTTCATAGCCGCGATCCCCTGAACCAGCGCACGCCGTGGTCGCGAACGCGACGGCTGCAAAAGGCGAGATCGGAGTCCGGGACGTAATCGTGTTCAATCGCGCGAAATGAACGATCTCGCCGCATGCGGTAAATGATACGAGCGTTCGATGTATAATCAATGAAACGAAACCAACGTTATTCTGGATGGCAAGGAATGATCGCTTCTCGGTAGGCGCAAGCCAGGGAATGTACGCGTTGATGGTGGCCCGGAGCCGCGGTATCGCGCGTCGCAACGGTACATAATCGCGATGAGAGTAGCGCAGCGTTCTGTCCCTGAAGCAACGTATTCGTGTGTCGAGGCGAACGGCTAGTGTAAGCTGGCGCACGCCTGTCGTAAGTCCAAACAATGTATTAGATTGCCGGTTCTGTTTCACATTACTGTCACTCAAGCAGCAGGCTTGCGAGGTTGTCAGATGGCCGGCGTGATCGCCGGAGAGACCATGACAACTTCAAGAATGACTTGAAGCGTTTGCAGACGCCTCGGTAGGTCTGAGGAAGCGCGTCGATGCGGCAGCTCGGGCGTGCTGCTCCGGACTTGCCAGCTTCCGACAGATAAGCTGTGATGAAGACTTGGTCTTGACTCGTGCGAAAGCGCGCGCGGTTGCCTTGCTTCAGAATTACAATGCCTTCGGCGTGGACAGAGGTGTTGGAGGGAGCATCGGTGCGGCCCGGTCGGCTGGTTGGAGGTGCTTGAAGGGCCGCGGGGTGCCGAGTACGTTCGGAGCCTCAGAGAGCTCGGATCGCCCGGAGCTCTACCCGAAGAGGCGCTCAAGGTGGAGCGTCGCACTGGCAGAGTTACGATCGAGGATCTCCAGTGGCGGAGCAATCCGCTAGCCGGTCGAGACGGAGAAGGGTTGACCCGCTTTCCCGAAGACGGCACGTCGAGCTTGACCCGGACCTGACCGAGAACACCATCCGGTCAGTTCGCCTGACCAGAAAGAAATCGCTCGTCACCGGTCATTGAAGTCGTCGCGGAATAAGGCCCTGCTCGCGGGGATCGTCGCCGCCTCCAGGCTCAACGACATCAATCCAACTGCCACATCGCCGAAAGACTCGAGACGGTCATCGGACGGCCATCACCATAGAGGGTTGGGCGGGAACTCATGCCGGAGCGATTCCGCAGAACGTCAAGTCGGCCTAAATAGCCTTGCGGCCAAGCGGCCAGCCTGCTTTCTCACCTTCTTGCAACAATGCGCCTTAGACGCTGTGCTAACCGAAGCCCTGCTTAGCTTTTCGTCCATCTCAGATTTGAAGGTGGCGAAGTCATGCTATTTAGCTTTCGAGTACTCCACGGGACTCGGAACATGAGGCTGCGCTCGTTTATACAAACTTGATCTCCGCTGATATGAAGCAATGAAGTTCACGTACTGGTCGCCGTCTTCGCGCTCCGCTCGGGCGTGCAGAAAGTGTTGTTAATGGATTGGGAACGGGTTCGGATCTTCCTGGAAGTCGCGCGTGCCGGGGAGATCCGGAAAGCCTCAAAGCGGTTGCGTCTCAACCATGCGAGGCTTGCCCGCCAACTTAGCGCGTTGGAGAAGGGTCTTGGCGCAAAGTTGATAAAACGCAGCATTTCAGGTTGCACGCTCACATTGGCCGGCGAGGCGCTGGCGGCTGCAGCATAACGTGCGGAGAGTGAGTTTCTCAAGGTCGGTGCGAGCATCAACAGTGCTGCCTAAAAAATTGCGGGCACGGTGCGCGTCGGAGCGCCAGACGGATTGGGGAACTATTTTTTGGCGAGCCGGCTCGGAGCGCTGGCGGCCTCGTCCCGCTTCCCCGCACGTTTTCATTGCCGCGGCGCGAGGCGGATATTGCAATCATCCTCGACGAGCCAAAACAGGGGCGGCTGATCGTCTCCAAGTTGACCGACTACACGTTGGGCGTCTATGCGGCGCAGAGCTATTTGTCGCGCGAAGGCAAAATCGAAAATCAGTCTGATTTGGCCGGAAGGTTGTTCGTCACACACGTGGAAGACTTTGTTACAGCCGGGCACTATGCCTCCGCGTTTAGCCGCGTGATGCCGCGCCGTTACGAGTGCGGCACGGTCGTTGCCCAGATCGAGGCCGTGCGCAGCGGCCATGGGATCGGCATTCTGCACGATTATGCAGCCCGAACTTATCCTGAACTGCGGCGCCTGCTTCCGGAGGTGCGGTTTTGTCAGAAGCTACTGGCTCACGTCGCATTCCGACACGCATGAGACCCGCCGTGTTCAGGAGGTGCGCCGCTTCATCACAAGTTCAGTCAAAGCTGCGAGGATCCACCTCGAGATGGATTGAGCGGCTTGCTCGAACACGAATGGTACTCACTAATAGTGCGGCGGCGTGATTACCCAGACCACTTTTGCCGGCACCGTTCCCGGGTTTGCGCAGCGATGTTGCGAGTTGCTGTTAAACGAAAAGCTATCGCTCTCCTCAAGCTCCAAACGCTTTCCATCCACCCACAGGTCCAACCGGCCAGCGATTAAAATTCCCGCTTCATTGCCGTCATGACTGTACTCGCCACTATCGGCGCCTGGCTCGATCGTGCTCAGAAGCAACTCGAGCGGACCGGCGAGATTGGGAGACAGTAGCTCTTCAGCGATTCCCAACCCCGTAAACGTCAGGCGGCGCCGGTGCGCTTTGCGAACGATGGTCTCCCTTTCATCGGCGGTAGTCTGCAAATTGCCGTTGAAGAACCAGTTCATATGGACCCCGAGAACGTCGCTGAGTTTCTTCAAAACTCCAATCGGCAGCTTGGATTGATTTCTCTCAATTTGGCTCAAATAGCCGACCGAGATCCCGGCCGCTTGAGCAAGCTGGATCAAGGTCAGCTTCTTGATTTTGCGTAGTTCACGGATCTGCCCGCCCACAGCGGCGTCAGAGTCCATGTTGCCCGCGGAGCCCCTGGCTGCCCATTCGTCAGCCGCGCGTATCGACCTAATAGCCATCGAGTCCTTTCGACCTTTACAGCAATGGGGCACGAAGAAGCCCCGCCCGATATCCCGTGCGAAAGATATCTCACAGCAGACCGAGCTCGGGCGCGCCATATGTCGTGGACTCTTTATAGATGTGACATCCTGGGAAAAAAACACCTCAATCGTGAAAAACATTATTCACAGATATGAAAAAAAATGCGATAATTTCACGAACGAGTGGAGATAAGCTGTGACGGAACTTCCAAAGTCGGCTCAGGTCATCATCATTGGTGGTGGGGTAATGGGCTGCAGTTTGGCCTATCATCTGACCCTTCGCGGTTGGAAGAACGTTGTTCTGCTCGAACGATAGCAACTTACGTCCGGAACCACTTGGCACGCCGCGGGCCTCGTTGGACAACTGGGTGCAACGCAGAATCTCACGCGATTGGCTCAATACACGACAGAGCTTTACTGCGAGCTCGAGAGCGAAACGGGACAAAATACCGGATACCGGCAGATTGGATCGCTCGCAATCGCCGACAACCGTGAACGGTTCGAAGAGCTCCGTCGCGGCGCCTCCATGGCCCGATGCTTCGGCTTGGAGGTCAACGTCATGTCGGCAAAAGAAGCGGGCGATCTTTGGCCTTTGATGGCGACTGAAGATCTCGTCGGCGCGGTTCATCTCCCAAAAGATGGACAGACCAATCCCGTCGATACGACGCAGGCTTTGGCGAGGGGAGCGAAGGCTCGCGGCGCGAAGATAATCGAAAATACTGAAGTTACCGACATTCTCATCAAAAACGGCCGTGCCAAGGGGGTGCGCACGAAAAATGGTGAAATAGAAGCTGAATTCGTCGTGAATTGTGCTGGCATGTGGGCGAGGGAGCTTGGCGCGAAAGCCGGAACGACGATCCCTCTTCACGCAGCCGAGCACTTCTACATCGTGACTGAACCGCTTCCTGAGATCAGAAAGCACCTTCCCGTATTGCGCGATGCCGATGCCTGTACCTACTTCAAGGAAGACGCCGGTAAGCTGCTGGTCGGATGGTTTGAGCCCATCGCGAAACCCTGGGGTATGCAGGGAATCCCCGAGACTTTTGAGTTCGACACTCTGCCAAATGACCTCGAGCATATTGAACCCTTGCTCGAGGGGGCAATTCGTCGTGTGCCGATCTTGGCAAAAGCGGGGATTCAGTTGTTCTTCAACGGCCCGGAAAGCTTCACGCCTGATGACCGTTACATGCTGGGCGAAACGCCTGAAGTGCGGAATCTATTCGTAGCTGCGGGCTTCAACTCGATCGGGATTCGCTCAGCCGGCGGAGCAGGTAAGGTACTGGCCGACTGGATTGTCGACGGTTATCCGCCAATGGATCTTTGGGACGTCGACGTCCGACGGGTCATGCCGTTCCAGTCGAATCGGCGATATCTAAGGGATCGCACTGTCGAGGCGCTCGGCCTGTTGTATGCCATGCATTGGCCCTTTCGGCAGCCCGAGACTGCAAGAGGAGTTCGCCGTTTGGCTTTGCATGATCGCCTGCTTGCGCGAGGAGCGTGCTTTGGAGAGTTCGCGGGCTGGGAGCGGCCGAACTGGTTCGCGCCGCAGGGCAAGAGGCAAAGTACCAATATAGTTATGGCCGTCAGAATTGGTTCGAATACTCAGCCGCGGAACATAGGGCTGTACGAGAAGGCGTTGGGCTATTTGATCAATCCTCTTTTGCGAAGTTCATCCTCGAAGGAGATGACGCAGAATCCATCCTGAACAGAATATCTTCCAACAACATCTCGGTGCCGATCGGCCGCATGGTCTATACGCAATGGCTTAACGACAGAGGCGGCATTGAAGCAGATCTCACAATTACCCGGGAAGGCCCGAGGCGTTTCCTCATTGTAACGGCGGCGGCAACGCAAGTCAGGGACTTTGCCTGGCTGACACGTCACATTCCCGAGGGCGCCCACGCCATCGCGATGGATGTTAGCTCTGCCTACGCCGTGCTGGGTGTCATGGGTCCGCAATCCAGGCAGCTCCTCAACAAGCTGACGGATGCTGATCTTTCAAACCAGGCATTTCCGTTCGCGACTTCTCAACTCATTGATCTCGGCTATGCCAAGGTCAGGGCGAGTCGCATTACTTACGTCGGCGAACTCGGTTGGGAGTTGTACATCCCAACCGAGTTCGTGCAGGGCGTCTACGATTGTCTTCTCGAAGAAGGCGATGGATTCAACATGCGTCTCGCCGGCTATCATGCCATGAACTCTCTTCGCATGGAGAAGGGATACCGTCATTGGGGACACGACGTCACGGACGAAGACACTCCGCTGGAAGCCGGTCTCGGCTTTGCAGTGGCGTGGTCCAAGCCGCAAGGATTCATCGGGCGAGACTGCTTCGGCAGAGGGAGGCGGGGCCGCGCCGAAAAATGATCCACATCGCGCTGAAGGATCCAAGCGTGCTGATCTACCAAAACGAGCCAATCTGGCACGACGGACGGCTTGTTGGCCGTATCACGTCAGGTATGTTCGGACACACGATCGGGACTTGCTTGGGATTAGGCTTTATTGACAACTCGAATAGCATTGTCGATGCATCCTTCCTGAAGAGCGGGCGCTTCGAGGTCGAGGTTGCCGGGCTGCGCATTCCCGCACAGGCATCGCTACGCCCGTTTTATGATCCCACCAGCAATCGCGTAAAGGATATTGAGCAGAGTACTGTCGTCTCGGCCGCAGCCTCCTAGAAGAGCTAAACTGTCATGTGCACAACAAGCGCTGTTCCCGAGCTTTGCACCGTTCATGCCGAAACGCAGAGGTCCCTCGCCGACGCACGTCCAAAGGTTCGCGACCAGCGCCCCGATTTCATACTGACGTTCTCCTGCATGGATCGCATTGGGATAGTCCACGCCGTATCGGGCTTTCTCACCGCACACGGCTGCAATATCCGCGACAGTGCTCAGTTCTCGGACAGCAGTGTTGGAAGGCTTTTTATGCGTGTGTCATTTGATGCGGCCGGCATCTCGCTTGAGCGCATCCAGTCGGAATTCTCCCAAGTCGGCGCATCGTTTGGCATGAGCTGGGAATTCCATGACTGCAATGCGAAGCCTCGACTTTTGGTCATGGTATCGAAAGCCGGACACTGTCTAAACGACCTGCTGTTCCGCTACGCAACCGGCACTCTTGCGGTTGCAATCCCCTTGATCGTCTCGAATCACCGGGACTTCTACCGGCTAGCCGCATCCTATGACATTCCATTTCATTATATCCCATTAGTGCGGATACAAAGTCCGCACGAGAGGCAAAGCTCCTCGAACTCGTTGAGCAGGAGCGGATCGACCTCATTGTCTTGGCACGGTACATGCAAGTGTTGTCGAACAATCTCTGCCAAAAGATGTGCGGCAAGATTATAAATATCCACCACTCGTTCCTTCCGAGCTTCAAAGGCGCCAGACCCTATCATCAAGCCCACTCACGAGGGGTTAAGTTGATTGGGGCGACGGCTCACTACGTCACAGCAGACTTGGATGAAGGGCCGATCATTGAGCAAGATGTGCTCCGGGTGGACCATTCGCTCGCCCCAGACGATCTTTCGGCAATCGGAAGAGACGTGGAAGCCGCTGTTTTGGCGCGGGCCGTCAAGCTGCATACAGAAAAACGGATTTTTGTGAATGGCGACCGCACGGTGATCTTTCGATGAACATCGCGGACGTAGACCATCAACTGTTAATGAGCAGCCGTAGGCACAACGGTCTTCAGGCGCGTGCTTCGTAAACGTATGCCGCTTCTTCAGCTCTGCCAGTAGGGAATCACGAGATCATTGCGCTCAAGCGTAAGGGGTGAGATCCGGGTTAGCTGCCCAAGCCACCACACCCGCTCCTATTTCGCAAATCAAGCCCTCTCTTTGCGGAATCCGAGGCAAAGCGGCCACCGATTCCGACGGAAGGCGGCCAGCGATTCCGATCGAAAGCGGCCACCCAA
>NZ_JBVVPN010000087.1:0-12901 GCF_055811035.1 Bradyrhizobium sp. MI1.10
GAGGCCGGATACATTGATGCAAGACCGCATCTGCCAGGTTGACGAAACCTCTTGCAACGCGCGGCCGGACCATACATGTGGGTCAAAATGCGAAGAAGAGCAAATCTGGTCCGCCATGCCTCACTGAGCGGACCTCAACCGGTGCGTTGCTACTTCGCTGATGGGCCAGCAGCGGTCAATCGGCCGAGTCGGCCCAAGTCGTCCTGACAGGCTGGGCCAAAGAAGCAGCTGCACTGACCTTTGTTGAACTGTTGTCGTTTTTGAACCTTCGCTCGAATTGCAGGACTCACGTCAGTAGACGATGGGGATGGACTATCCCATCACAGCGTCGAGCGATTTTGGCTACCGTCACTCATCAGCGGCAGTTGCAAAGGACTTAGTTTCCGGGTTGCCAGCCTAAGCCGCACCAAGCCAGCGGATCGGCCGGTGAATATCGCGGAGGCAAAGAGATGTTTCCAGCGAAACTTGCGGCATCGTTGCTTGGCTCAGCGTTGCTACTGACACCCGTACTGGCACGTGACGATGGCCGATACGACCACTCTCCGCTGAAGCCATGGTTCGAAAGCTTGCAGAGCGAATTTGGGAAGTGCTGTACCGATGCCGACGGGTACATAGTGTCCGATGCGGATTGGGAGTCCACTCGTGGGCGTTACCGCGTCCTCATTGACGACGAATGGGTGATCGTACCTGATGGCGCGGTTATCACAGAACCAAACCGTTTCGGCCGCACAATGGTCTGGAGGCACTACATAGACGGCCATCCGCGCGTCCGATGCTTCATGCCTGGCAGTATGACTTAATGCCCTTTGAAAGGTAATCCGCTTCGGTCAAAGGCTGCCCTCTCCAGCCAGCATGGCCTTGGTCGGGTCAGTTGCCCGAAGCGGACATGCCCGCGCTCCGGGCTGAGGTCAGCCACGGGCCACAACCAGACCTCAGGGCCGACATTGGCGAGCGATGCCAGGGATCTTTCCGAGCAATCAGTTACCGCGCCGGGATCGCCAAAACCTGATGCCAGCAGATACTGCCCTGTCGTAAGCTGCGAGGGCCGCGTCGGTTGATATCTCGACCATCTCTCGGAACCGTGCGTCGCTCACCTGCGTGAAGCTTTGGCTTATGGCGTCGGTGAGTTCATCATCGCTGACCGATGGCTCCTTGGGGATTGTTCGCCCCGTGAGCTGACAGAGCAAATTTAGCCGGTAGGTGTCTGCCGCAACTTGCGAAGCCCAGTCTTGCAGGTCCACTGCCTTCCGCATCTTTCCAGCTGCCCAGAACGGTCGATCATTCGGTCAGAATATCCTCAAACTTTCCCATATCAACTATAAGGTTCTCATCCGTTTGGCCCAGGCTAAGCAACGACTGCCGCCATGTCGTCAATGCGTCTAACTCTCGGCTCATCTTCTTCCGGAAGCACAAAAGCTCTCGCATCACACGCTGAAAGCCGAATTGAAATGTTCGCTAAGAAAGCATCGTTGCCCAAGCCAAATTCACAGTACTTGACCTAGACACGCCCTTTTCAAGGTGGTCAGCTTCCATGTCGAAACGCTTTTCCTAGCGATAGTCAGGTCATCTGTCGTTTTAATCGCGGGGTAAGCCTACTGAGTCACGGAGCCTACCCGCTAGCGCGAGGCCAGTCCCTATGGTTTGATCTCTTGGCTTAGATCATAGGGGTCCTTCGTGGCGGGCGAACGCATCGAGCGTCGACTAGCAGCTGTTGTAGCCGCTGACGTGGCGGGCTATTCGCGGCTTATGCACAAGGATGAAGAGGCGACGCATACCAGGCTGGCATCTCTCTTAGCGGAGGGTGTAGCCCCCGCGATCGCGGAGCATCGGGGCCGCTTCGTGAAGAACACCGGTGACGGTTTCCTGGCGGAGTTTCCAAGCGCGGTTGAGGCGGTTCGAGCTGCTTTGCAGTTCCAGACTCGAACCAAGGAACTTACAGCCGGTGAGATTGAAGAAAGACGTATAGCTTTCCGTGTGGGCGTCAATATTGGCGACGTAATCATCGAGGCCCATGACATCTTTGGAGACGGCGTCAATATCGCGGCTCGACTTGAGAGCATCGCGGAACCCGGTGGCATTTGCATCTCGTCTTTTGCCTACGATCAGGTTCGTGGCAAGGTCCCGGTTGAGTTCGTCGATCTAGGCGAGCAGAACCTTAAGAACATCGACCGGCCTGTTCGTACCTACGCAGCAAAATTGAAGGATGGAGCGGTTTCTGTGCCCGACCCATGGGCCAAGAAGCCGCTGGCGCTGCCCGACAAGCCTTCTATAGCTGTCCTGCCGTTCGAGAACATGTTGGGCGGTCCCGGCCAGGAATACTTCACGGATGGTATGGTCGAGGACATCATCACCGCGCTCTCTCGGTTCAGATCGCTGTTTGTGATCGCCCGCAACTCGACCTTCATTTACAAAGACAGAGTCGTCGACATCAAACAGGTCGGACGTGAATTGGGCGTGCGTTACGTACTTGAAGGGAGCGTTCGAAAGGCAGCTGGCAGGATTCGCATTACAGGACAACTTATAGACGCCGTCACTGGTTCTCACTTATGGGCGGACAAATTCGACCATCACGTTGCCGATGATGTTGAGAATATTTTCGATCTACAAGACGGCCTTGTCGCTCGGGTAGTAGGCGCCATTGCGCCTCGGATAGAGCAAGCCGAAATAGAACGAGCGAAGCAGAAATCCACCATCAGCCTTGATGCTTACGATCTCTACCTGCGTGGACTCTCGAGCTGGAATCGCTGGACCAAGGATGATAATGACCAAGCAAAGAAGCTTTTCTACGCGGCGATCGATCATGATCCTGAATTTACAACGCCTTACGGGCTAGCAATTTCTTGCTACATTATGGATCGATCAAGCCATTGGTCCAACCATCAAGATAAAAGAGAAATTGCGCGGCTAATTCATCGAGCGCGAGACATTGGGATGGATGATCCAATTGCGCTTTGTTGGGCGGCGCATGCGATGGCGATGTTCTTCGGTGAGAATGACGAGGCCATCTCCCTGGTTACGCGGGCCACCGAGTTGGATACCAATCTTTCTGTAGCATGGGCCCGCGCTGGATGGATCAACGCGTACGCAGGCGATGCTGACCGGGCGATCGACAGTGTGCATCGTGCTATAAGGCTCAATCCCTTAGATCCGCGTATCTTTCTTGCTTATTCCGCTATGGCATTCGCTCACTTTATTGGACGAAGAGAAGCAGAGGCAATTGAATGGGCTATCAAGGCGTTGCGGCTGAAGCCCGACTGGCCTCCGGCGCTTCGAGTGATCGCGGCCAGCAATTCGGTACTTGGATTTTACAGCGAGGCACAACGAGCCATTGCGAAGCTGTGTGCATTGATTTCCGATGAACGGATCTCCACAGGTTTAGTCAACTATCTCAAGAGACAGCAAGATAAGGAACATTACTCCAACGCGCTGCGTAAGGCCGGCCTCCAAGCGTGAGACGGAGCGAAATCCTAGCCGTGGGTGACGATGCACGACCGGAAGAGCCAGTTCCTGATAAAGAACCCGATCAACCGTTACTTGATCAACTCTCCAATGTTGTCGGGTGAAGAAAGACGCGGGCGGCACGGTGACGCTCTACATCCAAAAAGACAGCCCCGGTGCGTACAAGGAAGCAAACTGGCTCCCGGCTCTAGACGAGGGATGGCTCCAGCAAAGTCCAATCGACTTGGTTGTCGTTGTCAGGGGGGGCTGATAGCTCCTGCATTCCCGCTTAGTGGCGCGTGGCGACGGAGGCGAACAGACAAAGCGCCCCGTTCACGACGCCGAACGCGGCGCGACGGAGGATGTATCAAGCGTAATGGAGGCACACCGCGGGCGCTTCGCTCAACTTCTTCCACCAGATCTCGAAGATCTTGCAACTCTGAGAGCTGAGAAGCGAGTTCGCTAAGTCGTTCGTAAAGGATTGCGCGAGATCCTCGCATAAATGTCCTCCCCACCACAAAAATCACTATCAGGACAGCATCAGAGCAAATGAGAAGACTAAATCAGCGACCGCGCTCGGCTTCATTAAAGCATGTGAATCCCGTCTGCGAACCCGAGTAGTTCCGGAAATTCGGAACCCCACTGTCTCCACTCAGGTAGGGGGCTGCCGTCTGCTCAAAATGAATTTCTTGACTGCTTCAATCGTGCGAGCAAGCTGTCGCGGCCGGCGCGACCTACGCGGCGGAGTGACTAGCACAACGAAGAGCAGGTTCAGCAGCAGCCAGCAGCCGACCGCGATGAAAATGTACTTCATAACTCCTCAGAGGTACCCTCGGCGCGCCTGCGCCCGACTTCGCGATCGCATCCGACGTGAGGGATGTCGACTGGAGTAGGCTACGGCAGGTCGCCGATGGCGCCGACCCGCCATCAGCTCTTGGCAATCAATGGCGTTCAGCGCGGATCTCTCCTGACACCTTCTAGCTCACCCCACGGAAGTCCCTCGCCATTGCACGATGAGTTCACCGCTACGCTAATGACGGGCGTAATGTGCTTAATCAATCCAAGCTCGCGAAGAAATTTGGACCAAAAGTAATCGAGTACTGTCCAGAATACGGGCTGTTGGACGTACACCGTGCCGCGAAAGACAACGAACGAACGATCTGTACCTGCAGCAAGATGCCGAATGAGATCCCGGTTCGAGCCATCGGGAATAAGTGTCGCGATCTGCAGATGGCACGAGGCTCTGCTCGCCCGGATAATCGGCGTGTAATTCACGACCTCGTCGGTCACGACGACGTCGAAGTGGTTGCGTTCAAAGAATTTGATAAGGTCGTCCTTTAAATAGTTTTGAGTTTCGGGCTGGCTTGCGATCTTCCATCCAATCGTCAACAAAAGCACGGCAGCAATAGACCACCTAAATGCGCTGGAATAGTTCACGCCTCACCCCAAGAACACTGAAGCCGACTATTAGGCCGAGTATGATTGTGTTGCCGACCGTGTCTCCCCATGATCCATGGACGGTGGCGTAATGCCATTGGCTCAAACCCATCAAACTAATCCGCGCGACGTTCACTGCTATTACTGAAACGCAGGCCAAAAGGCACCACAACACGTCGTAAGCGGATTTCTTGGAGCCCGCTAATTGGCTCACGGTAACCCAACACAGTACTGCAAGAGACACGTTCGCAAGCGAAGAACAAGCTGGCCAGATTACAAGAACTCCGGATCCGTCAGCAAATTCCACGATGTCCCCGGTCCGATGCGTCCCCAGTATCCAACCAACGAGGGACGCGTCGATTTGCAATATTAGGTTGGCAAAAAACTGAAATAGCAACCGGCTCCAAAGCATGGGCACGGTGATAGCCAGTAATATGAAAGCGCCCCGTCGAGATGAGACGACATCGGCGGAGATAATGATGTAGAGACTAAGAGCGGTTACTGCGAGCCAGCTCAGGGCTCCGATCGGAAGAACGACGAGAAAGAGAAAACCTGCCCCCAGGGCCAGCTCTGACGGACGCACCCCAAACGTTCGGTCTCGATGAACAAGAGATACCCCGGCGGCACACGAGATCCACACAATTATGCTAATCCCGAAGGTATTGAAAAGTGCCTCCGCCCATCCAAGCCGGTTAACTGATTGGATGATGCGTGATGCGAGGCCACTTACACAACCGAGAGCGAATAGTCCCGCAAAGAATTCTCCGCGTGACAACTGCCTCGATATTCGCAATGTACCACGTGCAATCCACTCCTTTGAACATGCGACCACAATCCAGTGCCTCGCCTCGTTTCAGCCGCCGAGTGTTTCCCAGACCACGATAGAGCCTTGCTTGAGAACCGAAATCCCTTGAACTCTGGCGTAGACGAAAGCGGACACAACGATTTCGTCCGGCTAGTATCAGCGGAGATTGCGATTAGCTAACTGCAACGCCTCGCCTGCGCGGCGTGCTCATTATAACAGGCTAGCAATCGCTCTCTTCGGGATTGGCGTGCACCCCCTTGCGACCGCTTGAAGTACCCACCGAAATGTCAGGTAAGACAGGCTGCCCCGGGGCAGGCGAGCTACCAATGTCAGCCAACCTTACGACGGCGTTTAACCAACCAGTAGACACCGTAGCCAATGGCGAGAATCGGAAGGCCGGTGCCAGCAATCGGACCGGGGGCTCCCTTCACTTGGCCGGGCGCGTTTTCGCAATTTCCATTGCCGTTGCAGGCTAGGGCGGGCGGCGCAGAAATTATTAGAGTGAAGGCCAGAGCTAATGCAGACAAAATTCCCGAGGCGATCTTCATTGTTCTGCTCCACATTTTTAAACGGGTCAGATCTTGTTTTGCGCATTTATTGCGAGTTAATTTGCATTTATTTATAATTAATGCCTACCACAACGTCAATAGCTGGAAAACCCCCGAGTGGCAGTCATGCTGACCTTTAAGCGGCTCCTGCAGGATATCGCCTTTAACAAGATGTCGATTGGAATCGCGCATGCGCATCGTTTCCCCCTGCTGCATGAGAAGCATGCGCTCCGCGAACTGCTCGTCTATCTCGACGCCGATTGCGTTTTTGACGTTGGCGCAAACGAGGGGCAATATGCCGAGTTGCTGAGGTCTATCGGTTATGATGGCCAGATTGTTTCGTTCGAACCTATCCCGCAACTTGCGAAGGCGCTGCGCGAAAAAGCTGTCTACGATGCGAGTTGGTATGTTGAGAGCGTTGCATTGGATTCAACGCGACGGCATGTCGAGTTTAATGTAGCATCGTCGCATTCCCTATCGTCTCTGCATACGCCGCTGTCGGGTGGCGTGTTTGAGCGGGATATAGCCGCGTCAGAAAGAATCGGCATCGACACAGACACGCTCGATGATTACTTTCGCAAATATCAAAAAGCGCTTGGGTTCAAGCGTGCCTTTCTGAAAATGGATACTCAAGGGCATGACCTCTCCGTTGCCGCGGGAGCCGGCGAGATGCTCTCAGAATTCTATGGCCTCCAATCCGAAGTGGCAATCGCTCCGTTGTACCAAGACCAACCGAGCCTGAGAGAAGCCGTAACATTTTACGAAGAACGGGGCTTTGCCGTAAATGCAGTCCTTCCCACGCACTACGCCTTTCCCACGCTGATCGAGGTCGATTTCCTATTCATAAACAGGCGTCGCATCCACACTGGCCCAACAACGAGCTATCGACGGCAGCGCCGTAAATCCGCTGAGGTATGGGCAGGCGCGAACGAAACTGACAAGGTCGGATAGGGGCCCAGTCGTTTTGGCAGCCTTCAGCGGTGGTCCTTCCGCACGGTAGATCTAAACCATTCAACTGCAGGCCGCACCAGCTGCCATCCTCGCAACCCAAGAACCTTCTTGCAGGCGAGAAACCACCAACGACGCGATCTTTGAACGCTCGGATCGATACTCACGGCAAGTTTAGACAGGCGTGCTGAGCTCGCCATCGCGCCTTCATTGAAGGCAGCGCTTGCGCAGCCGATCGCTTCAAGTGCCAACATGTGGTTCATCCGGATACGAAGATCAGCAGCGTTGGTCAACCTCGCGGCGCTACTATCCAGGAAATGTTCTATCGCTGCCTTGCGTTGGAGCAGGTCTTGCTCCCGCGAAGGCTCACTTGACATATTGGCCGAGTGCGCTCGATACACGGCTTGGTCAGCGGCAATGACCCCGACATCGCCGTGTGCGGCCAGCCGTAACCACATTTCCATATCAGAGGCGTACGGTAAATCAGCTAAATACCCGCCCAATCTTTTCTGCAGGCTTGTGCGAACCACAACGGTTGGTGACAGCACAATGTTTTTTGCGCCACTAAGTGCAATGAAATCAAGTCCGGACAAAACGCGGGTTGTCGATCCAACGCCTGTTCGACGCCGCGAACGCTCCCCGCGTTGATCAAGAACGACCGCACCGCCGAAGGTGAAAGCGACGGACGGATGATCGTCCATCAGCTCGACTGATCTCGAAAGGGCACCGGGCAAGAGGTAATCGTCCGCAGACAGCAGAAGCATGTAGTCGCCTCTCGCCCAGGCGATGCCTTCATTGGCGGTAGCAATCAGCCCTTGTTTCGAGGTGTGCCTGCAATAACTGACGCGGGGATCGGAGCAGACTAACCCTTCCGCAACTTCCGCTGTATTGTCCGGCGACGCATCATCGATAATAAGCACGCGCAGTTCGGGGCCGGATTGCGTCAAAACGCTCTCGACGCACTCTCGCAGGAAGCGCCCATAACGGAAGCAGGGAACAACCACGTCTACCGAACTCATTTTCGCAAACAGACCGTCACAAGAGGGCTGAGCCCGCCTGTCTGAGAAAAAAACAAATCCGATTAAAAAGGGTTCCTGGCCGGTTGCTGCAACAGGCAGCCCGTCAACTCCCTTCAAGGCAGCTGCTACAGCAAGCCTTTCCATTCTCCTGAACTGGCGGACACGGAACGGTACCAAAGGAACAGAACGCGCAGCGGTTGCCGAGGAGCGGCTTAACGCGCTGGCCGCCCCGACATTCCCGCGGAAGACGCCTTACGCGACTACACCGCAAGCTGGTTAGTTGACGAACCGGTGTATTTGCTCGACGCGCAACGAACAAAAGCCCGGCGCACGTCAGCCCAGTGGACCAGCCCACTCCCTTCTAGGTCAGCAAGAGGCCATGCGGCGCGAATATGAAATCCTGAGGCCTGAGTGCTTCCTCGCTATGGAGAATCACGTCATTGCCTGCACTGAACGTGATCGTGCTCTCGTGTGTGGTCGGATCAAATGCCGAGATCGTGAGTTCGCTGAAGTTCTCGATACCAAGCGCAGCGACATCGATGTGGTCGGTTCCTAAATTCGAAAGACCCTGACCGAGATCCTCGACCTTGTCGTGGCCGTTATTGACGCTGAACACGAAGGTGTCGTTGCCTCCTTTCGCGAGCTCAAGCATCACCTGAGCGTCGCCCCACATGTCATCGTTGCCGGTGCCGCTGATCAGCTGGTCGTTCCCTCCACGCGCGTTGTCAGACATCGTCTGCGCATCCCCGACAAGCATGGTATCGTATGTTCCGGCAGGAGCCGGGCTTGGAACATTGCCTCCGGTCAGACTGTCGTTGCCGCCCTGAGCGTCGCCGGACATGGTCAGCGCATCGCCGTAAGCTCTGCTCAAGCCGGATGCGATGTCGCCGCTTTGCAATGCGCTGCCGCCGATATAGGTGTCATTGCCGCCGACGGCATGATCGCCCATGTTGCCTCCGGCGTCGCCGTAGAACGTACTTCCCTCCCCGCCGGTCTTGTTGAAGGTGTCGTTGCCGCCCTGAGCGTGGCCGGACATGTTGCCGCCAGCATCGCCATAGAAGATGTTTGGGAAGAAAGTGCCGCTAAGCTGATTGTAGGTGTCATCGCCACCCTTAGCAAAATCAGACATGTCGCCGCCAGCGTCACCGTAGACAAAATTGTCGGTTTCAATTCCGTGCATCGTGTAAATGTCGTTACCACCAGCAGCGTGGCCCGACATATCGCCACCGGCATCGCCGTAGAAATAATTGTTGGTTTCAGAGGAGCCGTTTTTTGTGAAGCTGTCGTTGCCGCCGTGAGCATAGTCAGACATGTTGCCACCAGCGTCGCCATAGAACCGCAAGGTCCTCTCTGGCCCGTTACTGGCCGTCAAGGTGTCGTTCCCCCCTTCCGCGAAACCGGACAGGTTTCCGCCAGCATCGCCGTAAACAGTGTCTGTAAAGTGCCCATCTCCGAGAGAGAGTGTGATGCCGTCGTTACCGGCTTTGGCGTGACCTGACAGATTGCCACCGGCGTCAGCAAAGACATTGACTATCGGGCCAAAGAGCAGCCCACCAGACGGAAGTCCGGTGACTTGAACGTTCAGCGTGTCATCCCCAGCATTGGCATGATCGGAGATGCTGCCGCCAGCATCACCGTACATGTTGACCGTAACTGCGGGCTGAGAAAACGAGGGGTAAGTGACTTGGGCGGATAGCGTGTCATTGCCGCCCTTGGCATGATCGGAAATATTTCCGACCGCGTCGCCAAACATGTTGAATGTGAGGGGAGTTGGTGGCGGAGCGTTGAAGACAAGTTGCGCAGTGAGAGTATCGTCACCACCGATGGAGTGATCCAGCAGGCTTCTTCCGGCATCACCATAGAGGAGCGGTGTGTCGGTGGTGCCGGTCAAAATGTCCTTTGTACCGATCTCATGGTCCGTCAAATCACCCGGATTAATAGGAACGCGCCTGATCATGACTGCCTCCTCAACGATGCAACAACCTAGAGGCGACGCAGATTATCAGAATACGTCTGGCGCGTTGAGGCAGATAATACGGCAGTAGTACTTTCTTAAGTTGCGCGTTCAGGTCTGCATTGCGTCACAAGCTGACGGTCGGCAGGCAGCGCGACAGGGTCAGCCAAGGGCCCAATAGGCGACGTCACGCCCAAACTTGACTGACACAACGCCGCGGCTACCGAAGCGGGCGGGACCGGCTGAACAAGAAACGGCTGGGAGTGAACTTTCGGGCTACTGCGAGCGCGCTGCTCTCGCACGTTTCAAGCGCGATCTTCTGGGCCAGCATGACGTCTCCAAGCACGTACACTTCCATTGGATTCAGCGGATATGAGGAGCCAACAATTAAGCCGGCAGTGTCCCACAGCGCATCAATGTGCGTAATGTCATGGACTGTCAGATTGGGAAGGCAACTAGAGATTTTCTCAAGAATGCCTTTTACACGCTCCCGAAACACGATGAACGAGGTCTTTAGGCGAGTAGCCTTCTCGACGTCCTTCGGGTCGACATTTTTGAAGACGCGGCTCCAAATTTCACACTCTCTAAAATCGCTTGTCATCGAATCATTGACCTACCGTCTGCAGTCCAATCTGCCGAACCCAACCTAAACGGGCAAGCCGCTGCCCAAGCAGGTGACCTACAACCTTCGAACATGCGAACCCGCTCGGCGCTTCGCGAGCTATGCATCACGGGCTCACGATTCCAAATTAGCTCTACGCTCTCACGTCACAGCCTCTTCTTCTATCCATGCAGAAACGAATCGCTGGGATTCCAAAGTGGGCATTGATCCACTGCCCATATTCGTATCAATTTCTCAGGAATGACGTACGTTTGTTCGGCATAGGTAAGGCGTTCGCTTTTGAGGACCTCTTCAGCGGCCAACATTGGCGAGGACAAGGACAGCGGCCGAAGACAGCTGCAGGCCATGAGCGTTTTGCGAAGCGCGCCGGCATCGACCTCGTCGGCACCTATCATGATGAGGCTGTGAAGGTCTCCGACCCGATAGACACCCGGCTTGGGTTTGCCGAGATGCTGGAGGCTTTGGAGGCCAGCGCGGGACCTTATGGTTCAAGAGGTAGGTTCGCGCCGCTCAAGGCGCGCGGCTTTGATCTGATCGCTGCTGATTTCCCTCGCCGAAGAGACGCGCGTTGGCTGGACCGTCTGGCTCACCAGCTCAGCAACGTTTACCCCGCCGTGTACCCCACGCCGGCAGGCCTCACTGACCCGAGCTAGGTTTCCTAAGTAAGTCCTTGAAAATGCTGGCAGGAGTGGCAGGGCTCGAACCTGCGACCCCCGGTTTTGGAGACCGGTGCTCTACCAATTGAGCTACACTCCTACGGACCCTGCGTTGCCGCCCGGATCAGGCCGCTTTGAAGCACAGGGGGCGGCCGGATTGCAAGGGTGAAGCGCGCTGGCCTCGCTTGTTTGTGCCGCGCCTTCTGGGCCACAGTCCGCTCCGAACAATAATAAGCAACTGGGAGTGCCCATGACTGCCCAAGCCTTTGCGACTGCCCAAGCGTCCGCGACAGCCGCCCACCGCCCCTCGACCTCGCCGAAGACCCCGCCTCTGCCGGAATCCCGCCCTGAGACGCTGGGGCTGTCGCGCACCCGCCTCCAGGCCATGTCGGACGCCTTCAAGCGCGAGATCGACAAGGGAACCGTGCCGGGCGTCACCGTGCTGGTGGCGCGGCACGGCCAGGTCGGCTGGTTCGAGGCGCTCGGCAGGCAGAGCCCGACGGGCTCGGCGCCGATGGCGCATGATTCGATCTTCCGCATCTTCTCGATGACCAAGCCGATCGTGTCGGTCGGCATCATGACGCTGGTCGAGGACGGCCACCTGATTCTTGCCGACCCCGTCGCGAAATTCATTCCGGAGTTCGCCGATCAAAAGGTCGGCGTGGTCAGCGGCGGCAAGCTGGAACTGGTTCCGCCGAAACGCCCGATGACGGTGCAGGATCTTCTCCGCCACACCTCTGGCCTGACCTACGAGCACCAGGGCGACGGCCCCGTGCACAAGATCTACCAGGAGTCGCGGGTGCGCAGCCGCAAGATCACCAATGCCGAGCATGCCACCCTGGTGGCGAGCTTCCCGCTGGTCTGCCATCCCGGCGACGAGTTCAACTACAGCCGCTCCACCGACATCCTCGGTCGCATCATCGAAATCGTCAGCGGCAAGTCGCTCGGCACCTACCTCTCCGAGCGCATTCTCGCGCCCTTGCAGATGGCCGAGACCGGTTTTGCGACAGCGGAGGCCAATGTCGGCCGGCTCGCCGAGCCGTTCGCGGCCGATCCCTGGACCGGCGACAAGGTCGCGCTGTTCAACATGCTCGAGCAGCCAATCATGGAGTCCGGCGGCGGCGGCCTCGTCTCCACCACCATGGACTATGCCCGTTTCGCGCTGATGCTGCGCAATGGTGGCACGCTCGACGGCAACAGGATCATCGGCCGCAAGACGCTGGAGCTGATGGCCTCCGATCATCTCGGGCCTCACGTCGTGACCAACGGCACTCTGCTGTCGCCCGGCCACGGCTTCGGCCTCGGGGGGGGGGGGGGGGCGGCGCCCCCCCCCCCCCCCCCCCCCCCCCCCCCGCCGGGCCGGGGGTTGGGGGGGGGGGGGGGGGGGGGGGGGGGGCGGGGGGGCGGGGGCGGGGGGGGGGGGGGGGGGGGGGGGGGGGGGGGGGGGGGGGGGGGGGGGGGGGGGGGGGGGGGG